>NZ_JBNYXM010000002.1:0-305210 GCF_051380665.1 Janthinobacterium lyxosi
TGTTCAATCCACTCGACCGGCAAATGTTCCCCTAGTCGGCGCCAGTCAGGTGCCTCGAGGTAATTTGCCAGGAAATGGAGAGTGTCATCGAGCATAGCCATACAGGTTAACAGCTGGTCCGGGCGTTTACAAGCCCCAAAATAAAAATGCCGTCCAGTCTTAACTGAACGGCATTACCCGCCGAGGCGGGTTTTTTTCATTGCGGCGAAAGCTTAGTCAGCTTTCTTGGCGCGGCGGCGTGCCACGGCGCCAACCAGCGCCAGGCCACCCAGCAGCATGCCGTAGGTTTCTGGTTCTGGTACTGGCAGGGCCGAAACCGTGCCTACGTACTGCACATTTTTTACCAGGGTCAGGCCCGAGACTTGCACCGTGTAGGTGCCTGCGGCCAATTGACCTGCCCAGCTCAGATTCTGGATGCCGTTAGCCGTGCTCTTGGCCAGGCTGCCATAGCCGACCAGGGTAGCGGCGAAATCCTTGATCGCGCCGTTAGCAACGGAGAACGTTTGCAATGCACCGAACGAGGTCGACGATGGGGCCAGCAACTGGAAAGTCCACGAATCATTGATATCCGAATTGATGGCGAACTTGGTCGTGAAAGCCGACAAGGTATCCGAACCGGTTGGATCCAGGATGCCCAGGTCGTAGGTTGCTGCCGATGCGCTGAACGATGCTGCTGCCAGAATGCCTGCAGCGATAAATTTCAATTTCATAGCTTATCCCTTAAAAAGTAATTTATGGCTGCAATGCGCAGGCCACCAATAGTTTTAGTACCGGAAGTACTGATGAGGATGGTAGCATAAATGCATCAAATTACTTATAAATATTTTATCGAAATTTCATTTAATATAAGTATTTTCATAGTGAAATATTTGCCAACATCTATGACTTTCTTGGTGAAAATAGTTACTCGTGCATTGATCTGTTTTTACCCCGCTTTACGGCAAAAGCGCCGACTCGGGCGGGCTTTCTGCAGAACTTTGAGGTTCAAGCAGCTCAACAGGCTCTGGCGGCAGCTCTTCTTGCGGTGAAGCAATAGGCTTGAAAAACAACGGTGACACCGACAAGGCGGGTGCGGTGGCAGGCGCGTCGCCGGCCGGCATGGCTGACGCCGCCGCAGCGCGGGTGGCTTGCACTTGTGCATCGACCATGAAGTGCCACTCCGAAAAATGGGCCTTGCCTTCGAATCCGGCAAACCGGACGTCGAAATTGCCAATTTTTAATGGCTCTGCCTTAGACAGGCTGTGGACACCAATGATGCCGTTGCTGCCGGGCTGGTACAGCAAGCCCCACTCGGCGCGTCCCGTGATGGGGTCGACAAACAGCTTGCGCAAATGGCGGCGCACTTGCGGAAAGCGGGGATCGCGCAGCAAGGCTGCCAAGGTCGGCGGCTGTTGTGGCTGGCCCGGCGGCGTGGCGACCGCATAGCTGTACAAGGCGTCGGAAAACTGCGCGCCGATGTCGAGCAATTCCTGCTCGGCAGCCTGGCGCTGCAGCAGGGAACCCATCTTCAGTCCGGCCGCCCCCACGAGGCCCAGGATGGCCACCAGGATGATCAGCCCCAGGTAAGTAAAACCGCGCTGGCGGCGCGCAGAACGGTGCATGGCCGCTACCAGTCGGCGAACGGCGTGCCGCTGCGGTCCTTGCCGGGCGCGCCGCTTTTCACGTCATACACCTGGCCCGGCGTGTCGTCGGGCGGCGGCACGATGAGCCAGCTGCTGTCGCTGTCCGTGATGGGATCGACGGGCATGGCGCGCAGGTATTTCTTTTCCACCAATTGCTCCAAAGTATCGGGATAACGGCCCGTATCGCCGTGGAACTGGTCGATGGTCGTGCGCAAATTGCGCAAATTGTCTGCCAGCACGGTTTCCTTCGCCTTGTCGAGGCTGGGAAAGTAACGGGGCACGGCCAGGGTCAGCAGCAGCGCCACGATGCCGAGTACCACCAGCAACTCGATCAGGGTGAAGCCGCGCCTGCGGTGTCGGGCGTTTTCAGCGGGCATGGTTCACCATAGACGATAAGGCACGTTGTTCAAGCCGGCCTTGCCGGATGTGCAATACACGTCGTACACATCGTCGCCCTCGCGCGGCTCGGCCGCTTCGCTGGCGTAGCTGCGCTTGCCCCACGTCTGCGCATCGCTCAAGCCCGCGTCCCCGTTGAACGGATCGCGCGGCACGCGGCGCAGGAAAAACAGCTTGCTGCGTTTCGGGTTGCGCTGGTCCGGCACGCCCTCGACCAGCAATTCCAGGCTTTTCGGGTAGCCGCTGGCGTCTGGCGCACGCAGGATGCGGCCTTCGTCACCGGCCCGTTTGTAGGCGTCGAGTCCCTGGCGGATCTCGCGCAGCGCGCGCCGCAAGTCCTGCTCCTGGCGCCGCTGCATGGCCACCTGCGTGACGGGCACCACCAGGGTAGCCAGCACTCCCAGGATGGCCAGCGTTACCAGCAGCTCGATCAGCGTAAAACCGCCGTGCGTGCGCGCCAGTCTCATTTGGCGACCGGCACCGGCTGGCTTGATGACAGCGGCACGGGCTGGCCCGACGATATCGGCAAAGGCGACGCGGCCGGCTCGGGCAACGGAGATACTTCCGGCGCGGGCACGCTTTGCGGCAAGGTCGATGGCACCTGGCCCGGCGCCATCAGCGGCTGCGCCGGCGCCGGCTGCATGCCGACGGCGGAGGGGCCGGAACGCACGATCACCGTACCCGGCATCTGCGTGGGCGCCTTGGCCGCCATGTCGGGACGGCGGCGGAAGCTGCCTTCCGTTCCGGCCGAGAATTCGGATTCCTTCGCTTCCGGGCGCTGCACCGTGCGCACCAGATGCGGCGTGATCGACAGCACGATTTCCGTCTTCTGGCTGTCGTCCTTGCTGCTGCCGAACAGGCGTCCCAGCACGGGAATGTCGCCCAGGCCCGGCACCTTGTTGCCCGAGCTGCGCTCTTCATTGTTAATCAGGCCGGCCAGCACCTGGTTTTCGCCATCCTTCAACTGCAGCATGGTCGAGGCCTGGCGCGTGCCGATCTGGTACAGGGTCGAGCCGCTCCTGGTGATGGTGGCCGCCCCCAGGTTGCTCACTTCGAGCGAGATGCGGATACCCACTTCATTATTCAAATAGATGGTCGGCTCGGCGTTCACCGTCAAGCCCACGTCCAGGTAGCTGATCGATTCGGAAGCGAAGCCGCCCGTGCCCGGCGAAATGGTGGTGGTCACCACGGGCACCCTGTCGCCGATGACGAATTTCGCCTTTTCCCGGTTGCGCACGCGGATGCGCGGGTTGGCCAGGATGTTCGCGTCGCCGTCCGTCTTGTTGACATTCGCCGTCACGGACAGGTCGCTCACGCCGATGCTGCGCTGGTTCAGCTTATTCAGGTCACTGATGGTCAGGCCTATCCCGCCCGAGGTGGAAAGCGGCGTGAGGGTCAGGCTCGATGGCCAGGCCACGCCCAGTTCCAGCAGGCGGCTGCGCTTGACTTCGAGAATTTCCAGTTCCAGCACCACTTCCGCCTCCGGCACGTCCTGCAGCGCGATCAGGCGCTCGGCCAGGCGGATCGCCTCGGGCGTGTCGCGCACGATGACGAGGTTGAGCTTTTCATCGGCCACCACGTCGCGCGTCTTGAGGATGGTCTTGAGCGTGTTGGCCACCTGTTTGGCGTCCGCGTTCGCCAAAAAGAAGGTTTTCACCAGCACTTCCTGGTATTCCTTCAATTTCGCCGCCACATTGGGATAGATCAAAATGGTATTCGCATCCATCACCTGCTGTTCCAGCTGGTTCGTCACCAGCAGGAAGTACACGGCCGATTCCACCGTGCTGTTTTTCAGGAAGATCGAGGTTTTCGCGTCCGCCTTGACGTCCTTGTCGAAGACGAAATTGAGGCCGGAGCGGCGCGCGATCAGCTCGAACACCTGTTTTAACGGCGCGTCGCGAAACTCGATGGTGATGGGCTGCTTGTACGACTTGGCCAGGCCCGATTCGACGATGGGTGGCGCCGTCTTCTCGTCGACCTCGCGCAGCAGCGCGCGCGCGCCGGCGTGACTTGGCTGTTCCGTCAGGATGGCGTTCAGGCGCTGGCGCGCGGGGTCGTAGCGCTTGGCCTCGATATCTTTCTGCGCTTCGGCCAGTAGCTTGCCTTGGCGCTGCTCGCGTTCGAGCGCGCGCAAGCCGCTGTTGGCGCGCTCGTTTTGCGCATCGATTTCCAGCACGCTCATGAAGGAGGCGCGCGCCAGGTCGCCCTGCCCCGTCTGCGCCTGGCGCTCGGCCTGCTGCAAGCGGCTGCCGGTGGCCCGCTCGCGCGCCTGCAGATAGGCGCTGCGGTATTGCGCGTTGCCGGGGTCTTGCTGCAGCGCTTCCTGCAGCTTTTGCAGGCCGGCCGGGATGTGATCTTGCGCAAGCAACTCGCGCCCGTCGCGGTAAGCTTGCTGCCCGGCGCAGCCGGCCAACAGCACCAGTAGCACCAGCAACGGCGCCGAGGAAAAGGAACGAGACATCACTCGAGTACTCCAATGTTGAGCTGCTGAACCTGGTTCAACGGCAGATAAGTGAGCGTCATGACGGGCGGCGCGATCGTCACGACCTTGTAGGCGCCATCGATGACGGTACTGGCGCGCACGATATACGTCTTGTCGGCGCGCGACAAAAACACTTCCCAGGCGCCATCGGAGGCCGCCTTGCCCAGGTAGACGAAGGGCAGCGGCGGCGCCATCGGCGCCGGTGCCGGTGGCGCAGCCGTCAGCGCCATTTTCGGCGGCGGCGGGGTCCAGTTCTGGCTCTGGAAGACACTACCGGCGCCGCCAAAGGTGTCGCCATCCTCGCCCGCCACTTCGCTGCGCGGCAGCAGCACCAGAATGGCCGGCTGCGCGGCTGGCGCCTTGGCGGACGTATGGCGCGCGGGCGCGACGGCCCGCTCGACCGCTTCGGCCACCTCGATCACGGGCTGGCGCTCGCCGAACAGCAGCAAGGCGCCCGCGACCAGCACGCCGGCCAGCATCAGATAATGGCGCAGGGTCATGGCCCCTCTCCCGCGCTGTCCGTCAAATAAAAGGTCAGGCGCAAGCGCGCTTCAAGTTCCGTATCGGCGATCTGCTCGCGGCGAAAACTCAGTTCATCGAGCGAGGCGAAGGGGGCGGCGCGCAGCGCTTGCAGCGCGAACTGCCACACGGCCGCATAACTGCCCTTCAGCGGCAGGGTCACCTGCCAGGTAGCGACCCTGCTGGCCTTGTCGTAGCCGCTCTTGTATTCGCCTTGCGCCAGCAGCAAACCGTTTTTCGCGGCCAGGTCGAACAATTGCTTGACCTGCTGCTCCGCGTGGCGCTGCTGTCCCAGAGCGGCATAAAAGCGCGCCAGGTTCTCGCTGGCCGTCGCCGGCGGCGCAGCAGCCGCCACGGCCAGCGATGGCTGCGGCAAGGGCCGCGCGTCCAGCTGCGCCGCCACGGCCCGCTGCTGCCAGGCCCATACCCAGGCGGCCGCGCCCAGCGCGAGCAGGGCCACGGCCAGGCAGGCGGGCGCGCCCAGGCGGCGCAGCAGCAGTTGCGCGCGCAGGCGCACGATCGCGAGGTCGATGGCCATCACGGCGTGCCCCAGCGCGCTTCGAGCTGGAAGCGCAGGGGCTTGTTCGGATCGAGCGCGTTGATTTCATGGCGCAGCAGCTGCACCCTGGTGCCAAACAGCTCCTGCTGCTTCAATTGCGCGATGTAGGCCACCATGGCGTCGCTGCCGGTCGTCTCGGCCGTGATCTTCAGCACGCGCTTGCGCGCATCCGGTTCCAGCGCCAGCAGCGCGATGCCGGGCGGCGTGGCGCTGGCCAGCGCATCCTGCACATCGCGCCACGGCAGGTTCAATTGCAGGATGGCCGCATTCACGGCCGCCGCCTGCGCTGGCGCGATGGGCACTTGCGGTGCAGGCGCCGGTCCCTGCATGGCAGCCATCACGCGCTGCTGTGCGCGCTGCAGCTGCCCCTCGCGCAGCTGCTGGCGCTGCAGTGCGGCGCTGCCACTGTACGCCGCCGTGACGGTCAGCACCACGCCCAGCGCGCCAACGCACCACGCCCATGCGGGCACGCGGTGCAGGCTGCGGCGCCAGCCAGGAGGCGCAAAATCGATATCCAGGCGCGTCATGCCACGCCTCCGCTGCGGGCCAGCCGAGCGGCTGGCGACAAGGTGCCTTCCCCGTCTGGTGTGGAGAAAATCTGGCAGTTGAACGCTTCCGCCTGTGCCAGCCAGCCCGCTGGCGGCGCGCCGCACAGTTGCAGCAGCGCCGGCGCAGGCACGCCTTGCAGCAGCGCCTCGCGCGCCAGCGTCTGCACCAGCCAGCCATGACCGGCGTCTGGGGGGACGGGCAGCGCGCGCACGGCATGCAGGCGGCCATCGTGCAGCGCGCCCAAGGTCAAGACGTTCTCCTGCAACTGGCCAAACCAGGCGCCCGGTTTCAACGCGCCGTGCCAGCGGTTCCAGTGGCGCGCAAACTGCGGCGTAATAAAAATCAGGGCCAACTTGCGTGCGGCCGCCACGCGCGTCAGCTGCGCCAGCAGCGCACGCGGCACGGCGCAGAAAAACGGCGCGTGCGCATCCCAGGCACTGCTGCTGTGCCACAGGCCGGGCGCATCGCCATACAGCGACTGGAAGCGCAACGCGGCGGCCGCCTCGATGTCGGCCAGGCGCGCGGCGCCTTGCGGTATGTCCACTTGCCACAGGCGCGCCAGCCCATCGTCGAGCACCACGGACAGGGGCCAGCCCGCGTAGTCATCCACCGGCAGCAGCTGTTCCAATGCCTGTCCAAGGGCGGCAAAGTCGCCATGCAGACCCAGGCCGGCGTCCGGCACATACGCGGCTTCGCCCAACGAGGTCCAGGCGGGCGCGCGCCAGCGGCTGCTGCGCCACAAGCTTACCTTGCCCGCTGCCACGCCCAGGCGCAATGCTTGTCCAAAACCTCTATGCATGCAAGGTGACCCTCTTGATTTCCGTGATGGTGGTGGCGCCCCGCTTGACCAAATCCAGCGCCGCCAGGCGCAGGCTGCGCGTGCCGTTCGCATACGCGGCCGCCTTGATCTGGCGGATCGGTTTTTTATCGACGATCAGTTCGCGGATTTCATCGGTCAGCACGAGAATCTCGGCGATCGAGCGACGGCCCTTGTAGCCCGTGCCGCGGCAGTCGCCGCAGCCCTTGCCCTGCTTGAATTCATAGCCTGCCACGTCGGCGCGCGCCAGGCCCACGCTAGCCAGCTCACCATCGTCGGGCGTGTACGCGGTGGCGCAATGGGGGCAGTTGGTGCGGATCAGCCGCTGTGCCCAGATGCCGTTCAGGGCCGAGACAAACGCATACGGGTCGATACCCATGTGCGTGAAGCGGCCGAACACGTCGAAAACATTATTCGCATGCACGGTGGTCAGCACCAGGTGGCCCGTGAGGGCCGATTGCACGGCGATTTCCGCCGTCTCGCGGTCGCGGATCTCGCCCACCATGATCTTGTCGGGGTCGTGGCGCAGGATCGAGCGCAAGCCCTTGGCAAAGGTCAGTCCCTTCTTTTCGTTGACGGGAATTTGCAAAATGCCGGGCAGCTGGTATTCGACGGGGTCTTCGATGGTGATGATCTTTTCGCGCCCGTTATGGATTTCCGTCAGCGCCGCATACAGGGTCGTGGTCTTGCCCGACCCCGTGGGACCGGTGACGAGCAGCATGCCGTAGGCTTCCTGCGCCAATGCGCGCAGGGCTTCCAGCGACGGCGCATCAAAGCCCAGCGCTTCCAGAGTCAGCGCGCCATATGCTTCGATCATGGCGCGCTTGTCGAGGATGCGGATGACGGCATCCTCGCCATGGATGCTGGGCATGATGGAGACGCGCAAGTCGATTTCGCGCCCGCCCGATTCGACGCGGAAGCTGCCGTCCTGCGGCACGCGGCGCTCGGCGATATCGAGTTCGGCCAGCACTTTCAGGCGCGAGATGATGTGTTCGGCCACTTCGATGCCGTTGACGGACGTGGCGTGATCGAGCACGCCGTCGACCCGGTACTTGACGGCCAGGCCGCCGGCCGTGCTTTCCAGGTGGATGTCGGAAGCACCGGCCTTCAGCGCGTCATATAACGTCGAGTTGACCAGCTTGACGGCGGGGCTGGCCGCTTCCGACACACTGGCGAACGACAGCACGGCCGCCGTCTTGCCGTCGCGGCGCGCGTCATTCGCTGCGCCGGGCAGCAGGTTGTCGACAGCGCGCGCCGACTCTTCCTGCTTCGACAGGTAGGCGGAGATGTCGGACTGCAGCGCCAGGCGGATGCCCAAACCGCCCTGCCCTGCGCGCGCGCCCAGCCAGATTTGCAGGTCGAGGTCAAACGGGTCGGCGATCACGCCCACCAGTTGGCCGTCGGCGGCGCGCAGCAGCACGCAGTGGCGCGCCAGCGCCTGCGACAGGGGCAGCAGGTCGAACGCGGGAGAATATGCCAGCATGTCGGCCGTTTCCAGCACGCCCAGGTCGAACGGACGCGCCAGTTCGCGCACCACGGCGCGCGCCTCGATGCCGCTCAGTTGCTGCAATTCCTCGACCAGGCTGCGCTTCGATTCCCGGCTCAGGGCGCGCGCGCGCTGCAGCAGCGCAGCGTCGATGGCCACGGTGGGCACGGATTCGGTTTGCATCATGAAATATCGCCGGCAAGGTCAAAGATGGGCATGTACAGCAAGATCACGATGGCGCCCACGACCAGGCCGATGGCAGCCATCAGCAAGGGTTCGAAAGTGCGCGTAAAACGGTCGATCCAGCGGCTGATTTCACCGTCGTAAAAGGCGGCCGACTGCGTCAGCATCGGGCCCATGTCGCCCGTACGTTCGCCCACGCGCAGCATGCGCAGGGAAATGGGCGTCGTCAACTGATGCTGCTCGAAGGCCGACGACAGGGGCTGGCCCGCCTCGATGGCGCCGCGCGCGCCCTGCAAGGACGCCTGCATGCCCGGCGAGACCATCGCTTGCACGGTGGTAATCGCCTGCACGATGGTAATGCCGCCTTCGGCCAGCATGCCCAGGGTCAGGTACAGGCGCGACAGTTCATAGATGCGCACGCGCTCGCCGATGCCGGGCAGTTTCGCCAGCAGGCGCGCCACGCCGCCATGGCGCAGCACGCGCCGCACGGCCGTCAATACAACGCTGCCGGTGATAAGCAGCCCGAGCAACAGCAGCACACCATGCTGCGTGACGAACTGGCCCCAGCTGAGCATGACTTGCGACATCCATGGCAGGTTGCGCCCGGCGCCCTGGTAGACCTCGGCGAAACGGGGTACCACGTAACTAATCAGGAAGGCGCTGACACCGCCACCCACGCCCAGCAGGATGGTGGGATAGATGGCGGCGCTGACGATTTTTCCGCGCACCGTATCGATGCGCTGCTGGTAGTCAATATAGCGCGACAGCGCGCGCGGCAAGTCGCTGGTGCCCTCGGCCGCCTTGACGATGCCGATGTACAAAGGGGGAAACAGTTCGGCTTGCTCTGCCAGTACGGCGGAAAAGCGCTTGCCTTCGCGCAAGCCTTCCAGCAGGCGCGTGAGCACGCTGCGCGTGGCCGGCGATGCTTCCTTTTCCAGCAAGGCTTCCAGCGCCTCGACGATGCCCAGGCCCGCACAGAGCAAGGCCAGCAATTCCTGGCTGAACAGCAACAGGGGCAGCGCCCGCGCGCGCTGGCGCCCGGCCGCGCTGAACGGCGTGGCCCGCAGGGGACGGATGGCGCTGACGAACAGTCCGCGCGCTTCGGCCTGGCGGCGCGCGTCGGCTTCGTCGCGGCCATCGATCACGCAGGTGTGCAAGGTGGCGACTGCCTGCTCCGTGGAAAGCGCGCGTACTTCAAACTGCATGATGGCGTGTCCGTGGCGAAAGAGTGAGCGTGCGGGCCTTATTGCGAGCTGATGTCGGCATTCTCGCCGCTGCCGCCCGGCTGGCCATCCTTGCCCATGGAGACGATGTCATATTCGCCCTTGCTGCCCGGTGCGCGGTATTGGTAGGCATGGCCCCACGGGTCGAGCGGCACGGCCTTTTTCAGGTAGGGCCCATTCCAGCGCGTGCCGGCGGCGGGCGGCGCGACCAGCAGCGCGGCCAGGCCCTCTTCCGTGGTGGGGTAGCGCCCCACGTCGAGGCGGTAGGTGTCGAGCGATTTTTCAAACGCCTCGATCTGCGCCTTGGCCACTGTCACTTCGGATTTGCCCAGCTGGGCGAAATACTTGGGGCCGACATAGGCCGCCAGCAAGCCGATAATCACGATCACGACCAACAGTTCGAGCAATGTAAAGCCACGCGCCTGGCGCGTCGCCGCAAGGTTCTGCCTGTGTGCTGCATGCATCCGGTAACTCCTTATTGCCTACCTTCAATACATTGCGTCGCTGCGCGCAACGGATGGCCACGCACGGGCGACACGCGTTTGCCTGATGCTTATCAGCCTACCATGCCGGTTATAGTTAATACAATCTTTTCTTTGTACTGTGAACAACAAATTCCTGCGGAAACCATCCAGTGTGCGCGAAACCGCCACGGCGCCGCGCGCGCTTGACAGGATGGTCAATTATTCAACTATTTTCAATGCGAAAACCATCTACTCCTGGTTACGAAATCATAGTGAGTGGTGAATTTTATTCATTCATTATTTGTAACCTTCAAATTAAATTTGAAAGAATATCAAACAATAGAATTGCCTCTTTTGCTATAGTAAAAATCAATTTTCTACGTATTGGTCTTATCCGTCCACGCAGGAAAGAGCACCCCAGACGCAAAACATATTGCATCCTACATAATCACCAAGGGAAAATTCATGACTCGTATCGTGCATTCGAAGGCAGCTTCCGCAGCAAGTCCCTTCTCCGCCAAGCAGTTGACTGGCGTCGCCATCCTGGCCCTGTCCGCCGCCTGCGCCCCCGCCGCCATGGCGGACGTGATCAACTTTAACAATCTGGATAGCCAGTTCGTCGGCCATGGCGACGCTCTGGAAATCGGAAAATTCCTGCTGACGGGCGCATCGAATGTGGCCGGCGCCAATTACGGCGACCTGGTCGGCGCGGTGTTCGACGGCACGGATCCGGCCGCCTGCGGCATGGCGTGCCCGACCAACAATACGAGCAATTACTATGCATCGCTCAACGATGGCATCGTCTACCTTGATCCACTCAACCCGGGCGGCAGCGTCAGCCTGCAAGGCTTCGACGCCAGCTTCATCGGCTACGCCCAGGGCGTCACCTATCCGGCGGTGGCCGGTCTGCTGCGCGTGCAAGGCTTCTACGCTGACGGTTCTTCCCTGTATGAAACATACCAGCTGGGCGGGCCAGTGGGCGGCAGCTTCCAGTTCCAGCACTACAACACCAGCGCCAGCTTCGGCAACCAGCAATTCGCCTCGCTGGCCTTCTTCGGTTTCACTTGCAACACGGCCGGCAGTTGCAATGCCTTCAGCACCAACAAGGGCCAGTTTGCGCTCGACAATATCGTCGCCTCGGTACCGGAGCCATCGACCTACGCGATGCTGCTGCTGGGCCTGGCAGGCATCGGTTTCGCGGCGCGCCGCCGCCAGCAAGCCTGATTTGCTCCTTTCGATTCCCGCTACCGCCACCAGGAAACCCTACATGACATTCCGTCCCGCCTTGCGTCCCATTTCGCTCGCCGTGCTGAGCCTGTTTGCCAGCCTCAGCTTCCAGGCCCACGCCGACGACCTGCGCCGTCCCTACATCGTGCAGCTGACCGACAAACCGATCGCCTCCTACACCGGCTCGGTGGAAGGCCTGGGCGCCACCCAGCCTGCCGCCGGCGGCCGCCTCGACCTGGCCAGCACGCAAGTGCAGCTGTACGGCGACTACCTTGAACAGAAACAGGCCCGGGTACAAGCGCTCGTCGCCGCCGCGCCCGTGCAATACCAGTACAAGATCGTCCTCAACGGCTTCTCCGCCCTGCTGACCGACGCCGAAGTGCGCCAGCTGCAAGCGAGCGGCGAAGTGGCCAGCATCGCCCCCGACGAACCGCGCACCCTGCAAACGAACTACACGCCGACCTTCCTGGGCCTGGACCAGCCGGGCGGCCTGTGGAGCCAGCTGGGCGGCAAGCAGCATGCGGGCGAAGACATCATCATCGGCATCGTCGATGGCGGCGTGTGGCCGGAAAACCTGTCGTATGCGGACAAGGTCGATGCCAACGGCGCCCCGACCTTCGATCCCAACGCTACCCTGGCATACGGCGCCGCGCCGGCCACCTGGAAGGGCAGTTGCCAGACGGGCGAAGGCTTTACGCAAGACCACTGCAATAACAAGCTGCTCGGCGCGCAATACTTCAACGCCGTGCGTCTGACCGAGACGGACAAGATCCAGCACTGGAGCGAATTCACCTCGCCACGCGATTCCGTTGGCGACCCCAGCGGTGAAGGCGGCCACGGCACGCACACCTCGTCCACCGCGGGTGGCAATGCGGGCGTGCCCGTCACCGTAAGCGGCTCGCCGCTGGGCGCGATTTCCGGCGTGGCGCCACGCGCCCGCCTTTCCGTCTACAAGGTGTGCTGGTCCTACAACCTGGCTACCCAGCCGACGGGCGCGAAAAATAGCTGCTACGGCGGCGACAGCGTGGCGGCGATTGAAAAAGCCGTACAGGATGGCGTACACGTGATCAATTACTCGATCAGCGGCGGTGGCAGCGTCAACGACCCCGTCGAGCAAGCCTTCCTGCATGCCTCGAATGCCGGCGTTTTCGTTGCCGCTTCGGCCGGCAACGCGGGACCGGCGAACACGGTAGCCCACGTCAGCCCGTGGATCACCACGGTGGCCGCCTCGACACACAACCGCGCCAACCAGGCCAAGGTGACCTTGGGTAACGGCGCCAGCTACACGGGTGCCTCGCTCAACTACAACCCGCTGCCAGCCACCACCTTGATCCGCGCCCAGGATGCAGGCCTGCCTGGCGCCGATGCGCAAAAACTGGCGCTGTGCTACCGCGCCGGCGACAATGGCGGCGTGGCCTTGCTGGATCCGGCCAAGGTCGCCGGCAAGGTCGTCAGCTGCCTGCGCGGCACCACGGCGCGCACCGACAAGGGCGTCGCTGTGCTGCAAGCGGGCGGCGCCGGCATGGTGCTGGTCGACACGGGCGTGGGCCTGGTGTCCGACCCGCACGTGCTGCCGGCCGTGCACGTGAGCGCCGCCGATGGCGCGCTGATCAACGCCCAGGCACAAACGGGCGTGGCCACGGCCGCCATCTCGCGCTTCGTCACCAATGGCAACGGCCCTGCCGCGCCCGTGGTGGCCGACTTCTCGTCGCGCGGCCCGAACCTGTACGACGCCAACCTGCTCAAGCCCGACGTCACGGCGCCTGGCGTGGACATCCTGGCTGGCGGCTCGCCTGCCCTGTCGCGCGCGCAGCGCGATGCCGTGCAGGATGGCAGTCTGGTGCCTGCGCAAGCCTACATCTTCCTGCAAGGCACCTCGATGGCCAGCCCGCACGTGGCCGGCCTGGCCGCCCTGCTGCGCCAGCAGCATCCTGACTGGAGCCCGGCCGCCATCAAATCGGCCCTGATGACCACCGGCAGCACCACCCTGCCCGACATCCAGGCAGGCGACGCGCGCGGCATCCTGCCATGGGGCCAGGGCGCCGGCCACGTGACGCCGAACAAGGCCACCGATCCCGGCCTCGTATATGACGCCAGCCTGGCTGACTACAAGAAATACATGTGCGGCGTCGGCATGACGGCCGAATGCGCGGGCGGCACCCTGGCCGGCTACAACTTGAACATGCCGTCGATCACCATCGGCAACGTGCTGGGCACGCAAACGGTGACGCGCCGCGTCACCAACGTGGGCAGCAGCAGCGCCACCTACACGGCCAGCGCCTCGCTCAGCGGCTACAGCGTGGCGGTAGCGCCAGCCACCCTGGCGCTGGCGCCCGGCGAAACCAAGTCCTTCACTGTGACGCTGACGCGCACCACGGCGCCGGACAACGCCTGGCAGTATGGCGCCCTCGTGTGGAGCGACGGCGTGCACACGGTACGCAGCCCCGTCACGGCCCGCTCGGGCCGCGCGGTGCAGTCGCCGGCACTGCTGCAGGCCGACAGGGTCAGCGGCCTGCGGTCGCTGACCCTGTCCACCGGTTTTGCCGGCAAGGTCGGCGCCGCGACGGGCGGCCTGAAGGAAGTGGCGCGCAGCGAGCAAACCATCAGCCAGGCCGCACCGGGCAGCGTCGACACGCTGACGCAGATGGCTGCCGCGTGCAAGGCAGGCGGCAGCGGCGTGCGCGTGGTCAATGTCAACATTCCCGCCAGCACGGTGGTGGCACGCTTCGAAACATTTGACCGCGACACCAGCGAAGGCGCCGGCAACGACCTCGACTTGCTGCTACTCAACAGCGCCGGCGCGACAGTCGCCACCTCGGCCACGGCCGGTTCGAACGAGGCTATTACCGTGACCACCCCGGCGGCAGGCGGCTACAAGGTGTGCGTCATCGGCTACGAGCTGGCGAATGGCGTATCGACCGGCTTCGGCCTGTCGTCGGCCGTCGTCACGACAGCCGACAAGGGCGGCAACCTGAAAGCCACGCTGCCAGGCAAGGTGTACGTGGGTGGCAGCGCCACGGCCGGCGTCAGCTGGTCGGGACTGGAAACGGGCAAGCGCTACCTGGGCGGCGTGGTCTTCCTCGATGGCAACAACGCGGCGGCGTCCACCACCGTGCTGTCGGTGGAAACCAACAGCCCGTTGCCGCTGGCCGTCCCCAGCCAGCGCAACGTGAGAGCGGACACCAAGCTGTAACGATCTCGCTCCAAGCGGTGACACGGCGCGCCCTGCGGGGCGCGTTTTTTATGCGCGAGGCGCGTACAATCGGCGCATGGGCGGCTTGCATACGCCACGCGCCAAAGGAGCTTGCATGTCCGCATTTCGCCTCAGTATTGCCATCCTGGCCGGCATGGCCGGCATCCATGCACTGCCTGTCACGGCGCAGGCCGCTGCGGCGCGACTGTCCTATCTGGTGCAATTGCGCGCCCCGCCGCTGGCCTCGCAAGCGGACGGCGTGCATGGGCTCGATACGAACAGCGACGCCGCGCGGCGCTACACGGCCCAGTTGGAAGCGCAGCAGCGCGCCGTGCTGGCGCTGGTGCCCGATGCCCCCGTGCAATACCGTTACACAGTGACCTTCAATGGCTTTGCCGCCATGCTGACACGAGCCGAAGTGGCGCGTCTGCAAGCGAGCCCGGACGTGGCAAGGGTGTCGCCCGGCACCGTCGAACACACGCAAGATGGCGGCGGGAATGGCAATGAAAAGATGCAGGCCAGGCCGCAGGACCAGCGCTAATGGCTGAGCAGGCGCAGCGCGATGCTGCGCGACACAGCCTGCGTGCGGTTGCTCACGCCAAGTAATTTGTAAATGCGCTGCAAATGGCTTTTCACGGTGGCGCCGCTGATGCCGAGAATTTGCCCGACCTCGTCATTGCTCTTCCCCTCGCGTACCCAATGCAGCACTTCAAGTTCGCGCGCACTGGCCGCGCGCCTGGCGCCCGGACCGGCCAGGGGCGCACGCTGGCTGCCTTGCAGCGCCAGCCAGTGCACATGCAGATACGGCAGCAGTAATTCCAGCGCGTACGCCTGGCGCGCCGCGTCCACGTCCCCCATGGCGAACAGGGCAAAAAAGCTGCCGCCGGCATCGCCCACGCTGCCATGCACCAGCACGCCGTCGATGACGGCAGCCCCCTGGCCACCCGCACGCCAGGCCAGCGCAAGGTGCGCCAGCCGGTCCTGGCGCTGGCGCAGCTGCGCGTGATCGGGCGCGGCACTGTGCCACGCTTCGCTGCGCAGCACGGCACCATCGGCATCCAGTTGCGCACACATTAATATGTCGTGCGGCAACAGCGTTTGCAGCGGCCCCTGACTCCACAAAAAGAAATCGCCGGGCACGGCGATGCCATGCGCGCCGAGTATGGCGTGCAGCAGGTATTCCTGCTCCCGCCCCGTCAGCAGCATCATGCGCACACGGCCGCGTCAAACGCCAGATAGCGGTAGCCGCTGCCGCGCACGGTTTCGATGCGGTGGCCGCAGCCGCCCGGCTGCAGGGCCTGCCGCAAACGCCCCACATGGGCGTCGACCGTGCGCTCGTCGAGGTAGGCGGCATGGCCCCACACCTGGTCCAGCAATTGCGCGCGGCTATGCACTGTGCCCGGATGATCCATGAGGAAATGCAGCAGCTTGAATTCCACGCGGCCCAAGTTGACGGGCACGTTGCCGGCCGTCACGCGCCGGGTGCGCGGATCGAGGCGCAAGACGGTCGTGGCGGCGCGCAAGGCCGCTGGTGCGCGCCGGCGCAGCAGCGCGTGCACGCGGGCCAGCATTTCACGGGGGCCGAAGGGCTTGCACAGGTAATCATCGGCGCCGCTTTCCAGCGCCAGCACTTTGTCCTGTTCGCTGTCACGCGCGCTGACCATGATGATGGGCAAGTCGCACAGCGCGCCATCCTGACGCACCTGGCGCAGCAGCGCGATGCCGGACGCATCCGGCAGTTCCCATTCCAGCAGCAGCACGTCGGGCGGGTCGGCCGCCAGCAGCGCCAGCGCGCCGCGCGCCTCCAGGGCACAACTGACCCGGTAACCGGCTCCCACGAGGTTATGCGCCAGCAGCGCTTGCATGGCGGGCGCAGGGTCCAGCACCAGGATATGGCCAGGCATCGATGCATCTCCCGAAAAAAGTTGGCGGCAGTCCATGAAAAACTAGACTGCCCGACAAGTTTTTTACTATGCATCAAGCGTAAAACGCTGACCAATACAATTTAGTTTCCTGATTTATAGCTATTTCAAATAAATAAACAAAAAAAACACAGCGGGCCATGAACGCGCTGTGTCCAGGCTGGAAAGATTATGCGCGTGGGGCAGGTTGGCGGCGGCGCAAGGCCAGACCGATCAGCGCCAGGCCGCCCGTCAGCATCATCCATTCCGACGCTTCCGGCACGGCCGAGATCGTCGCGATGCTCGCATACGTGCTGTCCGTAATGCTGGCGGGCAAGCCGCCGTTGAGCGGGGTCAGTTCGAATTGCAGCAAGTTGCCATTCGCATTGCCCAGGTAAGCCATGCCGGTGTAGTCGAGCAAGCCCACGCCAAACGTCGTGCCCGCGTTGCCGGCCGTGTGCAGGAAGTCGCCGTCAAAGACGATGTTGAAACCGAACTTGCCGCCCAGGGTCACGTTGTGAAACCAGTCGTTGTAGGCGCCGCTATTGCCGAAGGTCAAGGTGCCGGGCAAGCTGCCGCTGACATTGCCTTCCTGCGATGCCAGCGCGCCAAACGCGCCCGAGAAATTACTGAGCACGGCGCTGGCGCCCGGCGCGGGACTGTTGCCGGCGATAAAGGCGAAGTCGAGGAAACCTGCGCCCGAGAACTGGCGCGTGTCGATTTCCACGCGGTAGCCCAGCGGGTCCGCCAGCGCCAGGCTGCTGCTGGCGGCCAGCACGGCGGCCAGCACGGCGCGGCGGAGGGTCAGATGGAGTTTGCTTGTCAACATGATGGTGTCCTTAAAAGTTGCCGGCGAAAATGCTGGCGGAATAATGGATCGTCACTTTCGACGGATTGGTGAAACTGACGGCAAACGAGGCCGTCGCTCCCGGCGCCAGGCTGGCCGCGTTGACGGTGACATACGCGGCGCCCGCATGGCTGCCCGTGGCATTCGCCAGGGTCACGCCGGCCGGCAAGCCGCCAAACGCCACCTGGAACGGGCCGGCCAGAGCGCTCGTGCCCGTGTTGGTGAACGAGAACGTACCCGTGTACTTTTGCGTCACGCGGTTGAAGGTCAGGCCCGAGCTGGTCTGCGCCACAGCGGCCGTGATGTCGCGGTAGGCGGGCTGCAAGTCCAGGCTGATGACGACAGGGTCGTGGTCCGAGGCGCGGTAGGGCAAGGCGTTGTACAAGTCTTGCGGCTTGGCCGAGTCGATGTTGTAGTCGATCACTTCCGGCTCGTCCGCATTCACATGCCATTCAGCGACGCCGGCCACTTGCGGGCTCAGCGAAGCGCTGGCCAGCGCATGGTCGAGGTAGCCGCTCTGGCCGCCGAACACATACGAGTACGGCATGCCGGACGGCCGCACGAAACGCTCAAGTTCATTGACGAAGCCGGCGCCCGTGATGACCTGGATCGGGTCTTCCGCGCCATAGGAATTGAGGTCGCCGATGACCAGCACGTCCGCGTCGCTGGCGGCGGTGGCCACCTGCGGCACGAAACTGCCCACCAGCCGCTGGGCCTGCTGCACGCGGGTGGCGTTCCAGCAGCTCTGGCTATCGTTCTGGTCCGCGTCCAGCCCGCTTGACGGGCAGCTGCCCTTCGACTTCAGGTGGTTGACGACCAGCGAGAATTTCTCGCCATTGCCGGCACGGAAGGTCTGTGCCATGGGCGGACGGTTGTTGATGGCGTTCGCGTCCGACAAGGCGCCGCCCACCAGGCCCAGCTTGCCTGGCTTGTATATCATGGCCACGCGGATGGCGTCCGTGCCTGTGGCGGCCGGCTTCGGTACCACGGCATACGTGACGCCGCCGATGGCTGCGTTCAACTGCTCGACCAGGTAAGTGACGGCCGTTTCGCCATTGTTCTGGATTTCCATCAAGCCCACCACGTCCGCATCGATGGCCTTGAGCTCGGCCACGATCTTGTCGCGCTGGCGCACGAACTCGGCCAGGTTGTCGGCGCCGCGGCAGTTCGACTTGGTGGTCGAGGCGCCCACGGTGCAGCCCTGCCCCGTCTGGCCAAAGACGTTATTGCCATTGGTAAAGGTCGTAAAGAAATTGAGCACGTTGGCGCTGGCCACCTTGACGTTGCCGGACGGCAGTTCCGGGCTGCCCGTGCGCGGGTTGTCGCGTGAAAATTGCGGCGTCTGCGTCGGCTGCAATTTGTATGCAGCGCCGCCGCCGCCGATGGCGCCAAAGTCCACCACGCCCGTCAGATCGGCCAGCGTGTCGCCGCTGCGCACGGTGCCATCCTGGCCAATGTACGGAATGGTGGGCGGCGTGACGAAAATGCCATCATCGAGCACGATCAGGTTGTTCGCATTGGCGGCGATCAAGGCTTGTGCCTCGGCGGAGCCCGCCGGATGGCGGTTGGTCGGCACTTCGCGCCGTCCCGCCGACAGGCTCAATTCGCCGCGCGCGCCCAGGTAGGCGTTTTGCGACACGGTCAACGGTTGCGTGAAGCGCACCAGCATGCCTTCCACGGCGGCCAGTTTTTCGTTCGGCAGAGTCACATTCGTCGGCACGACGCTGTGGCCCGCGCTTTGCGTGAGGATGGCCGTCACGTCCTTCAATTCCGTGTAGGAATTTTTCGCGCCCGTGGGCGTGTATTCGACCACCGTGCCCGTCACGCGCACCAGTTCGCCCGGCTGCACGGTGGTAGCCGTCGCGCCCGTGTACACAAAAATACCGTCCGAAGTCGACGGGTCGCCATCGCCGGCCGCATCCTGGATAAAGAAGCCGGTGCCCACTTTCAGGGTCACCACGCCCTGCGTCGTCTGCACGGAATTGGCGTACGGGCTAGCCGCGCCCGATCCTTGGATTTGCGGGATCGTGTGGCTGATGGCGGCCTGGCCTTGCACGGCGACATCGATTTTGCAGCTGGCACTTTGCTGCTGGTCGTTGCTGAAGTTCACGACGACAGGATAAATACCCACCGGCACGCCAGCGGCCACCAGCAGGCTCACGCTGGCGCTCTCGCCCGCAACGCCGGCGGCGCTGAAATTGGCCAGGCTGATGCCGGCCACGGCGGGCGAGCTCAAGGTAGCGGAATTCACCACGCCGTCGACATCGGCCGCGCGCAGCACGGCGCTGCCGCCATTGCCTACGGCCAAAGCCAGGTTGGCCGGGCAGCTGGTAATGATCTGATGCACCACGGGGCCGCCACACACATTCAGCGGCGAAGCCGTATTGCGCGGCGTCACGCTGCCGGCGGCGAAGTCCACGCTGTTGTCGTCCGTGTCGCTGCAGCCGCCATTCGCGCGCGCAATCGACACAGTATTCGATGGCGCGGGCGCCACGGCGCCTTCAAAGCCGTTGGCCGTGCCGAAACCGACCAGGTCGACGACGGCGGCGCCCGTGGGGCTGGCGCCCGTTTGCGCCGTCTTGCTATTGCTCAGCAATACCTTGCCAGCCGTGCCCGACATGGCCAGGCCGCCCGTGGCATCCGGCGCAGGCAAGTCCTGCGTGCCGCCCGCGCCCTTGGCTTGCTGGACCAGCAGATACTGGCCCGCTTGCAAATCGATAGCCGGCAAGGCCGTCACGGCCCAGCTCGAACCGGCAGCGGACGCGTATTGCACGCTCCAGTTGCTCAGGTTCACGGAGCTGGCGCCGCGGTTGAACAGTTCAATGAAATCGTTGCGGTACAGCGCCCCGTTGTTGCCGCCACCGCCATACACCTGGCTGATGACAACATCTGAAGCAGCCAGGGCCACGGTTGGCAGGGACAGGCTGGCCAGCAGGGTGGCCATGACGGTCAGGCGCAGCGGCGTGCGCAAGGGGGAAAACGAGGTGTGCATGAGGGTCCCGGTCGGTAGATAAATGACGCCGGTCCCACATGATCGGCCGGCGCGCCACAATTAACAAAAGTATTTCAGACTTGTTATTTGCATATTAAAGGCGCGGGATGACGACTTGATGACATTTGATTAAGCCGAATGGAGTAAATCCCTTACCGCCAGCCAATAAAATAAGTAGCTTCTAAACAACAAAAAATTCTTTTCATTTAGCCAAGGGAAGCGCTGACGAGAAAAATATGATATATTTCATGCAAATAAGTTTTAATCCTGACAAGGAATTATTGCTTTAAAATCACATGCAGCAAGGACCGTAAAAGCAGGCCCCATCCACGCCCGCACCTTGAGTTGCAGATCCGGCGATGCCCTCAAAGGCGGCATGGCGGGAGCTGCCAGAAATCCACTCCCGGATGTCATGCGCACAGGCGCGGGTTTGGGAGATACTCTTAAGAGACCAGCTATGTTAAAAACCATCATCCAATTCCCCACGAGCGCCCTGGTTCTTGCTGCGGCGCTGGCACTGTACGGCGGCTCCGTACAGGCGCAAAGTGCACAGCAACCGTCGAACGCGAATGAACAAGGCTGCCAAGCAAGTACCTCCGGCGCAAATGCCAAGGCCAACGACGCCGACCTCGACGGCACCTACAGCGCGTGCAGCTTGGTCAACGGCTTCATCGGCTTCGGTGCGCGCACTAACGATGGCACGAGCCAGGCGCAAGAATTTGGCCAGGGCGAGTCCGACCAGATACTGCGCTATCCACAATCTGGCGACATGGGACATCGTCTGGCAAGCCTGCAGGGGCAACAAGACGATACCGGGATGGGCAGTGGCGCGCGCGCAGGCCGCTCTGGCGGCGAATACCGTTTCGGTACGCGGGACTTTGTCGCCGTCGAGGAAAAACAACCGATAGACGATGCGGGCGGCTACCGTGGCGCGGGGCGCGCATACATTGGCGTGGGCAGCGAATATGTCCCCTTCATTATGTCTTCCGGCCATGAGGCGGGTACGCCGGCAGGCAATGGCGGCGTGGGCAGTGGCGGTTCGACTGGCGGCATCGATAGCGGTCGCAACACGGGCGGCGGTGCCATCGTGCCCTCCGTCACTCCCGCCGTGCCAGAACCCGAAACCTGGGCCATGCTGATGGTCGGCCTCGGCTTACTGGCCTTTGCCGGACGCAGCAAGGCAGGCAGCAAGACATAAAAAAGCTCGTCAGAGCTTCTTTTTTTCGCAAAATGACAAGTAACAAGCTCACGATCAGCGTTCAACGCCGGTAGACGGCATACGGAGCCGCCAGCGGATCGCCGATAAACAAACCCTGGGCCGGCCAGGAGACACTGCCCCAATACGCCTCCAGCGCCGTCATGCCCGACAGATAGCGGCGCAGAAGCACGGTCGGGTTGGGAAATTTCTGCCAATAATTACACGGCTCGCTGACCGTACCATAGCTAGCGGTGGCGCCTGCCTCCAGCCAGCGCTGGCTGCTCATTTGCGCCGTACTTTGCAAATCGCCGCCAAACGAAGTCAGGTGGTCGGCAAGGGCGCCTGGCAAAAAGCGCAAGGTGTCAAGCTTGGCCACCCTTGCCATGCCGGTCTGGTACACCATGATATCCTGCACGCCCTCCAGGCTGTCGGCATTGAGGTGTTTGATGGTCAGCTTGCGCTGGCGCACGGCGCCGGGTGACGGGAACAATCCAGCGCGACTATTGCGCGCGCCTTCGCTGGTCTTCAAGTAATAGGCGCTGGCCGCCGGCACAGAAAAGCCGCTGACCTTGCCCCGGTCCACCACAGCCTTCGCCTCTTCCACGAAATCGATGGGTAGCAGCATCGACAGGCGCATGCCGATTTGGCTGAACGGCTGGCTCACATTGCTGTTGAAATACGTGCTGGGCTTGCCAGCATCACAGGTTTTGGCGCATTGCGCCGCATCATAGCCCAAGGTATAGGCGGACGTGATCGAGTTGCATTCGACCGCATACGGCGCGCTCCACACCATCAGAACCGCCTGGATGCCAGGCTTGAGTTGTGCATCGATGCGTTCCTTCAATTGCGCGAACTGATCTGCGCTGAGCTTGCGTGGACGATTGGGAATATTGACGTGTACAACATTCGCAGCGGGAATGGCGTGCGCCTGGCGATAATACTCGCCCACTTCGACACTATTCGGTTCGGCATCGTTGATGACCACGGCCAATTGCGACGGTTGCAATCCAGGCGACACGGATGCGGCATCGGCATGCACAGTGCCAGCGGCCAGCGCCAGCGAGAAACAAAGATAGGTACGCAATGGTCGGTATCGTGGATGTGAGGGAGAATCGAAGCAGCCGTGCCGCAGCCGCCAACTATGCCCGATGATTATAGCGTCTTGCGTCCGAGGGACGAAAAAAACGAAGGCCGCAGCCTCCGTTTCATGCTTACAAAATGATGCTCAGGCCTGCAGTTTGCGGCGTCGCGCCGCAAAACCCACCAGGCCCAGGCCCGCCAGCAGCATGCCATAGGTTTCGGGTTCCGGCACCGGCGTGACCGCCAGGTTGCCGCTATAGCTGCCGCCGGCTGCCGACGCGACATAGCCATCGACCTGCAGGAAATAGTTGCCCGTTGCCAGAGGGGTGGAACCGGACTTCAAGGTCCATGCCTGGTCTTGCGCAGTGAAGTTGATCAGATCAGGCGAACCCTGGAACAGGATGCCGCTGGCATTGCCCAAGCTAAAACCTGTCATGACCAGGCCCGAGTTGGGGCTAGGCTTGAGCGAAGTAGCCAGTGCGCTCAGGTCATTCAAGCCCGTCACGGTAAAGGTATATTTGTCGCTGAAAAAGTTATTTGCCGCGCCGGCCAATTGGCCCGCTGCCAGCGAGAAAGAGCCTAGCAGTTCACCGCTCGAGTAGTCGAGCAAATCTTGCGTCAGGTCGACCGACGCATTGCTGAGGTCGACTGGCGCCGCGTGGGCGGCCAGGCTGCTACCGGCAAACATGGCTGCCACGAACAGAGATTTAAGGAATTTTTTCATACTTTTCACCAAGAGTGCTGCGGCCAGTTCAAGCTGGCCGCGGGATAAAATGCGAACGACACTGCGGACAGGCAGTGCTGGGGAGGATTCAGCCGTTTTTCTGGCGGCGACGCGCCATGAAACCCAACAGCCCCAAGCCAGCGAGCAACATGGCATAAGTGCCTGGCTCCGGCACGGCCGATACCAGACTGCCATTGCCGCTGAAGGCGCCACCGGTGCCGGAAACGACATCGCCACTAACTTTCAGGTAATAGGAGCCTGCAGCCAAATTGCTGTACGACAAAGTCCACTTATCGTCTATGCCACTCAGCAACTGATTACCACCCAACATCAGATTATTGGTGACGCTGCTGTACAAGCCAAAACCCGTCAGTTTCAAACCATTCGTGGCGCTGCTGCTGCGCGACGTCAACACCAGGTTCAGATCGCTGGCATGCGCCACATCGAACGTGAACAGGTCATTGAAAAAATTGCTTTTTTGATTATTCTTGAATTTGTCGCTGAACGTCAGCGAACCGCCAGCAGCCAGCTTCACGGCGCCTGGCACGGAACTGATGTCCACGGGAGCCGCAAAAGCTGCCTGCGAGAATAAAACTGAACCAGCAAACGCCAGGGCTGCAAGCGCCGAGCAAGTATTTTTCTTCATGCGATTCCACCGAACGTGATTGCGGATGACACTGCATCCACATGAATTTATCTTATCAAACCGGGAAGAATCATAGCATAAAGTAATTTTTTATGTTGCACTATCTCTAATTAATAATTTCCTTATGGCATTATTTTTAAACACTTAAAATGCTTTTCGACTACCGCCATTGTAGGGATACGGTTACAATTATTAAAGTTTTGTTAACCTGTTTTTAACGCAGTGGAGCGCGCATGTCGGCATGGATGGAATTGAAGGCGGATACTTACCGTCAATATGGCCGCAGCAGCGCGCTGTTGACGCTCCAGGCGGCGATACGCAATAGATCATTCCGGGTGGTGGCCACGGCCCGCCTGTGCCAGGCGGCGCGCAATACGAAAGGCGCAGGGAAGCTGCTGTTGCCGGTCTGCAAACTACTACATCGATGCGCCGCATCAATGGCCGGCGTGGATTTTCCATGGCAGACAAAAATTGGCGCCGGTTTCGCGCTCACGCATGGATGGGGCATGGTCATGAGTCCAGGGGCAACCATAGGCAGAAATGTTACATTATTCCATGGCGTAACGCTTGGGCGGCGCGATCGCATTAGCGCCGACGGAACGCGCGTGACAGGCTACCCGATACTGGAGGATGAAGTGTGGGTAGGACCACATGCAATCATTACGGGCGGTATCACGATTGGGCGCGGTAGCCGTATTGCTGGCGGCAGCGTCGTGAATGAAAACATCCCGCCCTACTCTATCGTTGCAGGAAACCCTGGAAAAATCATCAAGAGCGACTGCATTCCAGATGTCATGCATCCAGCGCCGGTTGACGATTAAGGACGCTGCGCCAACGACCAGGCCGGCATCAGACGCGCTGGTACACATCCTCCAGGCGCACAATATCGTCTTCGCCCAGGTAGCTGCCCGACTGCACTTCGATCAAATGCAGCGGTAGCTTGCCCGGGTTTTCCAGGCGGTGGGTCATGCCGATGGGAATGTAGGTCGATTCGTTTTCCGTCAGCAAGGTCACCTTCTCGCCGCAGGTGACGCTGGCCGTGCCGCTGACCACCACCCAGTGCTCGGCGCGGTGGTGGTGCATCTGTAGCGACAGCTTGCCGCCCGGATTGACCGTGATACGCTTGACCTGGAAACGCTCGCCGATATCGATGCCTTCATAGCTGCCCCACGGGCGGTACACCTTGCGGTGCTGCACATGTTCGCTGCGCCCTGCCTGCTTCAAGTGATCGACCACCTGTTTCACGCGCTGTACCTGGTCCTTGTGCGCCACCAGGACGGCGTCGTCCGTTTCCACCACGATCAAGTCCTGCACGCCCAGCACGGCCACCATGCGGCGCTCGGCGCGCACCAGGCAATTGCTCACGCCATCGAGATACACGTCGCCGCGCACCACATTGCCGTTGGCATCACCCTGCTGTACTTCCCACAGGGCCGACCAGGAACCGACATCGCTCCAGCCGATGGCGGCCGGCAGCACCACCGCATGCGCCGTATGTTCCATGACAGCATAGTCGATCGAATCGGATGGGCAGGCGGCGAAAGCCTTCTCTTCCAGGCGGCAGAAATCGAGGTCGCGGTAACCGTCGCGCACGGCCGTTTCGCAGGCGGCCAGCATGGCGGGCTGGAATTGCCCCAGCTCGCCCAGATAGCGTTCGGCACGGAACATGAACATGCCGCTGTTCCAGAAATAATTACCGGCGGCCAGGAACGACTGCGCCGTGGCCAGGTCCGGCTTTTCCACGAAACGCTCGACCTTGCAGCCCGCAGCGCCAGCGCTCACTGGCGCGCCGCTGCGGATATAACCATAGCCCGTTTCCGGCGCCGTCGGCACGATGCCGAAGGTGGCCAGCGCGCCGTCGGCCGCCAGCAGCGCCGCCTGGGCGATAGACTGGTGAAACGCAGCCACGTCGGTAATGACATGGTCGGCCGGCAAGACCAGCATCAGCGCCTGCGGATCGATGGCCAGCAGGTATTGCGCGGCCACGGCCACGGCCGGCGCCGTGTTGCGTCCCACGGGCTCGAGCAAAATGCCCAGCGGCGGCAAGCCGATCTCGCGCAGCTGCTCGGCCACCATGAAGCGGTGCTCATTGCCGCACACCACCAGCGGCGGCATGACCTCGAAATCGGCCAGTCCGCTATCGCCGGCACGGCGGTTGGGCAAGCTGGTCACGCGCAGCGCCGTTTCCTGCAGCATGGTCTTGTCCGTTACCAGCGGCAACAACTGCTTGGGCAGCACGGCGCGCGACAGCGGCCATAAACGGGTGCCCGAACCGCCGGACAGGATGACTGGATAAATTTTCATGGTTTCATTTCAAAAACAGTTTATTGGGCAGCATACAGGGCCGGCGGTGTTTCATCGCGGCGCAGGCTGCGCCGGTCGCGCGCATTGCCCCAGGCATCTTTCTCATAGTCGGAAACATGGCGCATCTGGCCGGCACGGTCGACACTATAATCCTTGAAGACGATCATTTCATCAAGCACCACGCCAGGCAGAACGCGCGTGTATTCGAACAGCACGCTGCGCACCACCTCGGCACCGGCGCAGACATGGCTGCCGTGGCCTATCCAGCTGGGGCCGATTATGGTCGCGCCCGCCTCGATGCGGCAGCCCGAACCGATGTAGACGGGCCCCTCGATGCGTGTGCCGCCACTCCAGTCGATGCGGGTATTCAAGCCAGCCCATACCCCATCGGCAATCTGCGTGCCCGGCACGTGCAACTGGGCCACCTCACCCATCAGCACGCTTTGCAGCACTTCCCAGTAATCCTTGACGCTGCCGATATCGATCCAGTTGTACTGGCGCTTTTGCGCATAGAAGGGCAAGCCTTGCGCCACAAGCAGGGGAAACAGTTCCGAGCCGATATCGAAGGGGCGGTCGCAGGGAATCAGGTCCAGCACTTCCGGCTCGAACAGATAGATGCCGGTGCTGACGCAATTGGACAGCGCGTCGGCCTGCGCCGGCTTTTCCTGGAAGGCGCGGATGCGCCCGTCGTCGTCGCTGACCACCACGCCATAGCTTGACACCTTGTCCCACGGCACTTCCAGGGTGATGACGGACGCCAGCGCGCCGACACGGCGGTGCTCGCGCAGGGCCGCTTCCAGGTCCAGGTCGATCAAGGCATCGCCGCACAGCACGATCGTCGTGTCGTCAAAAAAGCCGCCAAACTCCTGGATCTTCTTCATGCCGCCGGCCGAACCGAGCGGTTGAGGCACGACCTCGCCAGCGTCATTCGTATAGCCTTCGAAGGAATAGCCGATGCGCACGCCGAACTGGTGGCCCTCGCCGAAATATTCCTCGATCTTTTCATGCAGATAGCTGACGTTGACCATGATGTCGGTCACGCCATGCTGCGCCAGGTGCTCCACCAGGTAAGCCATCACGGGCTTGCCCAGGATCGGGATCATCGGCTTGGGTAAATCATAGGTCAGGGGCCGCACGCGCGTACCCTTGCCTGCCGCTAAAATCATTGCTTTCATCGTCACAGCTCCATCAGGATTGGGGATGGCTGGTCAGGCGGCGCACTTCAGCGGCCATCCTTGCTCAAGGTCACGGGAGCGGCGGGAGCGGCGGCGGGAAACAGGCGCGCGTACGCGGCCAGCAGCTTGGGCGCTTCATATTCCCACTCCAGCTCGTTGATCACGCGATGGCGGCCAAACGCGCCCATCTGCTCGCGGCGGGCGGGATCGTCGAGCAATTCGACGATCTTGCGCGCCATGTCGATGGGATCGTTCTTCAAGGCATACAAGGATGCCTGCTGCGCCGATACCTTGCCCTCGACCAGGTCGAACTGCACGATCGGCTTGCCAAGCGCCATATATTCCATGATCTTGTTCATGGTCGACTTGTCGTTCATGTCGTTGGCCACGTCCGGGTTCACGCACACATCGGACGTGTTGAGCATTTCCAGCAATTGCTGGTCCGGCACGCGCCCGGTAAATGTCACGTAGTCGGCGATGCCCATGTCCTGCGCCATCTGCTTCATCTGTTCCAGCGACGTGCCGCCGCCCACCAGGCCGAACTGCACATCCTCGCGCTTCAGGGTCTGCACGATGTATTGCGCCGCCTGCAGCAGCAGATCGATGCCTTCCTGCGCCCCCATCACGCCCACATAGCCAACCAAGTAAGTGCGGCCCTTCTTGAGTTCCGGCACGGGCGGCAGCACGCGCAAGCGGTCCAGCTTGGGACCGCTGCGCACCACGTAGACATCTTCGGGCTTCATGCCGCCACGCTCGATGGCAATCTTCTTGTACGACTCGTTGGTGGCGATCGACACGTCGGCGCTCTGGAACGACCAGCGTTCGAACAGCACCATCAGTTTGTAGAAGAAATCGCGCCGGCCGAATTTGGCTTCGTACAGTTCCGGATTGATGTCGTGGTGGTCGAACAGGAAACGCTTGCCCATCGTCAGCTTGAAGAAGCCGCCGATGAGGAACAGCAGGTCGGGCGGGTTGCAGGCGTGAATGACGTCGAAGCCGCGCGCGAAATGCACTTTCCACGCCAGGCGGAAAGTGTGGAACAGCGCCAGCGAATATTCGACCAGGTAGCCCTTCGCCCCTTCCGCTTCCAGCGGGAGGTTGTAGCGGTAGATATGGATGCCGTCGATGGCTTCGTAGCGCGACTCGTAGCCCTTGCCCGTCGGGCAGATGATCGACACTTCATAACCGTTCGCATGCAAGGTGGTCGCTTCCTGCCACACGCGCCGGTCGAACGGCGACGGCAGGTTTTCCACCAGGATCAGCACGCGACGCGGCTGGCCTGCCACGGTGTTACCAGCAGATGCCGTCATATTGTTCTCCACTTTGTTCCTTGCTGATGCGCACCAGATCGACGATATGCTGGTGCGGCTTCAGGCTGCCCGGCACGCTCTTGAATTCGGCCGCGCCATTGCCGATGACGATGGTGTCGGCAAAATCGAGCACATCCTGCATGTTGTCCACCATCAGCTTGGAAATATGCGGAATCATGTTCAGGATGTAATCCTGGTTGGCGCCCGTCAAGGCGGCCAGGTTGACATTCTTGTCGTACAGCTTCAGTTCGTAGCCCTTGCCCAGCAGATACTCGATGACATCGACCAGCGGCGACTCGCGCAGGTCGTCCGTGCCGGCCTTGAACGAGAAGCCCAGGATGCCCACCTTGCGCGCGCCCTTGTCAACGATCATCTTGATGCCTTTATCCACTTGCTTCTGGTTCGATGGCAGGATGGAATTGAGCAGCGGCAAATCGAGGTCCAGGCTGCGCGCCTTGTAGGTCAGCGCGCGCACGTCTTTCGGCAGGCACGAGCCGCCGAAGGCAAAGCCCGGCTTCATGTAGTACGGCGACAGGTTCAGTTTGGTGTCCTGGCAGAAAATTTCCATCACCGTGTGGCCATCGATGCCGACGGCCTTGCAGATGTTGCCGATTTCATTGGCGAACGCCACCTTGACGGCATGCCAGGTATTGTCCGTGTACTTGACCATCTCGGCCGTTTCCACGTCCGTGCGCACCAGCGGCGCGTCCATCTTTTCATACAGCTGCACCAGCAGCGCGCCAGCCTTTTCATCGGATTCGCCGATGACGGTCTTCGGCGGATTGTAGTAATCGTAAACTGCCGTGCCTTCGCGCAGGAATTCCGGATTGTTGCACACGCCAAAGTCGACGCCGGCCACCTTGCCCGAGGCCGCTTCCAGGGTCGGGATGACGAGCGAGCGCATGGACCCGGGCAGCATGGTCGAGCGCGCCACGACGACGTGGAAGCTGTCTTTTTCACGGATGGCGGCGCCGATTTCCTGGCACACCTTGCGCACGTGGCTCAGGTCCAGGTTGCCATTGAGCTGCGACGGCGTGCCCACGCAGATGAGCGACATGTCCGAGCCGAAGACGGCGTCGCGCACGTCAAACGTGGCGCGCAAGTGGCCGCTCTTCACGGTGGCGGCGATCATCTCGCCGATGTCTTTTTCAATGATGGGCGTGGTGCCCTGGTTGATCAGTTCCACCTTGGTCCTGTTCGGATCGACGCCGATGACTTCGTGTCCATCCGTTGCTAGGCAACCGGCCGAGACCGCACCCACGTAGCCGAGGCCAAAAATACTGATTTTCAAATTATGCTCCCTCATTAATTAGCTGGCGACGCAAACGGCATCAGCTCGATTTGCGTCACGATTTCAGTTGTGCCATGCACCTGCACGCGCCAGGCAACGCTGGCAATGGGCGATTTCTCGTCGAAGCGACGCGAGATCCAGCCACCGGGCGGGGTGTCACTACCGCGCAACACTTCCGGGATACCGTGCGTGCACATCATGCGCAAGCCATTGCGCTGCCCCTGCACCTGCACCTGCCCATCAACTAGGCTCACATCACAGCTCTCGCCGAAGTGCCAATGCACGGCAATATCATGTATATTTGTACATTGTAATGTGTCTTTTACAATAATGTGTTTCTTATTAAAGTTGAACTCGATACGACGCCGGTGCAGCACGGGATCGGCCAGGCGGCCATAGCCATCGTGTTCGCCCTCAAACACTTGCACATCAGAATTTGTTTCATGGGCAATCATGCGCGCATTGGCTTTTTTCAACCACATGAAATTGCCGCCGATTTCAGACTGGTCGAGGCCATCCACGCAGACCGTGTTGTGCGCCGCCGTGCCGCGAAAATGGTCGCGCCACTTTTTTTGCGTGTGATAGGCATAGGTGCCGGGATCGACCAGCAGTTCTTCCCCTCCCACCGAGAGGGTAAACGCCAGCGCATCGGCATGGCCGTGCGCAGCGATGGACAGATAGCCGAGCGGCGCGCAGTCGGCCACCAGGCGCACCTCATCCGACGTGCCGAAATGGCTACCCAATAGAAAGTAACCGCCCTCAGGAAAGGCCAGCACGGGCGCCTCTGGTGCACTGACATCGAGCGCCTGCCACTGTTGCAAGCCCGCGACGCCAAACAGCCAGCGGTTCTTGTCATCGAAGTGCCCAGCCTTGCGCTTGAAGTCGGCGCGGCCAAACAAGACGGCGCAGCTGGCCAGCAGCGAGCGGTAGGGATTCCAGCCTGCCTCGTGCGCAAGGCGCACCATTTGCGCATCGTCCGCGTCGCCCGTCATCGGCATGTTGCCATCCACGTCCATTAACGCGGAGATGAAGTCGGCCAGCCGCTCCAGCCGCTGCAGAAACGCGGCGGAAAAGCCCACGCCGTTGGCCTGCCCGATCAACTGGCACAGTATCATCATGTCCATGACTTCATGCTGATAGTAGACGGCTTGCTCGCGGTTCACGCCGTCCGGCGTATTTTGCTTGAGCGCCTCCTCTTCCAGCCCCCTGCGCGCCAGCGCCTGCCATTTCCCACTTTCCGGCCAGCAAGGCCAGACCAGGCTGGCGACAAACAAGCCCATATATTCGCCAAACAGATGATTGTTGGCCGAGGAATGGCGCGAAAAATACGCGGCGATAAAGTGAGCATGCTGGTAGATGGTCGCGAGCCACTGCTGCAAGAAACGCTGCCCTGCCTCGCCCTGGAACAGCGGCGACGCCAGGCCACCGAGCAATTCCCAGGCGCATGCCCAGTTCAACAGGCGCAGAGCCAGCTCAAGCGAGCTGGTCCAATGCACGCCCATGGGGTAGGGACATTGCTCGAACCACGACAGCAGCAAGCTGCGGGCACCCTGCACATAGCGCGCCTCGCCCGTCACTTTCCAGGCCTGCGCCAGCGCGACCAGTTCCAGATGACGGTTCGGTTCCCACAGGTACTTGATGTCGCCCACCACGCTTTCGCTACGATAGTCGATCTGCTTGCCCAAGGTCAGCGGCGCCAGCGTGCCCGTCTTGGGATCGCGGTTCCATTGAGGCGGAAAACCCAGCGCCGCGCCGCGCATGGCAAACACGTTCCAGCGGCCTGCCAGAATAGCATCGGCCGCGGCGCGCAGGGCGGCGATATCGGCATCCTGCCCGTCGCCGGCCAGGAAGGGCAGTCCCATGTGCGTCACATCCGGTGACGGCACGCTGCTTACCAAGCCGATGCCAAACTTGCTAGCTTTTTTCTGCAACAACTGTTGCACGCGCCAAACGATTTCAGGCGCGCCCATCAGTTTCAAACGATTAATTTTCCACGCTAAAGTTGTCATACGGCACTCAAACCCAAGTCTGCATAAATTTGTTCCAGACGCGGCATGACCGCCGCAGTGGAAAACTGACGCTCTACCTTGCTACGCCCCGCGGCACCCATTCTTTGCGCCAGCGCATCGTCGGACAAGAGCCGTTCGATCCGCTCCGCAAGTCCCTCGACATCGCCGGGAGCGAGCAAATAACCTTCCACGCCATCTTGTATTGCTTCGGGAATGCCTCCGACGGCCGTGGCAATCACCGGCACGCCACAAGCCATCGCCTCCAGTATACTCATCGGCAAGCCTTCAAAATACGAGGGCAAGACGTAGATGCGGCAACTATTGAGCAGGCGCATCTTTTGCTCGCCCTGCACCCAGCCTAGCAATTCGACGTGCCGTCTCACCCCCAGCGCATCGACCTGTCGCTGCACGGCGCTACGGTCGCCATCACCACCCAGCGCCAGGTGCAGCGATGGGCAACGCTGCGTCAGCTTGGCACATGCCTGCAACAGGTCATCTACCCCCTTGGCCTTGCCTAACTTACCGAGGAACAACACACTTCCAGCCTCCCGCGAAGGCCATGGTGCGACAGCGGGCGGCAGCGACACCGGATTGAACATGGTCTCGACATGGGGATTGCGGCTGATGCCGCCTACCCAGGCCCGCCAGCCGCTCGACAGCACCAGGACGCGCGATGCATGATTGAAGATGTAGCGGATATAGGCGCGTCGCAACGGACCGCACTGCTGCTCATAAAAGACGGCAAAGCCGCCGCCATGCAAGTGCAGGATACTGGGAACGCGACACAAGAAAGCGAGCAGGAAAAATCCCGACTTGCGCCAGAAGCTGGCGTGCGAGGAGACGTGCACATGGATCAGGCCCACCTGCCCTGTCAGCAGCATGGCCAGGAAGCGCGCATAGGCACAGAACATGATGCGCAACTTGGCCAAGGGCCCGCCATCACAATGCGTGGCCAGGTAATGCACGCGATAGCGTTCGAACAGGCCCGTGCCCTCATACACGCGCGCCACGGAAGCAATGCCGCCCATGGTGCCCAAGCTAGTGCCGACCATCAGAATTTTTTTCATGTCGAATCAGGTAGTTTGTCCATCTGCCGCCAACAGGCGGGGCGCTACCGCACGCGGCCATGCCGCCATGCGTTAGCCGTTCGTTTGGGCACTCGTCTCATTGACCACCCAACGGAATTTCCCCGCCGCCGTATTTGGCAAGGCATCTTTCAGCACCACTTCCACGCTGACGCCGGAGTCGACCATGGTATGTATATTATCGAGTAGCTTGAACTTGTCGATATCGGAAAAGGCGGGTCCCGGCAACAGGCGCACTTCCCAGCGCGTTGCACCCACTTGCGCCACCTGCGACTTGAGGATGTTGTCGACACCCTTGAAAGCGAACGTCAGGACCGATGGGCTGATGACGGCGCCGCCGCTGCCGGTGATGTTGTCCTCGAATTTACCGGTAACGGGCTCGATCATGGGAAATGGCCTGCCGCAATCGCAACGGCCAGGCTTCCAGCGGCTGCGGTCGCTGAGCCGGTAACGCAGCAGCGGCATCGCCAGGTTATGGTAAGTGGTTCCCACCACGAAGCCCTCGCCAGCCGTCGCGGCGCCGTGTTCGTCGACGATTTCAACATGGGAATAATCGCTGTTCACATGCATATTGCCATGTTCGCATTCGGTGGCGAAGGCCACGCGCTCGGCCATGCCATACATATCCATGATGGTCGCACCCAGCCGCTCGACTATCAGCGCCCGCTGGTGCGGATACAAGGGTTCGGATGCCGTAAACACATAGGGAATGGATAGCCGCAGGCCGCGCCGCTGCAACAAGCCGGCAAGGGTATAGGCCGTCGATGGATAGGCTTGCAACATGGCCGGCGCAGCCTGTTCCAGGCGGTCGATGATGGCGTCGGCATGCGCTTCGGTCAGATGGCGCGACGACAACAGCAACTGGCGGTTGTAGCGGTTCCAGAACCAGAACGGCGGCGTGCTCTGGTTAATCCCGGCAATCATGTCGCCGCGCAAGGTGGCGCGCGTCATCTTTGGCGTGTAACCGGACCAGCTCCAGTGGCGCTGGATGAAGGCGTTTTCCATCAACACCGACTGCATGCTGCGAAAAATCGTCAACGGCGTCCCGGTAGTGCCACTGGTCTGCCCCGCCGCCTGCCACGGCCGCTTGCGCCCTTGATGCGGGTACAACGCGGCGCGGTGCCCAAGCAGGGTCGCTTTATCGATCACGGGGAAATCCTCGCGCAACACTTGTGCCGCCTGTGCGGGCGTAAAACCTGTCGGCATCGTCGCGTAATGGGGCAGCGTGCGTATCGCGTGCTGCATGCTGGCATGCAGGCGCAACTGGGAATAGTACGCCAACTCATCCACGCTCATGCGTTCATGTGCCGCCAGGCGGTCCATGGCACGCTGCAACAGAAAATTATCGCGCAACATCGCCCGCATACCAAAACGCAATTCGTTCTTGATCGAAGACATAGTCACAGTGGCCTCCGCAACGGGACTTCCTGTAGGAAAGGGTACCTGGCCATCAGAGCAGCAGGAAACGGTGAATTTCTTCACCTGGGCTGCCACTATGGGCCAGGCGGCGTTCTGCCTGCATGATGGCGTCGCTGAGTACCTGGCGGAAGGCGCCATCGGCAATGGCGCGTGCGAGCGTGGCGCGCATGGCCTCGACATCATCGTGCGGCACGAAGCCCGGGTAGTCGCTGCCCAGATATGCTTCGATCGCCTCATGGCGCGTCGCCACCAGCGGTTTGCGATTGCGCAACACGCGCAACAGCACGCTTTGTCCGCACGCTTCGCCCTGACCTTTCAAGGGCATGGCTACCACGCGGCTAGCGGCCAGCAGACTCTCGAACTGGGCCTCCGGCAAATCCAAGTGCAGCGTCACGCGACTCTGCGCTGGCACGACGACATGATTGCGTTCCGTAGCCACGACTACCAGCGGCGCATCGACGCCCGCCATGGCCTGCAGCAGCAAGTCGTAGTCGCGGTTGGAATAGCCGCCGGCAAAAACGTAATCACCTTCAACCACCGCGCCGGCGCCGCCAAAACCGTAGAGTTCCTGCCGCCACTGGTGGAGATGCACATCTTGCGGCGCCATGCCGACCGCCTGGATCAGATTATCGCCCTCGCCTTTCGAGAAGGCGATGAAACCCATGCCGGGAAAACGCAAGGCACGCCAGACCAAGTTGATACAGCGGCGCGCCCGCATGGAATGGACGAAACACGCCATCACCAGTAGCTTGCGCGGACGCCGTACCAGGCCGCAGCGTATCATCGCCAGGATCGGCAGCGCTTGCCAGCCTAGCAGCAGCACAACATCGTCCTTGCCCCACAGTTTGCGCACGCCCCACAGCTTGGGCGAGACCATGGCTGCCAGGATGGACAGTTTTCCGCGAAACGATGAGCCGCGGACCCGCTCCGGCCCCACATTACAGACCTGGGCGCCCTGTTGCTGCAGATAAGCAATAACGTCCTGATAACCGCCAGCTTGGGAAAGGATAATTTGAATCATGAGAGAAACACTTTCAAAAAAACATTATCACATAGCATAACGACATCGTCCACCGTTTTGCTGCGGTGCACAGAATTACTACATATTATGAATTTTTGGCAATTGTTTCCTTGTAGGTAAACGACAAGTGCTGCGCCAGCACGCGGTAACTGCGCTGCGCGTCGATGTAGGCCGGGCCACTGGCTGCGCGCAAGCGCGCTGCTGGCAAGTCAGCAAGAATGGCGCCCATTTGCGCGGCCATCGCATCGGCGCTGCTGACGCTCAGCCATCCCGCAGCGCTGGCGCACAGCACATTTTCCTGATCCGGGCTATCGTTGCCGACGCTCGGCATGCCCAGCGCCAGGTATTCGAGCAGCTTGGTCGGCGAACTGTAGTCGAACAGCGCACCGCGTGGCACATAAGACAGCGCCACATCGGCGCCGCGCAACAGTGACAGCGCCTGCAACGATGGCAGCCAGCCTGTCACGTGCACGGCATCGGCAAGGCCCAGCCGGCAGGCATGGGCCAGCAGCGCTGGCACATCGGCGGCGGTCGGCGAAGCACCGATTAGCAACAGGCGCGCGGAGGGATGATTGCGGCGCAACACCTGCAGGGCCTCGAGCAGCATGCCCAGCTCACGCGAACGATCAAGCGTGCCCAGGTAGGCCAGCACGGGAACATCTTCCCAGCCAGCCAGGCGCAGGGGCGCGATCGCATCGGCGTGCAGGATTTCCATGTCGACCCCCATCGGCACGGCCGTCAGCTTTTCCGCCGGAATGCCACGTTCCACCATCAGGGCCTTCATGGCTTCGCTTTGCACGAAGACGTGGTTCGCGCCCTTGAGCACGACCTTGTACAGCAGGAAACGCTCGATCAATCCCTTGAGCAAGACAACATGGTAGCGGCGCCCGCCGCCTGCGGCAATTTCCGCGCGCGCGCGCGCGATACGCCCCTCGCTCATCAGAAATGATACCCAGTACGCAAACGGAATACCCTTGCAGCGCGCAAGCAACATGGAGAGCAAGCCGATCGACACCATGTCGCGCACCTGTATCAGGTCGCACTGACCCCTGCGGGCGCTGCCAACGCGCCACAGGCAGAGCTTGAAGAATGCCCATTCCTGGCGCACACGGCTGGACTGCACGGCCGGCCGCGCCTGGCTCGCATACGCGCCATCGGGCAATGCCCCCTCGCCGGCCTTACCGACGATATCGCAGACCACGCCGTGGCGCGGCAGGTACTTCCCAAACAGGGTGGCAACATCGGCACGGAAAGTCGGCAAGGGCTCTGGCACCAATTGCAACAAACGAAAGACGCTGTGTGGTTTCAAAGTAAGACACCATGACAGGCCCGCAAAAAACGGGCGCACAAAAGAAAGAGCGATGGCTAAGAATCAGCCATCGCTCGCGAGGAGCACGCCCATGATAACCGCGGCTCCGTTTTATGTTAATAAGAATTAGTTATTTGGAATCACAATTGACTGTCCGTCAATCGTCAGCGTGCGTCCGGTAGCGCTCGGCGCACTGAGCTTGTAGGGCAAATTTTTGCAGCCCACATCGAGCAGCACGAGGAACTCGCCGCTCGTTGCGGCAGGCTTAACGAAGGCGCCATGCGCTTCGAACTTGCCCGCCTTCGGCGGCGGCCCGCTGCGCACCTGATAGGTGACCGGCTCGCTGGAGATGGAGCGCGCGCACAATTTACGATCCACGTTGAGGATGGAAACGGAGCCATCGGCTTGTGCCACGATAGGCGCGGCCGCGTGCAAATTCCATTCGAACTTGTGCGGCGCCGGCGCGGCCAGCAGGTCTTGCACCAACACCACGTTCTTCGACCGGAAATACCACACCTTGCGCAAAGCTTTGCTCAGCACGCTGCCATAGGCATTGAGCGCATCGCCGGCCGTATAGTCGAGAGCCGGCGTGGTGGCGAAACTGAGAATCTTGCCATTGCGCCCCAGATTGACCGTATTGCCGTCAATCAGCTGTCCGATGCCGCCATCGAAAGTAATGGCGTTGTGCGCGCGGGTCTGGCGGTACCAGGAATGGAACAGCGGGGAGCCGTACCAGTCCATATAGCCGGTGTCGATCAGCAGAGGGCGTCCGCCGCTGGACAGGAGCAGGCTGTTCTGGTCGCCGTGACTGTGGTTGTAGGAACCAAACGGACTGGACTTGAAATACACGGAGGTACGGGCGCGATCGCCCAGATCGCTATGCATGGCAACCCAGCCTATGCTCGGATACAGCGCGGCATTCGGCGGCGCGACCGATGTTGCTGCCCGCGTGTAAGGCAGCGGATAGGGAGCTTGCAGCAAGGTGAGGAAATCCTCGTCGCCGGAGATATTACGCGCATACCAGGCAGCAGCGGGGGTCGAGAGGCGCGAGGCATAAGCCTTCATGTAGCGGAAATCCGGCGTCAGCTCGTTTTCATCGCCAAAGGCGTGGGTCACCGCACCGGGCGGTACGAAATGGGCGAAGAATTGCAGGAAGCCGTTGGACCAGGGTTTGGCAAAGATGTTCACGCCCGTCGCCTCTAACAAGGGCTGCCATATCTGCAAGGCGAGATCAGCCGTATATTGTCCATACGCAGTGCCATTCGCAAAACCGCCTTCCGGGCCGCTCCACGCATACACGGCGTTGACGTAGGAACGAAATGCAAAATCAAACCATTCGTCCGCCTGCGGCACCTCGCCCAGGGCCAGCGTCGATATCAGCGCCAGGAAACCCAAGTTAGTTCCGCCGTGCGAATCATACGGATACTGGTCGAGCCGATTATTGTTCCCACTCAAGTTTTTATAGATATCCGTGGTGCGCAGGGTGATTGCATTGCGCCAGGCCGCGCGCCGCGGCGCATCGATTTCGGCAGACAGGAAATCGATCGCCTTGATCAGCGACAGGGCAATTACGCGCGTGCCCTGGTCCTGATTGACATAACTGGTCGGGCCAGTCGGGCTGAGCTTGGCAAACTGGTCGCCTCGCACGAACGCTTCGTTGATGTAGCGCGCCTCTCCCGTCAATCGATACAACAACGCCGCCGACTCAAGCTGGCGTCCGGTGGTATTGATACGCGTGCGGATGTCGGCGTTCTGGGCACTCAGGGCGGCCGTCGCCACACTCGTATTCACCAACGGCCAGTCGCTATCTTTTACCGCTGGCATGTAAGTCATCTTGTACGTCACCTCACTGACCATTTTGGCCAGGGGCGCGCCCCGCTCCGCGCGCATGGCCGTCGTCCATTGGGAGGCCTTGAGGAAGCCCGGCGCCAACATGCGTGGACGCGCGCGCTGCTTGACATTTGCGCTCACGACACTGGTGTCCGGCACGACAAACACGGTAGAAGCGCTATCGATCGTGAAGTAGCGCGGTGTCGACCACTCTGTCGTGGTGGCCGGGCGCACGCGCCAGGAATAGTTACCGATGGCATATGCCACGCTGGGCAAGACCCAATTGCGCGCCGTCGTGTACGTATAGACGACGGCGCCGTTCAAACTCACTTCCAGCACATACGCTGCTGGCTGAGATTTATGCTGGGACCACGAGAAGGCAGGAGGATTCTGTGGCTGCCGCTGATTATCGCTAGGCAAAGGCTTGACTGCCTCGATCTCAGAGGCAATCACCCAATCTGCGCGACTGCCGCCGCTCACACACAGGCTGGCCAGGATGAGCAAGCGAACAAGTGTCGTTGTAGGAAACTTCATGAAGGTAACTCCAAATAAGGGAAACCAAAAGCGCACGAGGTGGCGCGCCGCACCATACCTGAACTATTACCGTGCAAAATCAGTCAAAAATGGAAACCAGGAAAAGAGACTTCTGAACGATTGATGTGACCGATCCAAACCAAATATTCCTGAGTTCAAGCAACTATACAGGAAAGAGAATAATCATCAAAAACAAAAATCAAAAACTGACGTCATTTAGTGCATAAGCGCAGTAATTGCATTTTTTAAGGAAGTTGACAATATTATCGAAGAAGTTACATGAACTTAGGATAAGGTTATTATGATGAAATTGGTTCCAGCAGACGTGAAAATCGCGGCGAGATACGTGCCAGGGCTGGCAGCTCCGCACGCTTGAACAAGCCCACGAAACGCAGGGCCAGCACGTAGGCCGCCACGCACAGCAGCAGCGCAAGGACGATGATGAAATGACCGCCAGACAGCAGCAACACCAGGCGCGCCGCCAGTGCGGCGCCTGCGATGGCTGCGGCAAGGCGCAGCAAGACTGGCAAGCCGATACCAAAGCCTTTTTGCAGGCTCGGCTCCCGGTTCACCCAACGCAGCCAGCCATAGATGATGAAATACGGCATCGTGCTGACCACCACCAGCATGAGCGGGCTGCGCAAGTAGGCACACAAGCCGAGCAGACCCAGGAAGGGCAAGGAAAACCATATCCACAGCCGGTTATGGTGGGAGATGCGGCCGATCGGATTCAAGCTGAGGAACAGCGATTCACCCAGGCTCATCCCTGCCAGCTGGATGAGGATCAATATAGCCAACAACATTTCGCCACCATAACGCCCGTGGGTCACCCAGTTAATCAGGGGCTCGCCGCAGCCGAGCAGGCTGGCAATGCCGAGGCCGATGATCACATAATTGAAACGCAACAGCAGTGACACGGCTGAGCGTATGCGCTCAATATCGTGGTGCTTGCTGTAATCGCTGGCCAGGGCCGGCTCAACAATGCCCTTGGCCAGGAAAATGGGCATGAACTGATAGGCACGATCCGACAGGGTTTGGAAGAAGCCGAACGATGCCGTCACCAGTGGCGTGGCCACCGCACCGACGACGAGCTTTAGCAGCGCGCCACGAAACGGCAGCCCTAGCATGTAGGCGGCCTGCGTTCCCAGGCTGTCGCGCCACAGGATGCGGAACGAAAAACCAAAACTGAGCGGCAAAGGGGGGGGCGCATGGCGCCGCAATTGCACGAATTCACGCACCAGCACCAACAGCAAGGCCAGCGACAGCACGCATTCGGCACCGGCAAACACGTTGGCCACGTCAACCACCGTCAAATTATGGATGAAAACCAGGCTTGCCAGGCCGATAAGGCGTACACAGCCGGCCAGCATGAACAGCACGGCCTGGCGTTTCTGCAAGCCCAGGCTGTTACAAAAAATAAGCAAGCTGTCATTACAGGCCGAGCTGAGCCCATAGGCAATATACTGCAAGGGAATCGAGGAGGACTGTTCAATGATTTGCTGGGGCAATACCAGCGATGAGAAGAAATACAGGCCCAGCAACAATAGCAGCATGAGCGACAGGCGCGCCGAGATCAAGCCCAGCATCAGCAGCAGCACTTCACGCCATTTGACGGCTTCGCGCAAGGGCGGCATTAAGCGATAGACCACACGGTCCATGCCGAACATCGTCACGTAGACCAGCACGGCGGTGCCGGCGACAAAGATCGTATAGGCCGCGTAGTCTTCCACGCCTAGGTTACGCACCAGCACGAACTGAGTCAGCAGCGAGGCAATAGCCCCCCAAACCTTTGCTAACGCGAACCATTTTGCTTGCGAAACCATACGGGAAGCAACGTATGGATTATTCCCCATGCGTGCTCCACTGCATCGCGGCCGCCGGGTTGGTCACTCGGCGGCGCCCACGCACGGGCGTGTCCGCGCCAGCTGGCGTAGCCGGCGCCACGGGCGCCGCGTGTCCATACCGGCAAATCTGGATCACACTGCCCAGGCAAAACAGGTACAGCAGTTGCACGGTGGGTTCATCCAGCATGGTGCGGTTATACACCAGCAAGGAGACATAAATCACCAGCACCGCCACGCTGGCCTCGACGATCGCCATCTGCGCCGCACTCCCCTGCCCGCGCCGGATGTAGCGCCAGCCGAGGATGACTCCACCCAGCGCCGTCAGGCTATACGCGATCGCCCCCAGTATGCCCACATCCCATAGCAGTACTGCCAAGGTGGTAGCATCCACGTTCAGCGGCGCAAAGCGACGGGCAATGACACCGCTGCCACCAATGGAACTGCTGGACTTGCTTGCGCCCGGGCCATAGCCCAGCAGGCGCTTGGGCAGGCTCGACGCGGCATCCTTGCCCCATAGGGCGAGCGAGGCGCCGCGGCTGATTTCTCCCGTGAGGTAGTTGACGTTATGGGTATCGAAAAAATAGCCGCCCCCCGCATCGAACTTGTCTTCCAGACTCTTGCTATGACTCAGAGTCTGTCCCCAATACAGGGTGTTATACACAAAATAAATGCTTCCCATTAGGGTCGCCGCCAGGATTCCATAGGCGATAACCGAGAACAGATTCTTCATGATCCGCTGACGCAAGACAATAAACACGCCCAGCGGCAACCAAATGAAGGCAGCCTTGACTTCACCCAGCAGAATCACCGCGAGGCCGATGGAAAACACCAGCAGTGCCAGCGGACGCGACATCAAACCGCGATTCCAGCGCGCTAGCGCGTAGACGCTGACGGCAATGACAAACAATACCAGCATGGAGCTCAGTCCGCCGCCCAGCGGCGTGCCGCCAAACGTTCCCACGACCGAATCGAAACCGTTGTTGCGCTTCGTGGAAACAAAAAAATGCTGGTACAACACCACCGGCAATTGCAACAATCCGATCCAGATCAGCGACCGCCACAGCCGTTCAAGCGAGACGGGACGCCATGCAAACCAATAAAATGCGAGGAGCACGCCAAACATGGGCAAGTTCGACTTTAGTGCCGACATCAGTTGTCCCGCGGATGGCCGGCTCAAGACGATCGACACCATGTAGCACAACAGATAGGCATAGAACGGCAGCATGACCAGCAACACCGGTTGGCGCTCCTCCGTCACGCGTTTTTGCTGCTGACGGCTTTTGACGACCAAGTCCATGAAGGTACGCATGCCGAACAGGCCGGCCATCCCGACGGCGATCCAGGTCGCCGAACGCAAACCGAAGAAATACAGTGCAGAGCCCTGAATGACAAACGTCACCAGAAACAACAGGTGCAACAGGATATTTGCATTTACCAGAAAAAACGCCAGCATGGCAAAGACCGCGCCACTGACAATCACCAGCAGCACCGGCGAGTCGAGACCGGCGACAGCGCCGACCAGCATGGCCAGGAACAGCAGGGGAAACAGCAATAGCCAGGACAACCTTTTATTGGCAGCTTTACGCTTTGAAAAAGGCGCAGGAGCGGCGCTTGCCGTGGCACGGCCAGCGAAAAATGGCATCTTCATGATTATTCTCTTTTACGCAGCAACTAGCCGCTGAACACGCCAACCAGTTTGGTGCGAGATGCCGGTGATAAACTACGCAACATTTCATTGACGAATATATCCTGCATTTTGTAGGCGGCGGCCAGGTCGGTATCGATGCTGGACACGCGCACCAGCATGCCATCGGGCACTGTACCGCTCAAGCCGTAGCGCAACTGCTGCAAGCGCTGTTCCATGCCCGGCTTGGTGGCCTTGTCGCCGATCATGATCCAATAAGTAATCGGCTCGTTCCGGCTGCCGTTGACGGCCATCAAGCGCTTGATCGGCAGGCTGCCATACGCGGTCTGCAGCCGCCCGTTGCTTTCATTTTTGATTTCAAAGCCCTGCGCACCATAGCAGATCTCGGGCTTGTGCACACCCATGTTATCGCCCTGGTCACCACCATACGCCATCGACAGCATCACACGCTGCCCCTGGCTGTCAATATACGTGCGCGACAGCGTCTGGTTATAAATCTTGTCCAGTTTCGCCTGCACCTCAGGATCGACCTGCAGCGGCGCGATTGAGCGGTCGATCTGCCAATCGCCAAAACGCTCCGGTATCATCGTCTCGAGATTAAACTTCGCCTGCAGGTCGGCGATCTTGACCGTCGGCGTGACAGCCTTGGTCAAGACCGCCGAACCGGCCATCAAGACACCCAATATCAAACTCGTCAGCAGTGGCTTTTTCATGCTTTCCCCTCACTCAATGCGATCGTCCGCCGCTCGCGCCAGCGCACAATCCATTGCAACAGGCTATCTGTGGCCAATATCAGGGACAAGGCTGTCAGGAACAGGACCATGCCGGCGAAACCGTGCAGGAATCCCTGGCCGGCAGCGTCGCCAAAGTGGTAAGTGATGAGCGTGAGCACAATCACGCGTATCACGTTGGCCGTGAACGAAATTGGAATGATCAGCAACGCCAGCACGACATTGCGCAGAACGGCAGTATGACGCACGACATTCAGGTAAAACAGGCCGAGCGCTTCCAGCGTCAGCAAGGTCTGCAGCCCGGCACAAGCATCGGCCACCAGCAACTGGTATTGGCCCACCTGCAGAATCACGCCGGTGCGCGCGATAGGATAATCGGCCCAGAACAAGATGTGTTCAGTTACATACGACACGGCCATCTTCATCGGCATGGTCAGCAGGCTGACCACCTGTCCTGGCAAGGGCACCATGAACAGCATGAAGAAAAAAGGGAACCACACATTTGCAAAGCCACGCCAGCCAAAATTGAGCAGGACGATGGCCGTCAACAGGATGATGAAGGAAGAAATCTCGAATGCCAGCACTTGCTGGGAACGCCCCAGGATGTAGAGCAGCAGACCAACACCGACGAACACCCAGGCGGAAGCGCTCTTGACGCGGACGGTGTCTTGCGTCATGCGCGGCCACTGCCGATACAGTAGCCACAACGACAATGCCAGGATGATAGGCCCGTGCGCCTGCTCTTCTGTCGCCCAGATACCATGCATCAGGTCATAGAACGTGGGCACGAACAGGATCGCCATGCCCAGCGCGATCGGCCACCACTCCGCCACCTTATGAAAGACGGGAAGTTTTTGGAGAGCGGCCGCATTCATGGTGCTGCCCATCAAAAATCGACAAGCACGGAACCGACGACCTCGGCACCAGCATGGCTGACCTGGTCGCACATGGTCATGATATCGTCCAGATGGGTCTTGTTCTTGCGCACCACCAGCAAGACGCCACCCACCCGGCCAGCGATGGCCAGCGCATCGGCCGCCGTGGCGAACGCCGCGGTATCGTACAGCACCACGTCATAGCGCGATTCGAGCTGGGCATTCAGATTACTAAAGGAGCTGCGACTGAGCAATTCTTGTGGATTGGGCGGCAAGGTACCGGACGACAGGACGGACAGGTCGACGAACGACTCGATTTTGGTAACCACGGACAGATCGGCACGCCCTGCCAGCACATCGGAAAGCCCCTGACGGCCTTTCAAGTCGAAAATTTCTTGCTGTTGCGGCTGGCGCAAATTGGCGTCAACGAGCAAAGTCTGTTCACCGAGCTGCGAAAATACCACACCCAAATTGGCGGTGAACAAGCTGGCGCCGTCCCCCGAATCGACTGCCACAATTGCCAGCGCCTTGCGGCCGCGGGCGAACCAGCGCAACATCAACTGGCTGCGCACCGCGCGCAGCGTTTCCACCTGCGGGCTGAATGGTTCGAACGCGGCCACCAGCCGAGTAGAAAAAGTCGACTCTCCCGGGAGCAGATAAGGATAATCGAACTGCTGTGCCAGGACATGCTGGATATCCGCCTCGGTAATCAGCCCCAGCCGCAGGGCCGCCTCACCAAAGCGGATACCCAATTCCTTTTGCATGCGCAGCACGCGCTCGGCATTTTCTGCCGTAATCTTGCCAGACTCAAGCAGCAAGCCGCCGATGCTCGAATCGCCACGTTTCGGCAAAGCGGCGGGCGGGATGGGGAGTGCGGGATGATTCATCGTCATATCCATAATAAAAATTAATTCAACCGCAGGCGGCGGGGAAGAATGGCACGCAACAGACGCGAGCGTTGGCGCTTGGTGCTATTCCAGGCGATCGAGCCCAGTACCGGAACTTGCACAGCATCGGCCAAGTCGCTTTCGGAGCGCACACGGCGATCCAACATTTCCGCCAGCATAGCCAAACCGAGACCCAGCAGAATGCCAAGGAACACGGACAGGACAGTATTGAGCAAGACTTTCGGACCTGCGGGTTCGATCGGTGGCACGGCCGGGTTCAGCACCGCAATATCAGATTGATCCGATTGCCCTTCGATCTTCGTCTGAGAAAAGCGCTGTGAAGCGACATCAAATGCGCGCTGCGCGCTTTCCACATCCTTGTTCAGCACGTTCATCTCATCGCGGGTACGATTCAATTCCAGCACCTTGGCTTTTTGTGTTGCCAAGGCTGCCTTGACGGATGCTTCGCGCTGGGCAAAAATCTGTGCATTGCCAACCACGCTGCGCGAGGCGATTTGCAATTGGTCGCGCAGGTCCGCGCGCAGCTTATCCACTTCCGCCTTCGCACTCTGGTATTGCGGGTGATTGCTGCTCAAGCGTTGCGATACTTCCGCAAATTTCGACTCTGCCGCACCAAGGCCGATTTTCAGGTTTTGAATCAGCGGATTGGAGGCCACGTCCGGCGACTCCGCGCCATTGACACTTTGTGCCATGCGCTGACGCGATGACGCTTCCATCAATTGTCCCTGCGCCGCCACCAACTGTGCCGACAGGTCGTTGAGTCGGTTCGACTCCACGTCAAGGCGGTTGTCCAGGCTCACGATGCCATTGTCCTGCTGATACTTTGACAAGCGGCTTTGCGCGGTCTCCACATTATCGCGCAGCAATTTGGTCTGCTCGCTGAAGTAGGCAGCCGCCTTCTTCATTGGTTCGACCTTTAACTGAACATTGATTTTTTGATACTCATCGGCAAACGCATTGGCCACGGCCGCCACGAATTGCGGGTCCGCTCCCTTGAAACTGATGTCGACCACGCTGCTTTCGCGCGATGGTACGATTTCCAGCTTCTTCAACAACAAATCGGCCAGCCAGTCGCGAATCGTACCGCGACCGTCCGCAGCTTCGCGAAACTGCGCCACCACGGCTGGGCTATCCGCGAGGTGCAGTTGATCGACTACGCGCAGGGCAACATTCTTGCTGCTAATGATATCGATCTGCGTGGCCATATAGCCGGGCAACAACTGCCCAGGCATGGTCAAGCCGGTCAGCGGATCGACACCCTTGTAGTTCAGCACCAGCGAACTGGTGGCTTTATATGTCTTTGGCAAAACCAGGCTGACAATCAACGTGGTGGCCACCGTCAGCAAGAGCGTAATAAAGACAATCCGCTGGCGCGCTCTCAGGACAAGCAGAAATTGTGAAAAATTCATCTTTAAACTCTCATTCTATTAAGTAGCCATACACATCACGTCAGCGCCGCACACCATGCGCTGCTTAAAACAAACTTTCCTGGACATATACAACGTCATCCACTTGCAACAAATCATCATGCTTGGCGGTAACCACCTGGATCTTGCCATCGGCGTCACGGCGCTTGACGCGCATTGCGCGCTCCGTACCACGCGCCGTCAAGCCGCCACCCACCGACAACGCCTGCAAGACGGTCATGGAGCGCTCGAGACGAAATGCGCCGGGACGCTGCACTTCGCCATAGATGTAGAAACGCGGCGCACGTTCCACATAGATGACATCGTTGCCGGCCAAATCGAAATCGCGGTTCAAATTCGCATTACGTACCATATCAACGATGTCGATGTCTTCCTTGCTCGACTGGCCATTGCGCTTGCGAATCAGGCTGACTGTCTCGCTGCCGTCGGCGGCGACGCCGCCGGCCATGGCCAGGATATCCATCACGCTACGCTTGCCTTCCAGCGGATAGCGTCCCGGGCGATTCACCTGCCCAAGCACGGAAACCTGCTGACTCTGCAGCGAGGTAACGATGATGTTCACCTGTGCCTTGCGCAGGAAGCCCCCCTTCTCCAGCAAGCCACCGAGTTTTCTTTCCGCCGCAGACACAGACAAGCCACCCAATGCCACATTGCCGACCAACGGGAAAGTAATTTCCCCCGCCTCACTAACACGCGTCTCCAGCGCCAGGTCAGGACTGCCATAGACCGAGATCTTCAACACGTCGCCGGCGCCCAACAGGACATCGGCGGCGCCAGCCACACCGGCACTCACGGCGAGCAGCGCCGCCATCAACCACATTGCAAGTCGTTTCATGATTTGCCACTTTCCATATTGAGTTGCAAAATAAATAATTTCAATTATTTCAATCCGGCAACACCACGATCATTCGCCGTCGTCGCAGCCGCTGGCGGCGCAACGGACACGCTTGCCGCAGGCGCGCTGGCGGCAGCCACTGCCGAGGCTGAAGGCTTGACTTCACCGCCCTTGTTCAGATACTCGATCTTGGCCGTCGCCCGCAACTGCTTTAACTCAGCATCGGCGCCTTCCTTGGTTTTCTTATTAAACAAGAACTGTTCGATTTGCGGGGCAGCCGCCGCAAGACCGACGGAATTGTCGCGAATATCGGCCAGAGAAATCAGCAAAGTACGGTCGCCCTCACGGATGATAAACAGCTGACCTTTAGGCATGGACAGCAATTTCGCGCTCAGCTCCGGCGCCAGATCGGCACTGGTACGCGACAGTTGCGTACGGCCGTATTTAACCTTGTTGGTATCCAGCCAGCCAGCCACCTCCTCCAGCGACTTGGCGGCATCCATAGCGGCCTTCAACTGATCGTTCATGTCGGTAGTGGCAAGGATCAGTTCCTTCATGTCAAACTGCTTGCGCTGCGAAAAGAACTGGGGGTTCTTGTTGAAGTAATCTTCCACCTCAGCCTTGGTTGGCCGACTGATGTTACCCAGGCGTTTTTGCATATACGCTTGCGCGATGATAAGCGACTTGGCGCGCTCGATCGATTGCACGACCTTGGGATCGCGGTCGATCTTGTCCTTGGCTGCGGCATTTTGCAGCAACTGACGGTCAATCAGCGATTCCAGCAACTGCTTGCTGGCAACTTCCTGCTGCGCCGCCTGCACGTTTGTTCGCTGCATTTCCTCGTTCAACTGCAAGACGGTGATTTCTTCCCCATTTACACTGGCCAGTGCCTGGCCAGGCTTCTTTTCCTTGTTTCCACAGGCGGTGAGGCCCGCAGCAGCCACCAGGACCATCCCGATGCACAATAAACGGCTGGCACGGGCTGGTGTGCGCGTAAGAGGGTGCGCAGTGTGAAAATGATTCAAGATTGCTCCTTCGGTGTAATGTAAGGAAATTCGACTGATAAAGCCAAGCAAAAGAGCCAATGTCTCCGCCTACAGAAATTTTCCAGCTAAGAATATTGCGCTATGGCTACAGTCAAGCTCACAGAATTATCAATATAGTAAATATGATACACAAGATACAAGAACATCCGGAAACTATTTGCTTAAAAGTCTATTAAGAAGATTTTAAAACAACTTTCTCCTTAAAAACTTGTTCACTTGGAGAGGCCGGCATTTTTCAGGGCGCAGGGGCCGATTTGCATCAAGCATGGGACGCAGGGACGAGGTCGGTATGTACAAGCGGCATCACGGGCCATATGTCGGCCAGAAATGCCTCAGACCTCATCGCTTGAAATCTAGCAACACCTGTGTCGCACGAGACCGCCATCGCTGGCACCGATGCAACGCATATGCTGCAAAGAAAGAAACTTTCATATCGCTCTCAAAGCCAGCTTACAGCGTCTTCAACAGCAACACTCCCGTGCACTATACGCATATTTTAGCGCGTATTGACATAGCGTAAAGTATATTCCCACGCTTGCGTTGGCGCACTGCGCGTCAATGTGCGTTCTCCCGTTTCAAGACCACCTTGACTGTACGCAAGATGATCCACAAATCGAGCCACAGCGACCAGTTACGCAAGTAATCAAGGTCGAAATGGATGCGCGCTTCCATCTTGTCTAGGGTTTCGGTTTCGCCGCGCAAACCGTTGACCTGCGCCCATCCCGTGATGCCAGGCTTGACCTTGTGACGCAGCATGTAGCCTTTGATCAACTTACGATACTGCTCATTGTGCGCCACCGCATGGGGACGCGGCCCGACTATGCTCATGCGGCCCTGCAACACATTGATAAATTGTGGCAGTTCATCGAGTGAACTGCGGCGCAGGAAACCGCCGATGCGCGTGATGCGCTGGTCGTTCTTCGTGGCTTGCACTACTTTGTCGCCATCCTCGCTGACCGTCATCGAGCGGAATTTATACACAATAATTTCTTCGCCATACAAACCGTAGCGGCGCTGGCGGAAAATCACAGGACCTTTCGACGTCATCTTGACGGCGATGGCGATAATCAGCATCACTGGCAACAACATGATCTGGATCAACAAACCCAGCACGATATCGCTGCCACGCTTGACCATGCTGTTAAAGCCCGTGAAGGGCGACTCACGGATGGCGATTACCGGCATGCCACCCACGTTGTCGAAACGCGCCTGCATCAAATCGAAGATATAAATATCTGGCAAGAAATATACGGACGCCGTCGTATCCTGCAATTCATCGAGCATCTTGCGGATGCGGGGCTGGGCCGAAATAGGCTGGCTGATGAATATCATCTTGATATTGTGTTCGCGCACATAGGCGGCGATATTGGCCATTTTCCCCAGCATGGGTTCGCGCATTTTCTCGGGCCAGCGGTCATCGGTACGGTCGTCAAAAAAGCCGCGCACGCTCATGAACAGGTTGGGATTACGCTCCACGGTGGTGGCAAACTTCAGGCTGGCGTCATTGGCGCCAATGATGACGACCGAGCGCACTTCGCTGTCGCGGCCGGGATCGGCCACCATGCGCCGTGCGGCAAGATGACTGAGCAGCAATATGAATGGCGTCAGCAAAAACCATGCCAGAACCAGCTCGCGGTCGAAATGAAACGCCAGTCCCGTCGCCGAGCCGAGAAAGATCAGGATCAGGGTGGTAATGGTCCAACTGACAAAGACATCACGGGCATACGCCAGCATGCGGCCGCTGCGCCACGTACGGTACGGGTCGACATACTGAAACACCGACGATGAAATAAAAAACGCCAGAATCATCAGCACCAACGAATAACCAGTGAAAGGCGAACCCGACAGGACTGACAGCAGGTACAGCGTACCCATGATGATCAATGGATCAAGGATGCGCTGGAAAAACGAAATCAGGGGTATATCATTGACCGTCATAATACTCATCAGAACTGGATGCTGGCGTTAATGGAAGCGCCTTTGGCACGGTAACTACCTGTATTGATAATAGGAGCGCCTCTGCGCGTATCCTGGAATGCGCTGACGCCCAATTGAATATTTGGCCGTGGAGCATACGTCAGACCGATGCTGGCAGTCTTCGTGGTGTCATCGACATCGACGGGCAGCGCCAGGCCGCTCACTGCGGAAAAATCGCGTTTCTCGCGCCGCAGTTGCGCATCCATGCGCACTTTGGCCGAGATATCCCAGGCAGCGGCCAGGCTGGCGCCATTGTTCAAGCTACTGGTAATCAAGGAATTTTCCACGGCAGCAAATTCATGCCACAGGCTACCCGTAAAACGCACTTTGCCAAGCGGGGCCCAGTTCACGGTGATGCGCCCATTGGCTCCGCTGGAGTCGCGTCCGGAAAATAGCTCGTTCTTGCGTTTCACCCAACCGCCAAGCAGCTGCACTTGCGTCACGCCACTGAAACGCCAATAAATATTCGCCTTCACTTCGTCCTGCTCATACCCTTGTTCAATACCGAACGCAGCCAGGTTTGCCCGGCCCGGATAGGTCCCTTTCAAATGGCGCAGCTGTATACCGATTCGGCTTCCGCTGGCAGGCAAATAATCGAAACCCAACTCAATGGCATTCTCTTGCCTGTCGGAAAATCTTTGCGCAATCGAATCATAACTATATCTATCACGTGAGAATCCCCCCCGCACGCGCCAGCTAGGATGAAAGCGCCAGCCGCCATTCGCATACTCGCGGCGTATCGTGCGCAGGTTACGTTCCGAGCTTCGCAAATCGCTGAACGGCGTCAGGGTCTGCGCATAGCTGGCACCCACGTGGCCTTCGAGGTGATTCGCAATATGCCACTCGAGATCAGCCAGATAATCCTTGCCCGTGTAGTTGAGCTGGTCAAAATGATCAAAATAGACGCGTGACCACTTTACCTGCCCCGTCAGCAATTGCCGGCCGATGGGACGATTGATCAGGAATCCCGCTTGCACCTGGCGCGAGGTGTCGGAACGCTGCCCATCAAAACCGGGCACATTGTCATCGACGCGGAACAGATTATCGTCATACGAGTACGAGGTCGCAATAAAAGGCGAAATCGTATCGCTGATGGCGGCGCCAGCCGGCAAACTGCATGCCGCGCCACCGGCCGCCAACAGCGTAGCGGGCAATATGCGGGCCAGAACCGAAGCCAAACGGTTGCGCTGCAATCCTGATTGCCCGATACGGGCCTGGCAATGATACGGTGAAGTCAGCATGGGCATTGTCTTTGAAAGAGCAAACAGTTGGTTAGCAATATTACCAGTAAGTCCAGTGGCCGCCGGAAATAATCCAGAGTCCCAGCACGCCGTTGGTGACACCGTGCGCCAGGATGGGCGACCACAGGTTCTGGCTGCGCATGTAAAGCAGGCTGTATGCGACACCGGCAACGATGCCGGCCAGCCACAAATTGTGTTCGAAGCCAAACAGTACCACGCTGACAACAAAAGCCTTGGCACTGGCCAGGCGTGGCTGGAATTTCAGGAAATCAGGGGCATCGACCCAGCGTAGCAGGAAGGAGCGCCAGAACAGCTCTTCCATCACGGGCACCACGAGGGCGGCGCCGGCGATGCGCAGCACCACCAGGCTCCACTCGATCTGGCCGTGATTGCGCGGATCGAAGCCATCGGCGCTGCCGATCGTCATCCAGCCTGCGTCCAGGTTAATCCACAACAGAAAAACAACAAGCCCGGTGGCCAGCGCCACCGCCAGGGCACGTGCGCCCAACGGCGTCCACCGCAGTTCAGTGTAACTGCGGCGCCAATACAACAACATGCCCAGCACGACGCCGATCTTGACGGCATACAGCCAGCGCAGGTCCTGCGCGGAAAAGCCCGCCCGGCCCAGCATGTCGGCAATAAAGATAAAGGAGAGGTAGGCCAGGAATGGCGCTACCCGTGGCAAGGCGGCACCGTCAAACATGCTGATGCGCACCGGAGGTGAAGCCACGCGCCGGACGCCGTGGTCCGGATCGCGTGTTTTTCATGACAAACATGCATCCTCCGATGTAATAAATATAATTATATAATTATATCAAGCTGAACCGTTGCCGTGGCAAGTAATCCTAACTTAATTACAACAGAAGAGGCAGAAAACAATCAACCGTTGGCGCGCGCCTCGATCTGTTCCCACTTTTCCAGCGCCGTCAGCAATTCGCCCTCAATCTCCGTCACGCGCGCTTGCAGGCGCTTGCCTTCGGCCGGCGTCTTCTTGTAGAAGTCCGGATGCGACAGCTCGGCGGCCAGCACCGATTGCTCGTCTTCCAGCTTGGCGATCAGTTTCGGCAGTTCTTCCAGTTCGCGCTGTTCCTTGTAACTGAGCTTTTTCTGCTTGGCGGCCGGTGCGGCAGCATCGACCTTCACGGCCGGCTTGCTGGCTGGCGCCGTGGCGATTGGCAAGGTGCGCACGCGCTCCCAGTCCGTGTAACCGCCGACGAATTCGCGCCACTTGCCCTCGCCTTCGGCAACGATCACTTGCGTGACCACGTTGTCGAGGAAGGTGCGGTCATGGCTGACGAGGAAGACGGTGCCGGTGTATTCTTCCAGCAACTCTTCCAGCAATTCCAGGGTATCGATATCCAGGTCATTGGTCGGCTCATCGAGCACCAGCACGTTGGCCGGCTTGGCGAACAGGCGCGCCAGCAGCAAACGGTTGCGCTCGCCACCGGACAGCGACTTGACGGGCGAACGGGCACGCTCCGGCGCGAACAGGAAGTCGTTCAGGTAGGTCATCACGTGACGGCGCTGGCCATTGATCTCGACCCAGTCGCTGCCTGGCGCGATGGTTTCCATCAGATTCGCTTCTTCATTGAGCTGCGTGCGCATCTGGTCGAAATACGCCACTTGCAGTTTGGTGCCCAGGCGGATGGTGCCCGTGTCCGACTCTTCCTGGCCCAGAATCATCTTCAGCAAGGTGGTCTTGCCGGCGCCGTTGGCACCGATCAGGCCCACCTTGTCGCCACGCAGGATGGTGGCGCTGAAATCCTTGACGATGACCTTGTCGCCATAGATCTTCGAGACGTTTTCCAGGTCCGCCACGATCTTGCCCGAGCGTTCGCCGGCCGATACGTCCAGTTTGACCTGTCCCTGCTGTTCGCGGCGCGCATTGCGCGTCAGGCGCAGCGCTTCCAGGCGGCGCACGCGGCCTTCGTCACGCACGCGGCGGGCCTTGACGCCCTTGCGTATCCACACCTCTTCCTGCGCCAGGAACTTGTCGAACTTGGCGTTTTCCACTTCCTCGATTTCCAGCTGCTCCGCCTTGCGGGTCTGGTAAGCCGTGAAGTTGCCCGGGTACGACAGCAAACGGCCGCGGTCGAGCTCGATGATGCGCGTGGCGACATTGTCGAGGAAGGAACGGTCATGGGTAATGAACAGCACGCTACCCTTGAAGTCGCGCAACAAGCCTTCCAGCCACAGGATGGAGCTGAAGTCCAGATGGTTGGTCGGCTCATCGAGCAGCAGCACGTCCGGTGCCGAGACCAGCGCGCGCGCCAGCGCCACGCGCTTTTGCATCCCGCCGGACAAGGTTCTCATCAGCATGTCGCCCGTCAGGTTCAGACGGTCGAGCACGGTTTCCACCTTGTTCGGCAAGCTCCACGCATCGGCCGCATCGAGTTTGATCTGGATGTCGTGCATGCGTTCCATCAGTTCGTCGTCATTGCCCTGGCCAAACTGGCCCGTCAGCGCATCGTATTCCTTCAGCCACGCCTGCGATTCGCCCATGCCGGAAGCGACGGCGTCGAACACGGACATGTCCGGGTCGAATTGCGGTTCCTGCTCCACATAAGCGATCTTGATTCCTTGTTGCATCACCAACAAGCCGTCATCGAGCTTGAACTTGCCCGAAATAACCTTCAACAGCGACGATTTACCCGTGCCGTTACGGCCGATCAAGCCGACCCGCTCCGTGGTTTCCAGTGAAAATTCCGCGTGATCGAGCAGCGCGACGTGACCGAACGCAAGTTGCGCCGATGAAAGAGAAATGACAGCCATAATGAGTAAGAGTGCTCGGGCGCCGTCTCGCGCACACCGCGTGGTGTGCAAAACAGCCGCCGATTAGATGAATGAAGCACGCATTGTACCGATAACTTGGACTTCAATCGCCATCGACCAGTAACTACCGCCTGGATGATCACAGGCTGCCGACGCGCGTTGCGTGGAAACATGGTGTCGCCAGCAGGAATCGAACCTGCATTTAAGTCTTAGGAGGACCTTGTACTATCCATTGTACGATGGCGACACGCGCAGCGGCATTATACAGGCAAGCGCCCGCCATTGACAGCGAGGCAAGCGAACGCCGTCCTTGACGACCACGCGTCAGGCCAGCGCGCGCTTGCGGCGGCGGGCCACGCCAAGCACGCCCAATCCCGCCAACAGCAGCGCATAGGTGGCCGGCTCGGGAATGGCGCTGATGCTGAATACCTGGATGGCGCCATAAGTGATGTCGGCCCTCTTCCAGACGGAGCCATCCAGAAGGCTGTAGCCCATCGTCGGCTGGCCGTAGTAGTTATAGGTATACAAATAGGACGAGCCGCCATTGGTCAGATCCTCGGGAACGTAGAGGTCATGGCCAACGCCGAAGGTAGGCCCGGCCTTGGCGCTGTTGAAGGTCTGATCCTTGCCCACGCCATCCCCGCTGAAATACTGCTTCAGTTGCGGCAGCATGAAGCCGCTGGTCAGATTGAACAGGAAGGCCGTGCGGTCGCTGTCTGCCATGGTCACGTGCATGCCGTCGGTGGAACTCCAGCTTTGCGGATTGTACCCGCCAATCAGCCAGGTCTGTCCGGCGCTGTTACTGGCTTCCATGACGGAAAAAGTACGTCCCTTGCCGTCGGATGCCTTGTGAAAGTCCAGCGAGGTATCGCCAGCCGCCTTGGTGTAAATATTCGTCAGCGCCAAGCGGCCTTCACCGAGCCAGGTTTCCATTTGCGCCTGATAGCCGGGAGAGAGTAGTGACGTACCAGATCCGGCCTGCGCAACCAGGCAAACACCCATGCCGGCCACCGCCAGCACCACGCTTCTTGCTGCTCTGAAATTATTGTGCATCCACCACCTCGACTGTCAGTATTTAAAACCGGTGTGTTTTCCGGTTGCCAAATATAACACGATAGATAATGTTTTTATATTTATTATTTAGATGCCAGTACGCAATATTTCATAGCGGAAATTCAGTCCGGCACCACGGCCGTCACTTCAATCTCGACCCGCGCCCTGTCCTCGATCAGCCCCGCCACCTGCACCGCCGTCATGGCTGGAAAATGCTTGCCGATGAGCTCGCGGTAGGCGATGCCTATCTGTGGATATGCCGCCACATATTCCTTCTTGTCCAGCACATACCAGTTCATGCGCACGATATGCTCCGGCAAGGCGCCCGCCTCGGCCAGCACGGCGACGACGTTCTGCAGCGCCTGGCGCACCTGGCCGGCGAAGTCATCCGTATGGAACAGGCCCTGCGCATCCCAGCCGATCATGCCGCTGACGTACACCGTGCGCCCGCTGGCCGCCACGCCATTCGCATAGCCGCGCGGTCTTGCCCATCCGGGCGGTTGTAACACTTGCATCTTGTTTTCCTCGTTATTCATTCGTGTTTCGCCTCGCACAGCAGTTCGCGCGCGATGATCAATTGCTGTACTTCGCTGGCGCCCTCGTAGATGCGCAAGGCGCGAATTTCGCGGTACAGGCGCTCGACCGGATGGTCGCTGACCACGCCCATGCCGCCAAACAGTTGCACGGCCGCGTCGATCACCTGCTGCGCTGTTTCCGTGGCCGTCAGCTTGGCCATGGCCGCTTCCTTCGTTACCTTGCGGCCCTGGTCGCGCTGCCAGGCGGCGCGGTAGGTGAGCAAGGCAGCCGCGTCGATGCCGGTGGCCATCTGCGCCAGCTTGGCCTGCGTCAGCTGGAAGTCCGCCAGGGTCTGGCCGAACATCTGGCGCTTTGTCGCGTGGCGCAGCGCTTCATCGAAGGCGCGCCGCGCAAAGCCCAGCGCGGCGGCGGCCACCGAGGTGCGGAACACGTCGAGCGTGGCCATCGCCACCTTGAAACCCTGCCCCGCCTCGCCCAGGCGCTGCGACACGGGCACGCGGCAATTGACAAAGCGCAGGCGTGCCAGCGGATGCGGCGCGATCACGGCGATGCGCTCGGCGATTTCCAGGCCGGGATTGTCGGCGTCGACGATGAAGGCGCTGATGCCGCGCGCGCCGGGCGCCTCGCCCGTGCGGGCGAACACCACGTAAAAGTCGGCGATGCCGCCATTCGAGATCCACGTCTTTTCGCCGTCGAGCACATACTCTTCGCCGTCGCGGCGCGCCGCGCACGCCATGGCCGCCACGTCCGACCCGGCCTGAGGCTCGGACAGGGCAAAGGCGGCGATGCGCTTGCCGCTGGCCACGTCCGGCAGATAGCGCGCTTTGTTCTGCGCGCTGCCGAACAGGCCGATGGCGCCGGAACCGAGTCCCTGCATGGCAAAGGCAAAATCGGCCAGGCCGTCGTGACGCGCCAGGGTTTCGCGCATCAGGCAAATGGCGCGCGTGTCGATCTTGCCATCGGTGCCGGTGGCGTGCGCCAGCCAGCCGTCCTGCCCCAGTTGCGCCACCAGTGCGCGGCAAGCCGCATCGACGTCGGCGCCATGCGCGCCGTCCAGGTGCTGCGTCGCCCAGGCATCGAGCGCGCGTTCAAGTTCTGCATGGCGCGCTTCGAAAAACGGCCAGTCCAGGTAAGTCGTGTCGCGTGTATTTTGCATCTTAATCGCCCTCGAACTGGGGTTTTTCTTTCGCCACGAAGGCGTGATAGGCGCGGTGGAAGTCGTTGGTGGCCATGCAAATGGCTTGCGCCTGCGCTTCCGCCTCGATGGCTTCGTCGACACCCATGTTCCACTCCTGCTGCAGCATTTTTTTCGTCATGCCGTGCGCGAAGGTGGGGCCGCTGGCCAAGCCGGCGGCGAACAGCTGCGCCGCTTCGCCCAATTCCTCCGGCTCGACCAGGCGGTTGAGCCAGCCCCAGCGTTCAGCCTCCGCCCCAGGCAAGGAGCGGCCCGTGTACAGCAGTTCCGCGGCGCGGCCCTGGCCGATCACGCGCGGCAGCAAGGCGCAGGCGCCCATGTCGCAGCCGGCCAGTCCCACGCGGGTAAACAAAAAGGCCGTCTTGCTGCGCGCCGTGCCGATGCGGATATCGGAGGCCAGCGCCAGCATGGCGCCGGCGCCCGCGCAAATGCCGTCGATGGCGGCGATGATGGGCTGCGGGCAAGCGCGCATGGCCTTCACCACGTCGCCCGTCATGCGGGTAAACGCCAGCAAGCCGGGCATGTCGAGCTGCGTCAGCGGGCCGATGATGTCGTGCACATCGCCGCCCGAGCAGAAATTGCCGCCGCTGCCCGTGATCACCACGGCCTTGACGTCGTCCGCATGCGCCAGCGCGCGGAACAGCTCGCGCAATTCCGCATACGAATCGAAGGTAAGCGGATTCTTGCGCTCGGGCCGGTGCAGGGTCAGGGTGGCGACGCCTGCGTCGACGGAAAACAGGAAATGCCGCGCAGCGTAATGGCCCAAGCTGGCGCGGTTGCCTGGCAGGTCTTGCGGCTGGCCGGGTAGATGGCGCATGGTGCTTCCTTTACTTGTTTATCGTGTCACTATCGTGTCATTGAGCTGCTGCTTCATGTGCGACAGCAGGTCGATCAAGCGGGTTTTGTCGTCCGGCGTCACGCCGTGCAGCAGTTCGGCGATCCAGCCTTCGTGCACCCTGGCCATTTCGTCAAAGGCGCGCCGGCCGGCTGGCGTCAGCTTGACGCTGTACGAACGGCGATCCTTCTGATCGACCACGCGCACTACCAGTTTTTCCTGCTCCAGCTGGTCGGTGATGCCCGTGATATTGCCGCCCGTGACCATCATGCGCCTGGACAGTTCGCCCATGCGCAAACCATCGGGAAAGCGCTCGAGCTGCGCCATCAGATCAAAGCGGGGCAAGGTGATGCCGAAGCTGGCGCGCAAGCGCGTGCGCACCTCGTTTTCGATTTTCACCGTGCACGAGAGCATGCGCAGCCACAGCTTGAGCGACTGGTGGTGGTCCTGCGTCAGGCGGCTGGCCAGGTCCAGCACCGGTTCGGCCTGCGGGCGGTCGCGTTCATTGTCCATTTTATCCATTGTCTACATGACTTCACCGCCGGCGACGGCGATCGATTGTCCATTCATGGCAGCCGACGCGGGCAGGCATAGCCAGGCCACCGCATCGGCCACTTCGCGCGCCTGCACCAGCCGCTGCTGCGGATTGGCCGCGGCCAGCTCCGCGCGCGCCGCGTCTTCGCCGCGCCCCGTCTTGCGCACGATATTCTGCACGGCCTGCGCCACCATTTCCGTTTCCGTGTAGCCGGGACAGACGGCATTGACGGTGACGCCGCGCGGCGCCACTTCCAGCGCCAGCGCGCGCGTCAGGCCGATCACGCCATGCTTGGCGGCGACATAGGCGCTGACGTAACGATAGCCTTTCAAGCCCGCCGTCGACGCCACGTTGGCGATGCGCCCCCAGCCCGCTTCCAGCATGCCCGGCATGGCTGCCTGGCAGCAGTGGAACACGCCCGTCAGGTTCACGGCCAGCATCTGCTGCCAGATGGCGGCGTCTGTCTTGCCGAAGGGCGCCGCATGCGCCTGGCCCGCGTTATTGATCAGTATATCGATGCGGCCAAAATGCGCGGCTGCCTGCGCGAAGCCCGCCTGCACGGACGCTTCCACGCTCACGTCGAGCACGCAGATGGCTACCCTGCCCGCGTGGCCCGCCTCTTCCAGCTGCATGCGCGCGCGCGCCAGCCGCGCGCCATCGCGCCCGGCCAGGGTGACCCGGGCGCCCGCGTCCAGCAAGGCTCCCGCGCAGGCCAGGCCGATGCCGCTGCCGGCGCCCGTCACCAGCGCATGTTTTCCTGATAACGCGCCCATCAATGCTTCCTTGCTCATGTCATCCTTCCAGCAGCCGCGCGGCCACCTGTTGCGGGGTGAGGCCCGTGTTGGCGGCGGCCAGCTGGCGCTCGCGCTGCAGATTGCGCTCCAGTTGCAGCTGCGCCGGCCGGTATTGTTTCGGCCAAGTTGCGCCTGCCCCGGCGCCGCCATAGCCGATGCGCGCCGTCTCCGTCAGGGTCCAGGCCGGGTTGGCCAGGTGCGGGCGACCCACAGCGCACAGGTCGGCGCGACCGGCGGCGATGATGCTGTTGGCGTGGTCGGCCTCGAAGATGGACCCGACGGCCATGCTGGCGATGCCCGCCTCGTTGCGCACGCGGTCGGCAAACGGCGCCTGGAACATACGCCCATATACCGGCTGTTCCAGCTTGCTGACCTGGCCCGAGGAACAGTCGATCAGGTCGGCGCCGGCCTGTTTGAACAGGCGCGCGATGATGACCGCATCGTCGGGCGTGATGCCGCCTTCGACCCAGTCGTGGGCCGAGATGCGCACACTCATGGGTTTATCTTGCGGCCAGGCCGCGCGCATGGCGCGGAACACGCGCAAGGGATAGCGGCAGCGATTTTCCAGGCTGCCGCCATACTCGTCCGTGCGGCGGTTGGTCAGCGGCGAGATAAAACTCGACAGCAAATAACCATGCGCGCAATGCAGTTCCAGCCAGTCAAAACCGGCGACGGCAGCGGCCAGGGTGGCGCGCACGAAGTCCTGCTCGATGCGCGCCAGGTCGTTGTCAGTGGCCGCGCGCGCCACCTGCGATACGCCGGCCAGGTACTGCTGGCTGGATGCGGCCAGCAGCGGCCAGTTTTCCTCTTTTAAAGGCAGGTCGATGCCATCCCACATGGGCCGCGTCGAACCTTTCGGCCCCGCATGGCCCAGCTGCAGGGCGATTTTCGCATCGCTGTTGGCATGCACGAAATCGACGATGCGCCGCCAGGCCTGCGTATGCGCTTCGCTGTACATACCGGGGCAGGCGGGCGTAATGCGCGCATCGGCCGACACGCACGTCATCTCGGCAAACACGAGACCAGCACCGCCCATGGCGCGCGCGCCCAGGTGCATCAGATGGTAGTCGCCCGCCACGCCATCGACGGCGCTGTACTGCGCCATCGGCGAGACGGCGATGCGGTTTTTCAGCAGTACGCCGCGCAGCCGGAAAGGCGTCAGCATGGGCGGCAAGGCCTGATCCAGCATGTCCACGCCAGCCTGTTCGCCCGCGCGCCGCGCCAGCCACGATTCATAGTCGGCCACGTAGGCAGGGTCGCGCAGGCGCAGGTTTTCATGCGAGATGCGCTGGCTGCGCGTAAGCATGGAATAGGCGAACTGCGGCGCTTCCATGGCGCTGTAGCGCTCGACGTTTTCAAACCATTCCATGGAATTGCGCGCCGCGCTCTGGATTTTCAGCACCTCGATGGCGCGCAGCTGCTGGTAGGCGGCCAGCGCCGCAGCAGTACCGGCATGCTGGCCGAAGCAGCGGGCCAGCTCGATCGCGTCTTCCAGCGCCAGCTTGGTGCCCGAGCCGATCGAGTAATGCGCCGTGTGGGCCGCGTCGCCCATCAGCACGACGGGCACGCCATCCTGGTGGTGCACCCATTGCCGGCAGACGATGCGGGGAAAGGTAATCCACTGCGCCGAGCCGCGCAAGTGCGGCGAATTGCTCAGTAAACCTTGGCCATCGAGTTCCTCGGCGAACAGGGCTGCGCAAAAGGCGATGCCCTCTTCCTGGCTCATGGCATCTAACCCCGCCGCGCGCCACACGTGTTCGGGCGTTTCGACGATAAAGGTCGATGTCTCTCCGTCGTACTGGTAGATATGCGCCTGGAACCAGCCGTATTGCGTCTGGCGGAAGGCAAATGTGAAGGCCTCGAATTTCTTGCGCGTGCCCAGCCAGACGAAGCGGCAATGGCGCTGATCGATCTCGGGCTGGTAGCTGGCCGCATAACGCGTGCGGATGCGGCTGTTCAAGCCATCGCTGGCGATCACCAGGTCGGCGCCGTACTGGCGCGCGATGGCCTGGTCGTCCTGCACTTCCGTCTCGAATACCAGTTGCACGCCAAGTTCCTCGCAGCGCGCCTGCAGGATGTTGAGCAGGCGCTTGCGGCCGATGCCGCAAAAGCCATGGCCGCCAGAACGCACGGTCTCGCCCTTGAAGTGGATTTCGATATCGTCCCAGTGGTTGAACGCCTGCAGGATGGCGCGCGCCGTCGGCTCGTCCGCGCCGGCCAGGTTGCCCAGGGTCTGGTCGGAAAACACCACGCCCCAGCCAAACGTGTCGTACGGGCGGTTACGCTCGATGACAGTGATGCGGTGCGCGGGGTTTTGCTTTTTCATGAGCAGGCTAAAATACAGGCCGGCGGGGCCGCCGCCGATGCAGACAATATTCATGGAGTATCCGTGCGAAGTTTGAAGCGCTGCAGCTTGCCCGTTTCCGTGCGCGGCAGGGAAGGCAGGAAACGGATGGCGCGCGGATACTTATACGGGGCGATCTGCTGGCGCACGAAGTCCTGCAGTTCGGCTGCCAGCAGGTCGCTGGGCTGGCAGCCATCCTTCAGCACCACGTGCGCTTCGACGATCTGGCCACGTTCGGCATCGGCGCGCCCGACCACGCCGCATTCGGCCACGGCCGGGTGGCGCAGCAGCGCCTCCTCCACTTCCGGGCCGGCGATGTTGTAGCCGGCCGAGACGATCATGTCGTCGCTGCGCGAGCGGTAATAGAAATAGCCATCGCCGTCCATTTCGAAGGTGTCGCCCGTCAGGTTCCAGCCGTTCTGCACATACTCGCGTTGGCGCGGGTCGGACAGGTAGCGGCAACCCGTAGGGCCTTTCACGGCCAGGCGGCCCGTCACGCCGGGCGGTTGCCGCACGCCCGCGTCATCGACGATGCACGCCTGGTATCCGGGGATGGCCTTGCCGATGGCGCCGCGGCGTATGCCCTCGCCCGTGGCGGATATGAAAATGTGCAGCATCTCGGTGGCGCCGATGCCGTCCGTCATGGCCAGGCCCGTCGCCGCCTGCCAGGCATCGCGCGTGGCCAGCGGCAGCGCCTCGCCGGCCGACACGGACAGGCGCAGGCTGCGCACGTCGTGGCTAGCCGCCAGCGGCGCCATCTGGCGGTAAAAAGTGGGCGCCGTGAAGCAGATGGTGGCCCCGTAGGCGCCGATGGCGCGCAGCAAGGCCTCGGGCGTGAGCTTTTCCAGCAGCACGGTGGCCGCGCCAAAGCGCAGGGGAAACAGCAGCAAGCCGCCCAGGCCGAAGGTGAAGGCCAGCGGCGGCGTGCCGATGAAGATATCGTCGGCGCGCACCTGCAGCATGGAACGGGGAAAGCAGTCGCAAATGGCCAGCAGGTCGCGGTGCATGTGCATGGTCCCCTTGGGGACGCCCGTCGTGCCGGAGGTAAAGCTGATCAGGCAGACGTCTTCGGCCGCCGTGTCGCATGCGGCAAAGGGTGCATCGTGGGCGGCCATGCGCTGTTCCAGTTCGGCGCCATCGGCGCCAAAACACAGCATCGGCGGGCATTTCGGCACGGCATCGAGCTCCCCGCGCAAGCCCTGCGCGCACAGCACGGCGGTCACTTCCGCCTTGGCCAGGATGGTGGACAGTTCGCGCGCGCGCAGCAGCGGCATGGTGGGCACGGCGATGCAGCCGGCCTTCAGCACGGCCAGCAGACAGGCAGCCATCATGGGAGTATTCGCGCCGCGCAGCAGCACGCGATTGCCGGGAATCAGGCGCAGGTCGGTCTGCAGCACGTGGGCAATGCGGTCGACCTGCCGCGCCAGCTGTGTGTAAGTCCAGCGCTGGCCGTCGGCAAGGATGGCGGTGCGCTCGCCGCCACCGCTGGCCACGGCCGCATCTAGCAGCGCGCCGACGCAATTGAGACGCGGCGGATACTGCAGCTCGGGCAAGTCCAGGCACAGTTGCGGCCAGAGTGCGCGCGGCGGCAGGTGCGCGCGCGCAAAGTCGTCCTGGGGAGATGCGGTGCTAGGCGAAGGGTCGCTGCTCATGCTCATCCTGGCTGGTGGCGGGCGCGTGCACAAGGCCCGGAAGCAGATACTTTAAACCTAAAGTATTTTCCCGGCAAGCGGAAAACAGCAAATTCAGTCGATGCCGTCCTGCTGTCGCAGCAGGCGCGCCTGCTGCGACACACTGCGCGCCAGCGCGGCCAGGGCCGCCTGCATCTGGTCGCCATCGAGCACCGATGCCTGCAGCAGGGCCATCATTCCAGCTTCCGCGCCATGCAAACCCAGGGTGCGGCAACCGAGGTGCAGCCGTTCGAGCTGCTGGCGCGCCTGGGCCGGTTCGCCGCGCGCCAGCAAGGCGTCGACCTGTTCGCTGGCGGCGACTATCTGTCCCTGGAAGCCCGTCAGATACGCCAGCAGGCGTTCGCTGTCGATGCAGAGGCGCTGCAGCGTGTCGCGCGGCGCCTCGGCCGGCAAGGCCGAAACGTCGAAGCAGGCGTCGATATGCTGGCGCACCTGCTCCGGCTGGAAGGGCTTGACGATGTAGCCGGCAGCACCGGCCAGCACGGCGTCACGCACCGTGTCCTGGTCATTGGCCGACGACACCAGCACCAGCGGCATGGCATCAAGCGCGCTGTCGGCGCGGATTTTCTGCAGCAGCTCCATGCCGGACAGGCGCGGCATGCGCAAGTCACAAAAGCACAGCGACGGGCGCAAGCCGCCTTCGAGCTGCTCCCACGCCGCTGCGCCATCTTCGGCTTCCACGATATCGTGCACGCCGCAGCTGTCGATCAGATGCATCAATACCATGCGCGACACGACATCATCGTCAACCACCAGTACTTTCATTGCTTTCTCCATTGCCGGCAGCGTCAGGGGCCTGGCCGTATTCTACCCAGTTTCGCCGCGCGCTCGATGGCCGGCATTGCCTATTTTACATCTCCTTTCCCGTAAGGGCTATGTGCGCCAACAGTGCGCGCAATTGCGGCAAATGCAAGGCCACCTGCGTCCAGCGGCCGCCGTCCGCCGCCTCTTCCATTTCAGTGCACAGCATGTGCAGCTGCGTTTCATCGAGATAGGCGGCGCTGCCCTTCAAACCGTGCAGCAGGCGCCCGGCGTTGTCCTTGTCCTGCGCCGCCAGGGCGGCGTCGAGTTCGCGCAGGCGCCCCTCCAGGTCGGAGACGAAGGCGACACGGATGCGCCGTTGCAGTTCGCCGCTGCGGCCGGATTGGGAGGGCGCCGCGATAGGGCCTGCCGGCGCGATGCCGAACAGGGCGTCGAGTTCGGCCTGCCCCCGCAAAACGCCGCGCGGCGCGTTCGACGGCATGCGCGGCAACATGAAACCGCGCTGCAGCTGGCGCTCGATGGCGCGCGCCAGCAAGCCGTGCAGCGCCGCCTCGTCGACGGGTTTACTGAGGAAGTCATCCATGCCGACGCCCAGGTAGCGGCTGCGGTCTTCTTCGCTGGCGTTCGCCGTCAGGGCCACGATCATCAATTCCTGGTCGCGCACGGGCTGGTCCGGCCAGCCGCCCACGCGGATCAAGCGCGTCGCCGTCGCCCCATCCATCTCCGGCATGCGCCCGTCCATCAGAATCAGGTCATAGCGCGTATGCACGCAGGCCGCCACCGCCAACACGCCGTTGGCGACCACGTCGACCCTATGCCCCAGTTCTTCAAGCATGACGCGGATGATGATCTGGTTGGTGGGGAAGTCTTCCGCGCACAGCACGCGCAACTGGTGGCTGTGCGGTGCCAGCGCCACCTGCGGCACCAGCGGCGGCGCCACGCCATCGGCCAGCGGCAAGGTGAAGGCAAAGGTACTGCCCTGACCCGGCGTGCTGGCGACCTCGATCTCGCCATCCATCAATTCAACCAGCTGGCGGCAGATCGCCAGGCCCAGCCCCGTGCCGCCGTAGCGCCGCGTGGTGCTGGCGTCGGCCTGCTCGAACTTCTGGAACAAGCGCGCCATCGCATCCGCATCGATGCCGATGCCGCTGTCGCTGACGGTAAAACGGATCAGGTTGACACGGCGCCCGCCGCTGCCGCTGGTCACGCCGGCCCGCTCGACGCACACGCTGACGCCACCGCGCTGGGTGAACTTGAAGGCATTGCCGACCAGGTTCACCAGCACCTGGCGCAAGCGGGTCGGGTCACCCACCACGAAGGGCGGCAGGTCCGGCGCGAAATCGATGGTGAAACCGATGCTGCGCGCGGCCGCCTGCTCCTCGAACAGGCTGACGACCGTCTCGATCGCCGCACCGAGCGCGAAATCGATATTTTCTATACTCAGCTTGCCCGCCTCGATCTTGGAAAAGTCGAGCAAGTCATTGATGATCACCAGCAGCGACTGGGCATTGGCCTGGCCCCGCAAAATCTGCTCGCGCGTGGCATCGTGCAGCTGCTCGTCGCGCAATGCAAAACCCAGCATGCCAATCACGCCGGCCAGCGGCGTGCGCATCTCGTGGCTCATGTTGGCCAAAAATTCCGACTTTTGGCGCGTCGCATCCTCGGCCTTGCGCTTGGCCTGGCGCAAGCTTTCCTCATTTTTCGTCAGGCTGCTGTTGACTTGCGCCAGCTTTTCCGACTGGGCCAGCACTTCGATTTCCTTGCTCTGCAACTCGACCGTGCGTTCGCCGACCAGTTTTTCCAGCTCGTTCTGCTGGCGCCGCAACGCGCGCACGCGCTGGCGGTACGCGCCATACACGGCGCCCAGCAGCAGCGCCGCCATCAGGGTGCGGAACCACCAGGTTTTCCAGAATGGCGGCAGGATCGTGATGGCCAGCGTGGCGCCGCTCTCGTTCCACACACCGTCCTTGTTGGCCGCCTTGACGCGAAACACATAATTGCCGGCATCGAGATTGGTGTAGGTGGCAAAGCGCCGGCCCGCATCCGTCATGACCCAGTCCTGGTCGAAACCCTCGAGCCGGTAGGCGAACATATTGCGCTGGGGTGCCGCGAAATGCAAGGCCGCAAATTCCAGCGAAAAGACGCTTTCGCGGCTGGTCAGCACCAGCTTGCGCGTATGGTCGATCGCCGTCCTGAGCACGTGCGCGAACTCGCCGCGGCCGATGGCTACCGGCTTGTTGAAGATCTGCAGCTCCGTGATGGCCACCAGCGGCGGCACGCGGTTGTCGTGGATATCCTGCGGCACGAACGCCGTCATGCCGTTAAAGCCGCCGAAATACATGGTCCCATCCGCCGCGCGCAGGGCCGCGCCATCGAAGTACGAGCCTTCCACCGTGCCATCGGCGCTGTCGTAGTTGCGGAACAGGCCGCTGCGCATGTCGAGCCGCGTGATGCCGCTATTCGTGCTTAGCCACAGCTGTTCGTTATCGTCGCCCAGGATGCTGGCGACGGCATCGTCGGCCATGCCATCCTTGCGCAAGAAGCGCCGGAAGCGGATCTCGCCCTTGGCGTCGACGTCCATGCGGTTCAGCCCATTGGCCGTGCCCACCCACAGCACGCCGCGCTTGTCCTCATGCAGGAAATGCACCTCGTCGTGGCTCAGGCTATGCGGGTTTTGCGGATCATGGCGGAAATGCCGGAAGCGGCCGCTGGCGCGGTCCAGCAAATCCAGGCCGTGGAAAGAACCTATCCACAGCCGCCCCTTGCCGTCTTCCAGCACGGGCCGCACCATGTTGTCGGACAGGCTGTTCGGGTTGGCCGGATCGTGGCGGTAGGTGGTAAAGCGTTTGCTAACGGGGTCGAAGCGGTGCACGCCGCCCCGCGTCGAGACCCACAGCATGCCGCTGCGGTCGCTCACGACATTGCGGATGGTGTCGCTGTTCGGATCGCCGGCGGCAAAGCGCATGGTGAAGAAGCGCCCCAGTGCCGGATCGAAGCGGTGCAAGCCCGTCGAGCCGCCCACCCACAGGGTGCCATCCGGCGCCTTGTACAGGGTGGTGACTTGCTCGTCGCGCGACATGCCGGGCGAACTGCGCAGGTCGAACAGGCGCGAGCTGCCATCGCGCGTATCGTACAGTTTCAGGCCGCCCTTGGTGGCCAGCCACAGCTTGCCATTGCCCGCGTCGGCCACGGCGCGCACTTTCTTGTCCGCCAATGCGCCCACATCGCCGGGCGCACGCGCCATGCGCGAAAAACCGCCACTGCCCAGGTCCACCCGGCTCACGCCGTTGTACCAGGAGCCGACCCAGAAGGTGCCGGCGCGGTCGCGGTACAGCGACGACAGCTGGTTGTCGGCGACGCTGAATTTGTCGCCCGTCTGGTGGCGGTATTGCAGGAAGGTGTCGCTCTCGGGCAGCCAGCGGAACAGGCCATCGGCATTGCTGCCCAGCCAGACGGTGGCGTCGACATCCTGGTACAGGCTGGCGACGCGGATGGCGGAAAAGCCCTGTTTTTCATTCAGGCGCAGGCGCGACTGCGGCGCCTGCCCTGCGCCTCCCAGGCGCCAGCGCTCGGCGCCGGCCATGGTGCCGATCCACAGATTCTGCTGGCGGTCCACCAGCAGCGACTGGATCACGTTGTACTTCGAACCGGGATCCGTGTCGACGGCGAAATGCTCGAAACGGTCACTGCCCGGCGCCAGCATGTCCAGGCCCGTGACGGTGCCTATCCACAAGCGCTGTTGCGCGTCCAGCACCAGCGCCTTGATTTCATTGTCGCCCAGGCTGTGCGGATTGCCTTCTTCATGGTGCCAGGTACGGAAGGTGCCCGTGGCGGGGTCGAAATGCTGCAAGCCGTCCGAGGTGGCGATCCAGAAGCCGCGCGCGCCATCGTCAAGAATGGCGTGGATATGCCGGTTGCCGTTGCCGCGCTTGCTCTTTTCGACAGGGACGTAATGGATAAAGGTCTGGCTGGCGGCATCGAAGCGGTCCAGGCCATTGTCGGTACCCACCCACAACTGGCCCTGGCTATCGACATGCAGCTCGCCTACCCAATTGTCGGCCAGGCTGGTCTTGTCGCCCTCGATATTCTTGTAGACGACCATGCGGTAACCATCGTAACGGCTCAGGCCAGACTGGCTGCCAAACCACATATAGCCCTGCCGGTCCTGGACGATGGCCAGCACCGATTCCTGCGCCAGACCCTGTTCGACGCTGAGCTGCTCGAAACGCAGGGTGGGCGCAGGCGCCGCCGCGGCCGGGCCGCCCGGCAGCAGCAAAGACAACAGCAATACCACTTCGCAAGCACGTCGAAATACCAGCACAATCGTCCTGTCAAAAAAAACGCGAAAACTCCGGCTACTCTTCCGGGGGCCGTCTCAAGAACCAAAAAACGCCAGTACATCGTCCTTGCGGGCCTGCGTATCGCGCTGTCCAAGACGGATCAGTTCGTTAGTATACGTCGATTCGAACAATAAATACGATGCCAGCGCCGCGCCGCGCGCTTCGGCCGCGCCGATGCCCGACAACATGGTGCGGATGGGACGGGGCAAACTGCCGATATGCCGGCTGGCGATGGCGTCGAGCCGCTCGGACGGCGCGATGACCAGCAACTCCACCGGTTTCAATGCCGTCTTGCCCAGCAACTCGGGCGGCAGCATCGACAAGGTGAGGTTGATGCGGTTCAGGCGCTCGATGTCGACGGCCAGGCCATCGAGGAAGATCGACGACAGCGCGTGGCCGGCGATCTGCGCCAGGCTCGGGTAGCGCGCCGCTTCGGACGCGGCAGGCGCCGGTTCCGTCATGCGCCCCGCCCCCACCACCAGCACCTTGTTGGCACCCAGGTGAATGGCCGGGGAAATCGGCGCCAACTGGCGCATCGATCCGTCGCCGCAGTACTCGCGCTGGCCACCTATATACAGGGGCACGGCGGGAAAAATAAAAGGGATGGCGGCCGAGGCGAGCAAGTGTTCCACGCCGATCTGGTCTTGCAAGGCCAGGCGTTGCGTGCGCACCCAGGGCGCGATCTCGGCGGCCGTCTGGTAAAACGTCATGTGGCGGCTACCCGAATACGACGACGCCGTCACGGCCAGCGCATGCAGCAAACCATCGGCCAGCGCCGCGTCCAGGCGCGGCAGGTCGAGCATGCGGTGCAGCAGGCTGACCAGCGGAGTATTGTCGAGCAGGGAATTGGGCGGCGAAGCATGCCACTGGCGCAGCAACCAGCCGAACGACAGCAGCGACAGCCAGCGCGCGCCCGAGCGGATCACGCCCAGCGAATCGGCGCGGTAGACTTGCTCGACCTGGATGTGCTGCCACACGTCGAGCAGCTTTTGCACGCCTTCGCCAAAATTATCGGCACGGCAGGCCAGCGCCGTGGCGTTGATGGCGCCGGCCGAGGTGCCGCAAATGATGTCGAACGGGTTGCGCGCAGGCGCCCAGCCCGCTTCCCACAGTATCGCCGAAATCGCCTGCAGCACGCCCACCTGGTAGGCGGCACGGGCGCCTCCTCCCGTGAGTATCAAGCCTGTTTTATTTTGCATTCCCATGCCGGCAGATTAGCAGGGTCTGGATACTTTGTGGAAAAGTTTCGGGGTGAATCAATCGCCTCTGACCATCCCCTCGCGCCGCGGATCGGCCCCGCCAAACCAGAAATCCTTGCCATGCGCATTCAGGCGCATGATGCCCTGCAGGCCGGAATTCTGTTCGATGACACGCACCTCGTGACCCATGGCTTGCAGCGCCTCGACCTGGGCTGCCGGCGCGCGGCCCTTTTCCAGCTCCGTCGGGCCATTGCGGCTGCCGAAGTTCGGCAGGCTGATGGCTTGCTGCACGTTCAAGCCCCAGTCCATGGTGCCGACCAGCACCTTGGCGACATAATTGATGATGGACGAGCCGCCGGGCGATCCCGTCGCCAGCACCAGCTTGTGCGTGCCCTTTTCAAATACCAAGGTGGGCGACATGGCGCTGCGCGGACGCTTGCCCGCTTCGACGCGGTTGGCGATGGGGCCATCCGCATCACGCGAATCGAACGAGAAATCCGTCAGCTGGTTATTCAGCAAAAAGCCGTCAACCATCTGGCGCGAACCGAAGGCGTCTTCCACGCTGGTGGTCATCGACAGGCCGCCGCCGAAGGCGTCCACCGCCACCAGGTGCGAGGTCGAGGGGCGCTGCAGCGCATTGTCCATGCCCCACGCCACCTGCATGCCGGGCGGCGTGCCGGGCAAGGCACGACCCATGGATTTGTCGCCGATCAGGGAGGCGCGCTGCGCCAGGTAGGTTTTATCCAGCATGGACGCGATACCGTTGCCCGGCAGCGGCACGAAGTCCGTGTCGGCCACGTAGCGGTTGCGATCCGCGTAAGCCAGGCGCCCCGCTTCCGAGAACAGGTGGATGGCCTGCGCATCGAGCACGCCGTCGACGGGCGCATACGGGCGGATATCCTTCACTTCCAGCATGCCCAGCATCTGCGCGATGGCGATGCCGCCCGCCGATGGCGGCGGCATGCCGCACACGGTCCAGGCCTTGTAGTCGCTGCAGACGGGTTCGCGCACCTTGGCCCGGTAGCCGGCGATATCGACCGCCGTCAGCTTGCCCGGATTGGTGGGATGCGAGGCCACCTTGGTGGCGATGTCGCGCGCGATGCGGCCCTGGTAAAAAGAGTCGGCGCCACCGCGGGCGATCTCGCGCAGGGTGCGCGCCAGCTGCGGGTTTTTCAGCACATGGCCGACGGACCAGGCCTTGCCGTCCTGGTCATAGAAATACGCGGCGGCGACAGGATCGCGCTTCAGGGCCTGGTCCCAGTTTAATAGGCCGTTGAGGCGCTGGCTGACGGGAAAGCCGCCGTGCGCCAGGCGGATGGCGGGGCCGAACAGGGTCGCCCACGGCAGCTTGCCATGCTCCTTGTGCGCCAGTTCCAGCATGCGCAGCACGCCCGGCGCGCCCACGGAACGTCCGCCCACCACGCCGCTGGCGCGCGAAACGGGGCTGCCGTCGGCATTCTGGAACAGGTGTTCGTCGGCAGCGGCGGGCGCCGTTTCACGCCCGTCGAAGGCTTGCACGCCCTTCGCCGTAGAGTACAGCAGGAAGGCGCCGCCGCCGATGCCCGACGATTGAGGTTCGACCAGGGTCAGCACCAGCTGTGTGGCGATGGCCGCGTCGATGGCGCTGCCGCCTTTTTTCAGCATCTGGTAGCCGGCATCGGCGGCCAGTGGATTGGCCGCAGCGACCATGAATTTCTGCGCCGCCCAACCCGATTTTTCCGCATATGCGGTGGCGATTTCCGGCGCTTTTTGCGGCACTTCGGCAAAGGAAGGATTGGCAGCCAGAGCTCCCAGCAAGGTCAGGCTCAGCGCCAGCGGCTTCAATGTGATCATGGATTCTCCGATAAAAAAAGGGCGCACAGCCGAGCAAGGCTGTACGCCCCATACGGGGGTATCCTACATCAAATCGCGCCGGACTTATTTCGGCTGCATGCGGATCGCGCCGTCCAGGCGGATAGTCTCGCCATTGAGCATGACGTTTTCCACGATGGCTTTCACCAGTTGCGCATATTCGCCGGGCTTGCCCAGGCGCGATGGGAACGGCACCATCTTGCCCAGCGCGTCCTGCACTTCGGCCGGCATGCCCAGCAGCATCGGCGTTTCAAAAATGCCAGGCGCCACCGTCATGACACGGATGCCGTTGCGCGACAGGTCGCGCGCCATCGGCAGGGTCAGTCCCACCACGGCCGCCTTCGACGATGCATACGCGGCCTGGCCGATCTGGCCATCGTAGGCCGCCACGGAAGCCGTGTTGATGATGATGCCGCGCTCGCCTTCAGCGGTGGCTTCCTGCTTGGCCATGGCATCGGCCGCCAGGCGGCACATGTTGAAAGTGCCGACCAGATTGATGTTGACGACTTTCTGGAACAGCGCCAGCGGATGCGGGCCATCCTTGCCCACGGTTTTCACGGCCGGCGCCACGCCGGCGCAGTTGACCAGGCCGCGCAAGGTACCGAGCTTGCCTGCCGCCGCCACCACGGCCATGCCATCTTCTTCCGACGTGACATCGCACTGCACGAATACGCCGTTCAATTCAGCGGCCAGCGCCTGGCCCGCCTCCGTCTGCACGTCGGCCAGCACGACCTTGCCGCCAGCGGCCGTCAGCATGCGCGCCGTGGCCGCGCCCAAACCCGATGCGCCGCCCGTGATGATGAATACATTGTCCTGAATCTGCATGAAATCTCCTGAGTGATAAGGGCCGTGTTCCCGGCGCCTGATGGTTGATGCACGATGCCATCATTACGCGCTATTACGTTTACGTAAACGTAATGTCGGCGACAATTGTAGCCATTTTTACGGTCACCGAGCGAAAACTTGCAGCGTTAGCCAATGGAACGGTTAAAAACACTGGATGAAAGCACCGTTGCGATGGCAGATGCGCCCGTTGGCATCGAGCGTGGCATTGCCGGTGCCGTTGTAGCGCGCGCCTGCCGCATCGCGGCAACCGCCTGTATCGCATGAACCGATAGGCTGCGGCGCGCGCGGCATCGGCATGGCCGGGCTGGGCGGCAGGGGCGTCGTGGGCACGACGGATGGTGCAGGCTGCGCCGGCATGCGGCCGATCACCTGCGCCACGGAACGGCGCGGCTGCACGGGCGGCGCGGGGCGGCATGGTTCCACGGCCAGCTTGCTGCTGTCGCGCGGGTCGAGCTGGCACACGGGCAAAGGCTCAGGCAAGGACTCGTCCGGCGCCACCGGCTCCTGCGCCCAGGCATGGCCGCCAGCGAACAGCAGGGCGCAGGTCAGCGCCGGTATGATTTTGATCATCGTCTTCATGTCACCTCCCAGCATCGGTCTCATAACTTTCATTATTTGCACACGCCGTGACAGATGCCAGCGAGCGTAACAATTTCTCACTCTTATAGCTGCCATGCATATGCTGCAACGGTGTTTTATTTCCTTTCAGCACTTTCCTTCTTGCCAGTATGGCATTACAATAAGAACGATTCTTATTCTCATTAGCGGAATTCGAGCGCAGTTTATTCTCTTTTCATTCATTTATACCCGAGCCACCCGGAAGGCAGCCAGGAAATAACAATATCCGGAAAGTTCACCATGACCAAGCGTAGTCCCGCCATCGTAGCCCCCGTCGCCACTCCCGTCCGTGCTATCCATTCCGCCGCCCTGCTCCTGCCGTGCCTGCTGTCGCTGGCCGTCAGCAACGCCTGGGCCGAAGGCAATGTGGCCGTCGATCCCACCATGAACACGGTGGTCGTCACCGCGTCAGGCACGGCCATCGACATCAAGGATGCGCCGGCCAGTATCAGCGTCATCACGCGCGAGGAAATCGAGCGCCAGCCCGTGTATGACTTGAATACCCTGCTGCGCCGCATCCCCGGCGTCACGGGCGGCACCGGCCCCGAAGGCGAGGCGTCGAAGATCAAGCTGCGCGGCTTGCCCGACAAATATACCTTGATCCTGGTCGATGGCAAGCGCGTGGGCAGCTCGGCCGACACGGCTTACCGTCCCGACCTGGGCCGTCAGGACTTGAACTGGATCTCGCCCGACATGATCGAGCGCATCGAAGTGGTGCGCGGACCCATGTCCTCGCTGTACGGCTCGGACGCCATGGGCGGCGTGATCAACATCATCACGCGCAAGGTGCCGGGCAAGTGGAACGGTTCGGCCACGGCCAACTACACGCAGCCGCAAGACAGCGGCCGCGGCACGGCGCACCAGTTGGGCATGAACCTGGCCGGCCCCCTGTCGGACACGGTCGGCATGCGCCTGGGCGTGAGCCAGTCGCGTCAGAATCCCGATGAGAAATTCTTCGACAAAGCGGGCGGCATGGGCGGCGAACGCAACCAGACTGTCTCGGGCCAGCTGACCTGGGCGCTGGACAATAAACAAAACCTGTCGCTGGACGCCAGCTATGGCAAGCAGGAAGCCAGTACTTCGAGCGCGCATGATGAAAATGGCGAGGCGCTGGTCGACAGCTGGGGCGCCAACAAACTGATACGCAAGAGTGTCAGCCTCGGCTACGAAGGCCGCTGGGACTTCGGCAAGACCACGGTCAACCTGTATCACAACGACTTCGATAACGAAGTCGTCGGCTCGGTAGCGAAATCCAAGGACAGCACGCTCGATGCCAGCCTGGAAAAACGGGTCGGCTGGGGCGGCATCGAGCAAATGCTGGTGATGGGCGGCCAGTGGAAGCACCAGGAGCTGACGAACACGAATACCATCGGCACCGTGCCCACCGATTACCTGGGCAACACCGTAAGTGGCGCGACCTTGTCCGGCACCACCTCGGCCCTGTTTGCGGAAGATCAGCTGTTCCTGCGCGAAAACCTGACGGCCACGGCCGGCCTGCGCCTCGATCACCACAGCAAGTTCGGCAACCACTACAGCCCGCGCCTGTACCTGGTGTACCACCCTGCCCCCGCCTGGACCATCAAGGGCGGCATCTCGCAAGGCTTCCGCGCCCCGAGCCTGAAGGAAAACTCGCCGGCGGCAGCAACCAACTCGGGCGGACGCGGTTGCGGCAGCCTCAAACCGCTGGGCTACATCACCGGCTCCTGCTACATGGCCGGCAATGCGGAATTGAAACCGGAAACGAGCACGGCCGGCGAGATCGGCGTGGCGTGGGAACAGAATGGCTGGGACGTGGGCCTGACGTATTTCCACACGGATTTCAAGAACAAGATCGACTATGCGCCGCTGGGCTTTTACCAGCAGCGCTGGTGGACCAAGATGACGAATATCCAGAAGGCGCGCACCAGCGGCCTGGAAGCGACGGCCACCATCCCGCTGACGAAAAACCTGAACTGGCGTAACAACGTGACCTACATGGCGGAAGCGAAAAACCTGACCACGGGCGCCAACCTGCTGTCGACGCCGAAGCTGTCGTGGTACTCGGCGCTGAGCTGGCAAGTCAACGACCAGCTGTTCGGCGAAGTATCGGCCCAGTACACGGGCAAGGAACTCGATGCCGGCAAGCTGGCCGACAAGGCCTACACCATCGTCGACACGGTCGTGTCGTACAAGGTCACGCCCCAGTGGACAGTGCGCGGCGGCGTGCAAAACCTGTTCAAGAAGGGGCCGATGGCCGATGGCCAGGTCGACTATTATGTGCCGGGACGGCGCATGTTTGTCGGCCTGACATCGCGCTTCTGACGCGGCACAGCCCCGCAGCATGTGCCGCGGGGCTGCCGGGAGCGCATGGCATTACTGGGCCGGCAACACTTGCGCGGGTGTCGCCGGCGCCAGGATGGCTGGTGCGGGCGCGTGGATGGGCGCCGGTGCCTTGACCGCCAGCCAGCCCGTGGCCGGCAACAGCGGCACCAGCAGCAGGGCCACGATATTGATGATTTTGATCAAGGGGTTCACGGCCGGTCCCGCCGTGTCCTTGTACGGGTCGCCCACCGTATCGCCCGTGACGGCCGCCTTGTGCGCGTCGGAACCCTTGCCGCCGAAATGGCCATCCTCGATGTATTTCTTCGCATTGTCCCAGGCGCCGCCACCCGTAGTCATGGAAATGGCCACGAACAGGCCCGTGACGATGGTGCCCATCAAGAGGCCACCGAGCGCCGCTGGCCCCAGCAGCATGCCCACGACGATAGGCACCACCACCGGCAGCAGGGACGGCACGATCATTTCACGGATGGCCGACGCCGTCAGCATGTCGACGGCCTTGTCATATTCGGGCCGCGCCGTGCCTTCCATGATGCCCTTGATGTCGCGGAACTGGCGGCGCACCTCGACCACCACGGCGCCCGCCGCGCGGCCCACGGCTTCCATCGCCATGGCACCAAACAGATACGGTATCAGGCCGCCGATGAAGAGGCCGACGATGACCATGGGGTTCGACAAATCGAAGGTAATGTGCTGGCCCACCGATTCGAGTGCATGCGTGTAGTCGGCAAACAGCACCAGTGCAGCCAGCCCGGCCGAGCCGATGGCATAGCCCTTGGTGACGGCCTTGGTGGTGTTGCCGACGGCGTCGAGAGGGTCGGTGATGGCGCGTACGGAGTCGGGCAAGCCCGACATTTCCGCGATGCCGCCCGCGTTATCGGTGATGGGGCCATACGCGTCGAGCGCGACGATGATGCCCGCCATCGACAGCATGGCCGTGGCGGCGATGGCGATGCCGTACAAGCCGGCCAGCTGGTACGAGACGAGGATGGCGACGCAGACGGCCAGCACCGGGTAGGCGGTGGACTTCATCGACACGCCCAGGCCGGCGATGATATTCGTGCCGTGGCCCGTCGTCGACGCTTCGGCGATATGGCGCACGGGCTTGAAGTCCGTGCCCGTGTAGTACTCGGTGATGTAGACCATCAGGCCCGTGAGGACGATGCCGACGACGGTGGCGCCCAGCATCTTGTAGCGCATGGCGTCGTCCGGCCACAGCAGCCACGTCACCACGGCAAAGCCGACCAAGGAGAGGCCAGCCGCCCACCACAGGCCCGTGTACAGGGCCGACATGATCTTCTTGCCGGGGGCCGTCTTGACCATCGAGCAGCCGACGATGGACGCGAGGATGGAGACGGCGCCCAGCAACAGCGGGTAGATGATGGCCGTGCTGCTGGCCTCTGCCATCAGCAACGCGCCCAGCAGCATGGTGGCGATCAGGGTCACGACATAGGTTTCGAACAGGTCGGCCGCCATGCCGGCGCAGTCGCCCACGTTGTCGCCCACGTTGTCGGCGATAACGGCAGGGTTGCGCGGGTCGTCCTCGGGAATGCCCGCCTCGACCTTGCCCACCAGGTCCGCGCCCACGTCGGCGCCCTTGGTGAAGATGCCGCCGCCCAGCCGCGCGAAGATGGAAATGAGCGAGGCGCCGAAGGCCAGGCCGATCAAAGGCTTGATCAGGTCATGCTGGGTCAGGCCGGGCGCGCCCGTCGTCACCAGCAGCCAGTAGAACAGGGTCACGCCCAACAAGCCCAGTCCCACCACCAGCATGCCGGTGATCGCACCGCCCTTGAAGGCCACGTTCAGCGCCTGGTTGATGCCCAGGGTGGCCGCCTGCGCCGTGCGCACATTGGCCCGCACCGAGACATTCATGCCGATGAAGCCGCAGGCGCCCGACAGCACGGCGCCGATCAAAAAGCCCAGCGCCGTATGCAGGCCAAGCAGCGCATAGATGGCGATCAGGAGCACCACGCCGACGATGGCGATGGTGCGGTACTGGCGCGCCAGGTAGGCGGCCGCGCCTTGCTGGATGGCCAGGGCGATTTCCTGCATGCGCGCGTTGCCGGGATCCTGGCGCAGGATCCAGCTACGCGACACCAAACCATAAATGACTGCGACCACGCCGCAGGCTACCGCAAACCACAAACTGGCTGCCATATCGTCCCCTTCTGTTTTTATCCGACGTCATTGCCAACAGCTGCAGACCGCACCGGGTAGGCACGCGCAGCCAGGAAAACACGACCTGCAAAAAACCTGAACTACGAAAACGACACGGCACCGCTGGCGAAAAGCGGGCACAAAAAAAGCGGACACTCAGGTCCGCTTTTAAAAAACTGCTTATTCCGCCAGGGCGGCAAATGCGCTGTCGCGGATTTGCTCGACCGGACCGACGCCGGCGATGCGGCGGTATTTCGGCGCGCCTGGCAAGCCGGACTTGGCCCAGTCGTTGTAATAACCGAGCAAGACCTTGGTCTGGTTGTGGTACACATCCAGGCGCTTCTTGACCGTTTCCGCCTTGTCGTCGTCGCGCTGGATCAGCGGTTCGCCCGTGATGTCATCGACGCCATCGACCTTCGGTGGATTGAATTTGACGTGGTAGACGCGGCCCGAACCGGGGTGGCTGCGGCGGCCATCCATGCGCTCGATGATCGAGGCATCGGGCACGTCGATTTCCAGCACGTAGTCGACATTGATGCCGGCATCTTTCATGGCGTCCGCTTGCGCGATGGTGCGCGGGAAGCCGTCGAACAGGTAGCCATTGGCACAATCGGCTTCCTGCAGACGACTCTTGACCAGGCCGATCATGATGTCGTCCGACACGAGGCCGCCCGCATCCATGACTTTTTTCGCTGCCAGGCCCAGTTCCGTGCCTTCCTTGATCGCCGCGCGCAGCATGTCGCCCGTGGAGATTTGTGGAATGTTGTATTTTTCTTTGATGAAATTAGCTTGGGTGCCCTTGCCGGCACCGGGTGCTCCTAAAAGTATCAGACGCATTGAAAAGTTCCTAAAAAGCAGATTTTGGATGATGGTATGTGTAATTATTTTTAGATGGTGTTGCTATGGCTATCTTTCCCTACGAAACTTACCACAAAAAATCCCCGGAACGCCAGTTTGCTATCGAATTGCTATGCCCTGATTGATCAAAGCCAGCAATTAGCGAGGCAGACGTTTCAAAATGTGGTTTTTACTGCAGGCGCCCAAACTATATTTGCACGCCTGCCGTTTTGCGGGTAGCGCTTACAGGGCGCGATAGTGCGCCTGCACGCGTTCGAGATCTTCCGGCGTGTCGACACCGGCGGCAGGGGCAGAGTCCGTAACATGCACGGCGATGGCAATACCGTGCCACAGCACGCGCAACTGCTCCAGCGCCTCGATGGTTTCCAGCGGCGAAGCGGACAATTGCGGATATTCTTGCAAGAACGCATTGCTGTACGCATACAAGCCGATATGGCGCAGCGGCACATAACCTTGCGGCAAATCTTCACGGGACTGCGCGAAGCCGTCGCGGTGCCAGGGGATGGTCGCACGCGAGAAATACAAGGCACGGCCATTCTTGTCCAGCACCACCTTGACCACATTCGGATTGAATGCGTCAAGCACCTCGTGCAGCGGATGGGCGCAGGTGGCCATGGGAACGGAACTGCTGATCTGCGCCGCGCAGGCGGCCAGTAGGGCCGGATCGATCAAGGGTTCGTCGCCCTGCAGGTTGACGACGACGGCGTCGAGCGGCAAAGCGAGCGTGCGCGCCACTTCGGCGATGCGGTCCGTGCCCGACGGATGGTCGGCGCGCGTCATGCACACTTCCACGCCATGCGCGGCGCAGGCAGCGCGGATGCTGTCATGGTCGGTGGCGACGATGACGCGCGCGGCGCCCGAGAGCCGCGCCTGCTCCGCCACGCGCACCACCATGGGCTTGCCGCCCAGGTCGGCCAGCGGCTTGCCAGGCAGGCGCGTCGAAGCCAGGCGGGCCGGGATGATAACGATGAACGCCACGGTTATTCCACTGCGTCTTGCAGGGTGCGCGCTTCGTCCGCCCACATGATGGGGATGCCATCGCGGATAGGATAAGCCAGGCGGTCGGCGCGGCAAATCAGTTCCTGCGCCTTCTTATCGTGTTCAAGCGGACCCTTGCAAACAGGGCAGACCAGGATATCAAGCAGTCGAGCGTCCACGACATTTCTCCACAATTTGTTGGGCCAGCGCGCTATCGATGCGCGCACTGACGGGGACGACCCACAGTCTCGGGTCATCTTTGAGATGTTCAATTTGCGCACATTTTACTGCATCCTTCTCGGTGATCAAGATCACATCCGTGTCCAGTGCCGCAAATGGCTGGTCGAGGAAGTCGTGATGATCGGGCAGGGGCAGTTCCATGAAGTCCAATCCGGCCCCGCGCAGCATGGCAAAGAAACGCTGCGGGTTGCCGATGCCGGCCGCCGCCACGATGCGCTGGCCGCTGGCCGCCAGGGTCGCCAAAGGCAACCGCTCGCTGCGGTCGAGCAGGCGCTCGGCCACGCCGCCATCGAGCCGCATCTGCACGACCAAGGAACCTGCGGGCGCGACCCTGGCAACGAGATCCGGCGCCAGCTCGGGCGCATTGATCACCGTCACATCGCGCCGGCGGCGCGGCGATTCGCGCAAGGGTCCCGCCGGCAGCAGCCAGCCATTGCCCGCGCCACGGCCGTCGAACAGCATGATTTCCACGTCGCGCTGCAAGGCGTAATGCTGCAAGCCGTCGTCCGTCACCAGCACGTCGACATCCGGATGCGCCGCCAGCAGTGCCCTGCCCGCTTGCGCGCGGTCGCGCCCCACCATCACGGGGCAGCCGCCGCGCTGGAAGATCAGCAGCGGCTCGTCGCCCACCTGCTGCGGCGTGGAAGCAGCGCTGACGGCACGCGGCGAACGGTCGGCGCTGCCATGGCCGCGCGAAATGACGCCCGGGCGCATGCCCGCGTCGCGCAAGGCTTGCACCAGCCAGATCGTCAGCGGCGTCTTGCCGGTGCCGCCGATAAAGATATTGCCGACGACGACGACGGGCACGGGCAGGCGCGCGGATTTCAGCAGGTTTGCCCGGTACAGACCGCGCCGCACGGCGCTCAAGGCGCCAAACAGCAGGGAGACGGGCCACAGCGCGCACGCCAGCGGGCCGCGCGTCAGCCAGGCGCGGGTGAGAGTAGTTTCAAGCTTGGCGGGGGAGGATGTGGGCATGGGGACAGACGTAAAAAATAACCCCAGGTGCAAAATCCGGTGTCAGACGCGGCGGGTCTGACCCCAGCACTTCGATTGGGGTTGAATAATAGCTTACTTGCCGCCCGCCTGCGCCGCGAACGTCAGCTTTTCATAGCCGGCCAGGCGCGCCGCTTCCATCACGTGGATGACCATCTGGTGCATGGCGAACTGGTCGGCGTTGACCACCACCACGGGCGTCTGCGCGGGCGCCTTGCCGCCATTGGCTACCTTGGCCGCGTTTTGCAAGGCATCGGCCAGGCCGGCCACGTCGCGGAACGAGACGGCTTCGCGGTTGACCGTGTAATTACCCTTGGCATCGATGGTGACGTCGATCTGCCGCGGCTTGTCCTTGGCTTGCTCGGCATCGGCCGTCGGCAAGGTGATCTGCAGCTCCGTAAATTTGCTGTAAGTGGTGCTGACCATCAGGAAGATCAGGATCACCAGCAGCACGTCGATGAACGGGATCAGGTTGATTTCAGGGTCTTCCCGCCCCTTACCTTTGCGGAAGTTCATTTGCGGCCACTGTGAACGATGTCGACGAACTTGACGGCTTGCTGCTCCATGTCAATGACGAAGCTGTCGACGAGGGCGCGGAAGTGGCGATAGAAGATCAGGGCCGGCATGGCGATGGCCAGGCCGAAGCCCGTGTTATACAAGGCCACCGAGATGCCGTGGGCCAATTGTGCGGGATTCGAGCCGCTGGCGTTTTGCGAACCGAAGATTTCGATCATGCCCACCACCGTGCCAAACAACCCCATCAGTGGAGCCAGGGTGGCGATGGTGCCCAGGGTCGTCAGGAAACGTTCCAGCACGTGCGCCACGCCGCTGCCCGCCTCTTCGATCGATTCCTTCATCACCTCGCGCGGCGCATCGACATTGCGCAGGGCGGCGGCCAGCACCACGCCCAGCGGCGAATTGTCTTCCAGCTTGGCCAGCGTGTCCGGCGTGATCTTGCCGCTGCGATACACCTGCACCACTTCATCGAAGAGCTTGCGGGGCAGGATCTTGCCACGGCGCAAGTACAACACGCGCTCGATGATCAGGGCCAGGGCGACGATGGAAGCGATCAACAACAGCCAGATGGGCCAGCCAGCGGCTTGAAATATAGCGAGCAAAAGAAACTCCTGGTAAAGGGAAGGCGATGGACCGCCCGAACAGCCTGTATTGTACCGAGCGCCGAAGACCGATTGTATGTCGGCGCAGGAATGGCGCAATGTAGCGCGTTGCCGCGCCGGCGGCAAGTGGCGCCTGCATGCACACTTGTCCACACCACGCGGCGAGCGGGCGCTGCCAGCACACAGTTTTGCACACTTTGTGTGGATAAGATTGTGAGCAAGCATGAAGTCCAGCATGCAAGTCATTGATTTTCATGGAGATTGTCGTGCTGCGCAAAATACAGGCATGGCAGCTCATCACCAGTAGTCAATATCAATAAATTAATACTTGAAGAGTTCTGCACATTTACTGTGGACAAGATTGTGCGCAAAGCCGAGGAATTCAATTAAGTCATTGATTTTAAAGTAAATTAAATCAATGCATAAAAAAGTGGCAGCGGGCGCGCCATACGCGGCATATTGGTCGTCAAAGTTCTGCACACAATCTGTGGACAAGATTGTGCGCAAGCTCAAAGATAGGCGCCAAGTACATTGATTTATATCGATTTTATTGTCATGCATAAAAATGTGGCAAGGGCTGAAAAGCTGGGTTTTAGCCGCCCTATTTCGCTCCAAAACGGCAGTTTTCCACCACGACGGCAGTTCCGCACATAAAGTGTGGATAAGATTGTGAGCAAGCCGATTGACTCCATGCAAGAGCATTGATTTTAAAGGAGTTTTTTTCAATGCTTAAAAATGAGGCAGCACAGCAACATGGCCGCGCGGTGGAAAACCAGAAGAAAAAGCGAAACAGTTTATGCAGTTTTGCACACATTCTGTGGATAAGATTGTGAGCAAAGCGTACGGCATGATGCTACACCTTTGATTTATATGGCTATTTTCATGCTGCGCAAAATTCAGGCAGGCCATACCATGGACGTTCCAGTGGATAAATCCGGCCCTGCGCCAGAGTTCTGCACATTTTTTGTGGATAAGATTGTGCGCAAGGCCAGACATGGCATACTAAGCGCTTGATTCCTATGCACTTTATTTCCGTGCGCAAAAATGTAGCAAGGCATTTTTCTTCGCCGAAAGGAGCCTGTCCGGCATTGTTTGTCCACCGCAAAAAGTTCCGCACACTTTCTGTGGATAACTTTGTGCGTAAGTGGCATGCGCTTCACTGATGTGCTTGATATTAAAGGACTTTTTCCTTGTGCACGCAAATCAAGCACAGATAAATTCATCATGAAATCAAATACTTAGAAATAGAACTTGTTGTTTTGCGCGATATATGACATAAGCATGACCTCGCCGATAATATGTGGACAGTTCCCTTCCCTCTCCCGCTTCATGATGACCGACACCCCGACTGACAGCGGCTTTGCCGCCCCACCCGTGCTCACCGTCAGCGCCCTCAACCAGGCCGTCGCGCGCCTGCTCGAGCGCTCGTTCCCTCTGACCTGGATCGCCGGCGAGATTTCCAACTTCACGCGCGCCGCTTCCGGCCACTGGTATTTCACCTTGAAGGACGATGGCGCCCAGGTGCGCGCCGTGATGTTCCGCGGCCGCGCCCAGTACGCGGGCTTCACGCCGCGCGAAGGCGACAAGGTGGAAGTGCGCGCCCTCGTCACCCTGTACGGCGCGCGCGGCGATTACCAGATCAACGTGGAAGCCATCCGCCGCGCCGGCGTGGGCGCCCTGTACGAAGCGTTCCAGCGCCTGAAGGAAAAACTGGCCGCGCAGGGCCTGTTCGACCAGGAGCGCAAGCGCGCCATTCCCATGTTCGCGCGCAGCATCGGCATCGTTACCAGCCCGCAGGCGGCGGCCCTGCGCGACGTGCTGATCGCGCTCAAGCGCCGCGCGCCGCACGTCTCCATCATCCTCTACCCCACGCCCGTGCAGGGCCAGCAGGCACCGGAAAAAATCGCGCACGCCATCCGCACGGCATCAACAAGGGCCGAGTGCGACGTGCTGCTGGTGTGCCGTGGCGGCGGCAGCATCGAGGATTTATGGTCGTTCAACGATGACGCCGTGGCATACGCGATCGCCGATTGCTCCATGCCCGTGATCAGCGGCGTCGGCCACGAAACGGATTTCACCATCGCCGACTTCGCGGCCGACCTGCGCGCAGCCACGCCGACGGCGGCGGCCGAACTGGCGGCCACGCCACGCGCCGACTGGATAGCCTCCTTGCGCGCCGATGCGACCGACCTGCGCCGCGCCATGCGCCGCAGCCTCGACGATGCGGCGCAAACACTGGATCGCCACAGCCGCCGCCTGCTCAACCCGAAGGCGCAGCTGCAGCAGCAGCGCTTGCAGCTGCTGGCCCTGTCGACGGCCATGACGCATGCGGCGCGCGCGCCCGTCAGTCAATCGCAGTACGCGCTGGAACGCCTGCGCAGCCGCTGGACGGCCTTGCGGCCCGACGTCACGGCGCCGCGCGCGCGCCTGGTGGAAGCCCAGCGGCGCGGCGGCGCGGCCATGGCGCAGCAGCTAGGCCAGCGGCGACACGGCCTCGACGGTCTGGCAGCGCAGCTGGAGTTACTGAATCCCCAGCGCACCCTGGAACGCGGTTACGCCATCCTGCGCGACGAAAAAGGCGCCATCGTGCGCTCGCCGGCGCAGTTGCAGGCGCGCCAGAATGTCAATGTGCGCCTGGCCGAAGGCAGCGCGCAGATCGGCATCGCCAGCGTGCAGGCGACGTTAGAGTAAAAAAGGCCGGGGAAACTCCCCGGCCCAACACCTGCCCTACTGAGTGAACTGCTACTGCTATTGCAACTGCACCTTACGCCATCAGAACTTCATCGACACACGCGCGCCAACCGTGCGCGGCGCGTTGTAGAAGGCGCCGTAGATCTGCTGCGTGGGCTGGCATGGCATGCCCACGTCCGTGCAGATTTCATTGACGTCAAGCTTGACCGCCTTGTCGGTGGCGTTTTGCACGAACGCTTCTACCGTATAGGCCTTGTTCGCCGGCTGGAAGCGCAGGCTCAGGTCCAGGGTGGTGTAGGCTTCCTGGCGCTTGACGCCCGCATGGCCCGGCACGTCGCCGTTGAACGCCCCCGCTCCCACGTACGACATGGTTTCATAATGCACCGAGGCGCGCGGCGTGAGCTGGCCGCCGGCGACATTGAAATCATGCTCGTACTGGACGGTCGTGGAAAACTTCGGCGCATGCTTCATGGTACTGCCGCCCACGTTGACCAATGGCGCCGTCGAACCGCAGGACTGGCCATTCGCGCGCGCCGCATCGACGTCGCATGACATGAAATCATCGTACACAGCCTTCAACCAGGTGGCGTTGCCCGTCAGGCGGTCGACCTTCGTTGGCCGCCACACCCATTCCGCTTCCAGTCCCTTGACGGTGGCGCCGGCCGCATTGAAGTTGGCCAGCACGCTGTTGACCACCTGCGATTCGAGCTTGTCCTTGTATTTCATCAGGAAAGCATCGAGGTTCAGGGTCAGCTGGCGGTTCAGCAAGTCCGACTTGAAACCGATTTCATAGCTGGTCAGTTTTTCCGGCTTGGTGGTGGCGCCGCCGTCGCCGATGGCTGGCGAATGGAAGCCCGTCGTCACGGAACCGAACAGCAAGATATTGGAGCGCAGCTTGTACTCGATGCGGCCCAGCCAGGTGGCCTGGCCATATTTCAGGTCGGCCGTATTGTCGCCCGGCGTATTGCCGCAGGTGGCGGCCGTGATGGCGCCGCCGGGCCCGATATTGTGCGTATTGGCCAGGCCCGAGCCGGGCGTGACCAGCTGGCGCAGCTGGTCGGCAGTGAGCACCGTGGTGCCCAGCGGCGTGTTTGCGGGCCAGTTCGGGCAGGCCCAGTTCTTGCCCCCGATGTCGAATTTATGGTCTTTCGTGTAGCGCGCGCCGGCCGTCAGCTTGATCTGGTCCGTCACCTGCTGGCTGACCTGGCCGAATACGGCCTTTGATTTGAGCTGGCGGTCGCCCTGGATGAAGGACATCGACGAAGCGTACTGGCCCACGGTGGGCTGCACGAAGATCACGGCGCCGTTGGCGATATCCTGCTGCACGGCCGCCTGCGAAATCTGGCTGCGGTCGATATCGAAGCGCACCTTGTTCTTTTCATTGAAGAGGAATAGGCCGGCCACCCACTGGAACGGCGCATCGTCGTCCGAGCGCGCCTGCAGCTCGTGCGAATAGCTGTCGAACTGCGCCCAGTCGGTACGGTTTTCCGACTTGAAGCCGGGGAACAGGCCCGCATCGGAATCGTTGCTGTTCTGGCGCTTGTAGCGACTCCAGCTGCCCAGGTAAGTAAAGTCCAGCGCGTCCGTCGGCTTGTAATTGAGCTTGCCCTTGTAGGTCAAAATCGACTGATCCAGGGTGCCCGGCGTGTCGATCAGGGCCGAGCGCAGCTTCTCGCCCCCTTTCGGTTCTGCCGCCAGGTAGACGTTGCCGGCACCCTGGTCAAGGAAGTAGTCGGCGATGAAAGTGCCGCGCAGCTGCGGCGTGATTTTCCACAGCAGGGAGGCGCGCACGCCCATCTGGTCGCCGGCGCCATACTTGGCCGTGCCCGGCATGACGTTCGAGCCGCGGCGAAAATCCACCGTGCCGTCGTGGCTATCCTTGATGGCGGCGATGCGCAGCGCCACGTCGTCGGAAAACGGAATATTCAACATGCCCTGCGTCTGCAAATGGCGCTTGTCGCCCACGGTGATGCCGGCCGAGCCCATGAACTTGGCCGTGCTCGGCGCGGCCGACACGAGGTTGACGGCGCCGGCCGTGGAATTGCGGCCATTCAGGGTGCCTTGCGGACCGCGCGCCACCTCCACGTGGGACAGGTCATACATCAGCGCCGTGGCGCCCTGGGGACGAGGTGAATACACGCCATCGACATAGAAGGCGACGGCCGGGTCGCCCAGCTCCGTGTGGTTGGCCGAACCGACGCCGCGCATGTAGACGTGCACGCCACCCGAGTCGCCATGCTGCTCGACGACCAGGCTGGGCACCATGGTGGCCAGCGACGCCAGATCCTTGACCTGGTTGTTTTGCAGGGTGTCCTGGTTGAAGGCGGTAACGGCCAGCGGCGTCTCCTGCACGAAGGTGTTGCGGCGCGTGGCCGTGACGACGATGCGGTCCATCTGCTCGGCTGCCGGTTTTGCCGTGTCGGTGGGGGTCGTGTCTTGCGCCACGGCGACACCGCTGCCCAGCAAAATGCACTGGGCGAAGGTCGCATGCGCCAGGCTGAGGGCGATGGTGTTGCGTTTGAGCTGTTGCATTTTTTTGTCTCCTGTACCGCTGGTTGAATGATGATCACATAGCTCTTTGGCTACTGCTGCACATTTTTTGGGTGTCAATCTGAAGTCATGTCGCCTCCGTGCGGGGTCAATGGGTAGCCACGGCGCGCCCGGCCGTGTCGAATAGAAAGGCATGGCCTTCTTCCGGTGCGAAGCCGATGGCGCTGCCCTGCGCCAGCGTGTGGCGCGCCTCGCCGTGCAGCTTGATGGCCACCGCGTGCTGGCCGCCGTCGATGCGATCGTCAAGCGTCGCGTGAATGATCTGCGCATCGCCCAGCTGCTCGATCAGGGTCACGCTGGCGCCGTAGCCCTCATTGCGCGGCACCAGGCGCAGGTGCTCGGGACGTATGCCGACCAGCATGCCGGCCGCGCCACCGAGCTGGCTGGCCAGGGCCGGGACGGCAGCGCACGGCAAAAAGTTCATGCGCAGCGCGCCGATGAAACCGGCCACGAACTGGCTGGCCGGATGGCGGTACAGGTCCAAAGGCGCGCCCACCTGCTCCAGGTGGCCGCCATGAAAGACGGCGACGCGGTCACCCAGGGTCATGGCCTCGACCTGGTCGTGGGTGACGTAAATCATGGTGGTGCCCAGCTCCTGGTGCAGCTTGGCCAGCTCGATGCGTGTCTGCACGCGCAAGGATGCATCGAGGTTCGACAGCGGCTCGTCAAACAGGAATACCTTGGGCTGGCGCACGATGGAACGGCCAATGGCCACGCGCTGGCGTTCGCCGCCGGACAGGGCCTTGGGTTTGCGCTCGAGCAGGTGCGTGATCTGCAAAATCTCGGCCACCTTGCCCACGGCGGCGCGCACTTCCGTTTCCGGCTTGCCCGCCAGTTTGAGAGCAAAGCCCATGTTGTCGCGCGCCGTCATGTGCGGATACAGGGCGTAGCTCTGGAAGACCATGGCGATGCCCCGCTCGGCCGGCGCCACGTCGTTGGCCAGCAAGTCGCCGATGCGCAGCTGGCCCGCGCTGATGTCTTCCAGTCCCGCGATCATGCGCAACAGGGTCGACTTGCCGCAGCCGGACGGCCCGACGAAGACCATGAATTCGCCGTCATGGATATCGAGATCGAGGCCCTTGACGATTTCCGGGCCGTCGCCATAAGTCTTGCGGATGCCGCGCAGCGAGATGGCGGCCATGTCAGTGTTCCCCTGCCAAAACCGGCGCATCGGCATGCGCGGCCCGTTGCGCGGCGATGAAGTCGCGGTACCACAGGGCGCTGTCCTTGAAGCTGCGCTGCTGCGTGGCGTAATCGACGTACAGCATGCCGAAGCGCTTGGCGTAGCCCGAGTTCCATTCGAAGTTATCCATCAAGCTCCAGTAGAAGTAGCCGCGCACGTCGATGCCCTGCGCGATCACGGCGCGCAAGGCATCCAGGTGCAGTCGCACGTACTCGATGCGCGCCTGATCGTGGATCTTGCCGTCAAGGGGCTTGTCGGCGACGGCCATGCCGTTTTCCGTGATGTAGACGGGCGGCAGCCGGTATTCGCGGTGCAGGCCCACGAGCAGCTCCGTCAAGCCTTGCGGATAGGTTTCCCAGCCCATGTCGTTGACGCCCAGCTTGCATTCGGGCTTGCGCGGCGGCGTCTCGGCGCTCATGAAAGCGCGCGTGTAGTAGTTCACGCCGAGGAAATCGATGGGCTGTTTGATATCTGTGAAATCGTTTTCAAAGATAGCTAAAGCGGAAGCATCTGGGTGTTTCAGGGCCAGGGCCGGGTAGCGGCCCTTGAAGATGGCGTCCATATACCACTGCACCGAGCGCGCATATTCAAGTTCGGCCAGTTCGCGGTCTTGCGCGCTGTCGGTGGCCGGCGTGGCCGTCCATTGATTGAGCACGATGCCCAGTTTCGCGGGCGGATTGACGGCGCGCATGGCTTGCACGGCCAGACCGTGCGACAGCAGCAAGTGGTGCGACACTTGCACGGCGGCTGCCGGATCGGCCATGCCGGGGGCGAACTGGCCCGTGCCGTGGCCCAGCACGGCCGTGCACCACGGTTCATTGTGCGTGGCGATGCTGACGACCTTGTGGCCGAAGCGGCGCGCCACCTCGGCCGCATAGGCGGCGAGGTGATAGCAAGTGGCGCGATTGAGCCAGCCGCCCTCGTCCTGCAAGGCTTGCGGCAAATCCCAGTGGTACAGAGTTAAATGGGCATCGAGACCCCTGGCGGCCAACGCGTCGAGCAGGCGCGCATAGAAATCGAAGCCCGCCTCGTTCCAGGCGCCCGAACCCGTGGGCTGCACGCGCGACCAGCACATGGAAAAGCGGTAGGCGTTCACGCCCAGATTGGCGATCAGCTCCACGTCGTCGGCATAGCGGTGGTAATGGTCGCAGGCCACGTCGCCATTGCTGCCGTCGATGATCTTGCCGTCCGCGTGGCTGAAGGTATCCCAGATGGATGGGCCGCGGCCATCGATGGCCGCGGCGCCCTCGATCTGGTAGGCGCTGGTGGCCACGCCCCAGGTGAAGGTGGCAGGGAAGGTGGTATCGGTATCGTCGTTATGCATGGTGGTCATGTCAGTGTGAGTGGATTAAGAGAGCTCTAGCCTTTGACGGCGCCCTGCGTAAGGCCTTCTATGAGGCGCTTCGAGGCGACAAAAAACATCAGCAACAGCGGCAGCACGGCAATCGCGGCGCCCGTCATCAGCGCGCCCCACTCCGTGTTGTTCGGCGCCTGCATGCTGCGCAGCGCCAGCGGGATCGTGTAGTTCTCGACCGAGCGCATGACGACCAGCGGCGTAATGAAATTGTTCCACGAGTTGATGAAGGTGATCAGGCCCAGGGTGCCCATGGCGGGGCCTATCAACGGCAGCACCACGCGCCAGTAGATGGCGAATTCACCGCAGCCGTCGATGCGCGCCGCCTCGATCAGGTCCCTTGGTATCGCCGTGCCGATGTACTGGCGCATCAGGAAGATACCCAGCGCGCCGGCCGCGCCCGGCACGTACAGGGCGCGCGGCTGGTCCAGCCATCCGAGGAAATCCATCAGCATGAAGGTCGGGATCATGTTCATGAAGGACGGGATGATCATCGACGCCATCACCAGGGTAAACAAGGGCCGCTTGAAGCGGAACTCGTACATGGCGAAGGCATAGCCGCCCAGCGAGCAAAAGAATAAAGTTAGCGCGGTGGTCATCAGGGCCACGTACAGGCTGATGCCGATATTGCGCCAGAACGGCAGGCGTTCCTGCAGCAACTCGATGTTGTTCAGCAGGGCCGTGCCGAACCAGCGCGGCGGCGGCAGGCTGTAGATCTCCGCGCTGGTATGCGTGGCGAAGACGAACATGAAGTAGAACGGCGCGACCATGATCAGGGCGCCGATGGCCACCATGGCATAGGCCGTCCAGCGGGTAGTTTTCATCGGGCCTCCTTGCGTTCATGACGTTCATTGCGGTTGAAGATGCGGTTATTCACCCAGGTGGTGCTGGCGATGATGAGGAACAGCAGCCAGGAAATGGCCGACGCCGTACCAAAGTCACCCGAGGAAAACGCCGTCTTGTAGACGAAGATGGCCGTCGTCATCACGGACTGGCTCACGCCACTCGACTCGGCCACCAGCACGAACGGCTCCTCGAACAGCTGCAAATTGCCCATGATGGTGAGCGTGACGGCCAGGTAGATCATGGGGCGCAATTGCGGCAGGGTGATGTACCAGAATTGCTGGCGCTTGGTGGCGCCATCGATGGTCGCCGCCTCGTACAAATCCTTGGGAATAACCTGCAGCGCGGACAGGTACAGCACCAGATTCCAGCCCAGGTAGCGCCAGAAGATGACGAAGGCGACGGCCGGCTTGATGAACAGCGAGCTACCCAGCCAGTCAATGGACTCAGCGGCAGGGGGAAATAGACCGAGACCGCCCACCAGCGGCAGGCTGGCGCACCATTGGATCAGCACATTGATCTGTCCATAGTCGCGCGAAAACAGCGTATTGAAGACCATGGCGATGGCCACGCTGGAGGTGATGAACGGTAAAAAGTAAATGCCGATCACCAGGTTGCGCGAGCGCTTGAAGCTGTTGTGGATGAAGGCTGCCAGGGGAATGGCGACGAGGTGCTGCGGCACGCCCGAGGCCAGCGCCAGCCAGACGGTATTGCCCAGCGAGCGCAAAAACCACGGGTCGCTCAAGGCATACTTGTAGTTGTCCAGGCCCACCCACTGCATGGCTTCCACGCCGCTGGCCGCTTCCCACTGGTTGAACGACAGGTAGATGGAAAACAGCAACGGGAACAGGCTGAAGACGGCGAACAGGATGAAGAAGGGGCAGATGAAAATGTACGGCGCCCATTGCTTCATGTTGACGCGTTTTTTGGCGGGCCGCGCCGACGCGGGCGCCTTGTGCGCCAGCGATGCCGATGGGGGATTCAAATGGCTCATGCCTATCCTAGCGCCGCGCGCGGTGGGTGATCAGGGCCTTGGCGTCGGCCAGCGCCGTCTTGATATCCTTGTTTTGCGCCAGCACGCTTTCCAGTTCCATGTTGACGATGTCGCGCGCCACGGCGTCGAACTTGTCGACGCGGATGACGGGAATTCCCGCTGCCGTATCGCGCGCCAGCAAGCGCGTCTTCTGGCCGCCGAAATACGCCTGCGGCTCGTCCATCATCGGGTCCGCATACGCAGCTTTGAGGGCGGGAAAGGCGCCGATCTCTTTCAGCGAATGCAGCTGGATATCCTTGTTCACGGTCATGAACTTGATGAATTCCCAGGCCTGGGTTTTATTCGCCGCCTTTTTCGGAATGCCGTAGAAGGAGCCGCCGTACGAGGCCAGCGCGCCGGCCGGCAGGTTCGCCGCGCGCCACTGGCCGGAGGAAGCCGGCGCCAGCCACTTGGCCAGGTGGCCGCTGAGCCAGGAACCCATCATCTGGCTGGCTACCTTGTCGCGCTTGAAGCCTTCGGCCCACTCGCCCGTCCAGGCCACGGTGCGCGCATCGATGCCGGCCACACGCGCCGCCTTGGCCAGTTCAAACGCTTTCACGAAACGGGGCGAGTCGACCAGCACTTGCCCCTTGTCGCCAAAATAAATGCCTTCGCCATCTTTCAAATTGGCGCGGATAACAATATCGGCCAGGTCGCTGGCGCCGGCCAGCAGATAGCTGCCCGTGGCGGCCTTGAGCTTCTTGCCGGCGGCAATGTACGACTCCCACGAGGCCGTCAGGTCGGCCTCCTTGATGCCCGCCTTGTCCATCAAGTCCTTGCGGTAGAACAGCGTGCCCGGTCCCAGGTCGGCCGGCATGGCGCCCAGGGTGCCGCGCGAACTGGTGGCCTGCACGAACGTGAACGGCACGAACTGGGCACGGTACTGCCCTGCCCCGTAAGGCGGCAGCAAGAGGTTTTCCATGCCCTTCGATTCGGCGAAACTGCCGACATAGCGGAAGTCGATGGCCATCACGTCAGGCAAGCGCGCACCGGCCGCAAGCGCCGTCGTCATCGAATTATGGTGGTCGTCGATCTGCAGGCTGACCAGCTTGACCTTCACTTGCGGGTACAGCTTTTCCCACAGGGGCAAGGCCGTCTTGACGGCGCGGTCCAGGTCAGGGAACGAGGCGACGGTAAGCGTGGCGGGGGCCAGCGCCGGCAGCACTGCGGCCGACGGGACGGCTGCGGGCGCGGCGGCCACGCCAAAGGCCAGGGTCAGCGCTGCCAGCGGGGTGGCGCCAAGAATGCTTGACTTCATTATTTCATCTCCATTTATTGAGCGTCTTCTATCTTGAAAACGTTTTCATAGCATGACTCCATTTAACACCGCAAAGAAAATCAAGTCAACCGAAAAAGTTGTCATTTTTATTGAGTCCAGCGTGGCGAGATGGGCACCGTTGCGCGTGTTCTCCTATGAAAAAGGAGAAAATGCAAGCTGCCAGGCCGCTGTTGTTTTTTATGAAAACGTTTTCACAACGAGCAAGTGGACGCGCCAGCACATCATCCGGCACATTTTTGGCGGCGCGTGTCGGCTTACGCCGTTCCGGCCAGGCTCACCTGCAGCCATCGCCCCCGTTTATGGTAACCTTTCACTGAAAAGGTTTTCAGAGTACTGACAACCAGCCATCTTGATAGCCAGGAATCACCTTGAACGATAGCGCCCACGCTGCTCCCCCTTCCACCCTGCTCGACGTGGCCCGCCAGGCAGGCGTGTCGCCCAGCACCGTCTCGCGCATCCTGAACGGCACGGCCAGGGTCTCCGACGACAAGCGCGACGCCGTGCTGGCGGCGATCGCGCACATGAAATTCGCGCCGAACCAGATGGCGCAGGGCTTGAAAAAGGGCCGCTCGATGACCATCGGCATCGTGGTGCAGGATATTTCCAGCCCCTTCTTCGACGAAAGCCTGCGCGGCGTGGACGACGGTTTGAAAGACACGGGCTATGCGTCCGTCATCGTCAGCGGGCACTGGAATGCGCAGGAAGAGGCCGACCGCATCCGTTTGCTGCTGGCGCGGAAGGTCGACGGCATCATCCTGCTGTCGGGGCGCATCTCGGACCAGAGCGTGCTCGATTTCTCGCAGCAGCGGCCCATCGTCTCGACGGGCCGCGCGCTGGCGACCAAAAGCGCCATCGGCTTCAAGCTCGACAACGAATACGGTGCCTACCTGGCCGTGCGCCACCTGGTGGAACTGGGCCACCGCCGCATCGCCTTCGTGGCCGGTCCGGCCAACAACACGGATGCGGCCGAGCGCCTGACGGGCTACCAGCGCGCGCTGCGCGAAGCGGACATCGCCATCGATCCGAAGCTGATGGTGGAAGGCGATTTCCATGAGGCAAGCGGGATGCTGGCCATGAACCATCTGTTCGATACGCAGCAGCAATTCAGCGCCGTCTTCGCCGCCAACGACCTGTCCGCCTATGGCGTGCGCCTGTGCCTGTACCGCAAGGGCATCCGCGTGCCCGACGATATCTCGCTCGTCGGTTTCGATGACTTGCCCGGTTCGTCCTACACGACGCCGCCGCTGACGACCATCCACCAGCCCCTGTACGACATCGGCCGCATCGCCACCGAAGCGCTGCTGGGCCTGATCAATGGCGAAGCCGTGCAGGCGGTCATTCCACCCCTGGAACTGATCGTCAGGGAAACCACCCGACGCATCCGCTGAGGCTTGCGGCTGGGAACTTTTCCGCCCGATTCAGGCTAAACGAGAATCACTACGCCAACGGCATCCGCGACGCGTGCCGGAATCTGCAGCAATGGCGCATCCGCTTTACAATAGTGGCTCGTTCAGCAAGAATGCTTGCTTCAAGCACGCAGGCTCAACCCTCCGGCCCCGGGCCGGAAGACTCCGAACACTCACCACAAAGGGACATCACATGGAACATACTCTGCCACCACTGCCGTATGAAATGGACGCTCTGGCGCCGCATATTTCGAAAGAAACCCTGGAATACCACTATGCCAAGCATCACCAGGCGTATGTCACCAACTTGAACAACCTGATCAAGGGCACCGAGTTCGAGAACCTGTCGCTGGAAGAAATCATCAAGAAATCGTCGGGCGGCATCTTCAACAATGCAGCGCAAGTATGGAACCACACCTTCTACTGGAACGGCATGAAGCCGGCCGGCGGCGGCGCGCCTACCGGTGCCGTGGCTGACGCGATCAACGCCAAATGGTCGTCGTTCGACAAGTTCAAGGAAGAATTCACCAAGTCGTGCGTGGGCAACTTCGGTTCGGGCTGGACCTGGCTGGTGCAAAAAGCCGACGGCTCCGTCGACATCGTCAACACCTCGAACGCCGGCTGCCCGCTGACCACCGGCGACAAGCCACTGCTGACCTGCGACGTCTGGGAACACGCTTACTACATCGACTACCGCAACCTGCGCGCCAAGTACGTGGAAACGTTCTGGGGCTTGGTCAACTGGGAATTCGTTGCCAAGAACTTCGCGTAAGCGGTTCCTGTCAACGTAAAACGGACACGCCTGCGCTGCAGTGACGTGTCCTGGAAAGAAGCCTGCGCTTGCGAGCCCCGGCTTCTTTTTTTTTGTCCGTGCAGAAAGCAGACAACGGCGGCAGGCACTTGGCAAACGAACAATTGCTGCGCGCAGCATATTGTAAAATGCGCAAAAGCGCTTGCTGGCCCGGCGCCCAGTCCGTTCCCCTCCACTTTCTGAAAGTACATGATGAAAAAATACCTGTTTGCCTTGCTCGTGCTTGCCTCCGGCTCCGCCTTCGCCAACTCGGCTTGCGATACGCCCCGCAACGACTTCGACGGCCTGTATTGCCTGAACAAGGTGTACCAGGAAGCGGACAAGGAATTGAACGCCAACTACAAGAAACTCGCGGCCCAGCTCGATGCCAGCGGCAAGCAAAAGCTGAAATCGGGCCAGCTGGCGTGGATCAGCAACCGCAACAAGAGCTGTTCCAAACGCGAAGCATCGGACTTCTATGTGAACCTCGATTGCGCCACCCAGACCACCATCGGACGCGCGCAATTCCTGCAAGACCGCGTGCGCGAATGCGTCAGTGCCGGCTGCCAGAACAGCAAACTGTGAGCTGAACCTGCGCTAGCGCAAATGGGAGTGGGGGGCAGGCGCTGCTGGCACTCCAAGATGGGCACGTGCGGCTGTTGCCACGCATGGCCTTCTTCCAGTAACAGGAACAGCATGGGCTGCTGAATGGCGCGGCGGGCAGCCCTATGCACGGCACACGCAGCACCTGCTGGCCGGCTTGCTGCCTGGCTCCCGCCATCTACAACCAGGCAAGGACAGCTTTCGTTCCATGTAAATTGCCGGCCAGGCGGAACTCAGGCCGGCAAGCGGGCCGCCTTGAAGCGCCGCCAGGCCTTGTGCATGCGGCCATCCTTGCCCTGCACCTGCGCGCGCGCCGCCAGGTAGCCGCGGATGAAGGCCGCGTGCAGCCGCAAGCCGTCCTGGGCGGGCAAGTCAGCCTGGGCATCCGGTAATTGCTGCAGCAGCCGGTCGGCCACCTGCACATCGTTAAGCCAGCCCAGTTCGTCCTGCAGGACCGACAGGCGCCCCACATACGGTTGCACGGCGCGCGCGGCAAACAGCGAGGCAAAGAATTCCGTCGCATACCGCGTCTTCTTGGCCGCGATACGCACCTGGTGGCGCTGCTGCGGCGAGGCATGCAGCAGGCGCTTGCCGCGCTTCATCAGGCGGCGCTGATCCTTGCGCAGGGTGGCACGGGCAAACGGGAAGACGTGCGCGTCCAGGCGCCGCAATTGGCGCGTCGAACAGTTGTCGCGCCAGGCGCGCGCCTGCAGCCAGCGCTGCAAGCCCAGCATGCAGGCCGTGCAGCGCAGCGACGTGACGGCCCGGGAGGCTTGTACATGCTTGAGCCGTGCCTGCGCGTGCGCCGCCTGCGCCAGCGCCGCTGCATCCGCTTGCGCCTCGCCGTCGAGTTGCGCCAGGGTATGGCCAGCGAGCACATCCCAGTCGCGCGCCTCGCCCAGCGCGCCGCCCAGCCAATCGAGTTCGCTCTTCACCGCTGCCGGCAGCGCCAGCAGGGACTTGAACATGCCCAGCGCCGAGCGCAGACGGCGCAGGCCCACGCGCATCTGGTGCACGCTTTCCACGTCCTCGCCCCCCGCCACGCCATCCTGGTTGCCGCTCACCTGTTCCAGGCAATTGCCGGCGATGGCCAGGAACACTTGCTCCACCGACATCGCAGCGTCCAGCGCCAGGGGCTGCGCCTTGACCGCGCGCAAAGGCTGCGGCGCGGCGAGGCGGTAGCCGCGCTCCGCCTTGCTCATGTGGCCCAGCTGCAGCGGCACGTCTTGCAGCAAGGCCAGCGCCACGTCGAACAGGCTGGCGGCTTGCCCTTGCTTCAACTCCAGCTCGATCTCGCTGACGGCCACGCTGCGCGCGGCACCGTCCGCACCGCTTTCAATGACACCCTGGTCCAGCACGCATTCGATCTGGTCGCCCTGCGGCGTGCGCAGCTGCCATACGGTGCGCTCGATGCGCGTGGTAAACACGGGCTGCAAAGCGTCGCGGATGGCATCCTGGCGCAGCAGCGCACGGATGGGCTGCTTGCGGCCGATGGCAGAGTCGAGCACAGCGAGATCCGGTTGCGGCCCGGGCACGTCGTCTTCCCATTCATGGCGGCTATGCAAGCCGCCGCTGACATTGCCGCCCGCCTTCAAGGTTTGCACCCAGCGCCCGTCCACCTGGCGCACGCGCAAGCCCGCCTGGTGGCGGCACAGCTGCAAATCGGGTGTATCGACATAGATATCGTGCATGTGCAGCAGTTGTGGCGCACCTTGCGCATACTGCGCCAGCAGCGGGTGTGCGCGCAGCCGCGGCGCGTCTTGCGGCGCCAGCAACAATTTCAATTCGATTTCCATGACCGCTCCTTGCAAGACTCCTGAATGCCTATTGTAAGGCGCGTCCGGGTGCGCGCAAGGAGCACGCACGCCCACCTTGATTTTGCGCGAAAATAAGCGCTTCATTCAACCGGGAGATACCATGACTTACCACGCCGCCGAAAACCGCTACGACAGCATGCAATACCGCACCTGCGGGCGCAGCGGGCTGAAATTACCGCTGCTGTCCCTGGGACTGTGGCACAACTTTGGCGACAGCAACCATCTGGCCTCGCAGCGCGACATGTTGCGCACGGCTTTCGATCTGGGCATCACGCATTTCGACCTGGCGAATAACTACGGCCCGCCGTATGGCAGCGCGGAAAGCAATTTCGGCAAGCTGCTGCGCGACGATTTCCTGCCCTACCGCGATGAGTTGATCATTTCCACCAAGGCGGGTTGGGACATGTGGCCGGGTCCGTACGGCCAGGGTGGCGGTTCGCGCAAATATGTGCTGGCCAGCCTGGACCAGAGCTTGCAGCGCCTGGGCCTGGACTACGTCGATATCTTTTACTCGCACCGCTACGACGCCGACACGCCGCTGGAAGAAACCATGGGCGCGCTGGCCACCGCCGTGCAGCAGGGCAAGGCGCTGTACGTGGGCCTGTCATCCTACTCGCCGCAAAAGACAGCCGAGGCGGCCTCCCTGCTGAAAGAGTGGAAAGTGCCGTGCCTGATCCACCAGCCTGCCTACAACATGCTCAACCGCTGGATCGAGGAAGACGGCTTGCTCGATACCTTGCAAGCGCAAGGCATGGGCTGCATCACGTTCACGGCGCTGGCGCAGGGCTTGCTCAGCGACAAGTACCTCGATGGCGTGCCGCAGGATGCGCGCGTCAATCGCCCCGGCGGCGGCTCGCTGCTGCAAAAACACCTGAGCGCGGAAAACCTGGCCCGCGTGCGTGCTCTGAAGCAGATCGCCGCCCAGCGGGGGCAGACCCTGGCGCAGATGGCGCTGGCCTGGGTGCTGCGCGATGCGCGCGTCACCTCGACCCTGATCGGCGCCAGCAGCAGCGCGCAAATCCGCGAAAACGTGGCCGCGCTGCAGCAGCTGACGTTTACGGCCGAGGAACTGGCGGCCATCGACGTGCAGGCGCGTGAAGGTCATATCAATCTGTGGGAAGGTCCATCGCGGGCCGTGTAAGGCGTTCAGGGCGGCGCTGGCGGCGATATTGGCGGTGGCAGCAGGACCAGCAGTTCCTGCGCCACCTGCCGGCGCCGTTCAGGCGTGGCGAAGACGCCCACCGCCACATGCCGGGTAGCATCACGCATATCGTTGATGTGTATCAATTGGCGCGGCCCTTGCGGCACGGCGATGCGCGTGCACCACGGCGAAAAGTGGTAGCGCCGGCAACGCCCGGCGCTGACCTGTTCGACGATCAGCTCGCCGTCGCGCAGGGCAATATGTTCATAGTCGCGCGCATGGCGTACGTAATGCAGCAGGGCGATGGCCACCAGGCCCAGTTCGACGAACGAAAAGACGGGAATGTACCAGAGGCCGCGCAGCGCAAAGGCAGCGGCAATCGTCAGGGAAAACAGGCATAGCAAGCCATAGGAGCGCAGCAACTGGCGCGCCGTCAAGGCACTGTGGCGCGCCAACAGCCATTGCGGCTGCTCGCGCGATTGATCGCGTGGCATGGCGCCTCCCGCACTGTCGCTCCATTACCGCAACGGCCCTCACGGCGGCCGCTAGGTTCACAGATCGCGCCCGGTCAGGCGCCCATCCGCACCAGCGCGTGGCCCACATGTTGCCACCAGTGATCGCGCGACTTGACCTGCTTCAGGCAAGACGCGTCGATTTCCGCCGGAAACACACGGTCCTGGCAAGACTTCGTTGCCAGGGCATGGCGCTGGTTTTCCGCCCCCGACAGGGCCACGACCAGCCAGAACACCATCGCCAGTAACATCACCAGCAAACTCCAGGCCAGGTGATTGGTGTTACTTTTTTCGCCAAAAAACTCGCGCGGCCGCGTCTCGCGGTACATCGACATCAAGTCTTTTTCTTTCTCTTCCGACATTTGCGCTTGCATCCTGTGACATCCTATCCTGTGCCGGCCGGCTGGCCATGGCGGCGCGCACGCCCCCTTGTCCACATTTTACGCTGATGGCGCAAGAGAGACAGTAATTCGTGGCGGCCCTTCGCGGCTGGCAAGCAGGGTCAGGGACGCGGCACCGGCGCCTGCGGCGCACGCGGCTTGTCATCGTCCCCTTCCGCCGGCGGCACGGGTACCAGGCGCTCCACATGATCGACGTCGATATCGCCGCCATCGGGTGCCCCGTTGTGGGGCTCCACGCCGGCCCGGTCGCCCGTGCCGGCCGCATCGCTGTCGTTATCGAGCTCTTCGGCATCCTGGCCAGGCACGCCCTGCATGTCGCTGCCGCTGTCGGAACTGTCGCTGGGCCCGAGCGCGCCCTTGCCATGGCCGCTGCCCAGGACGCGGTCGGGCGTGACGGGCAAATTGTCCGGATCGAGTGTACTGCCGCTCATGGCTGACTCCCCTTGATAAAAAAACCAGCTTACTCCCCTGGCCCCGCCAGCGGCGCACGCCTGCACGGCAGTTCCGCAGGGGAAATGCGGCGGCGCACAAATATTTTCAGAAATTACTTCACAAATGTACTATTCATTGCTATAGTTAATTCAAGTAAGCATCTTCTCATCCAGAAACTGCTTCATCGGCGGCAGGGCGCCCACCAGCGACCTGCCGCCGAACCGACCGGTACGTGGCGATCCGGCCCATCCACCCAGCCATCATGCACATCCTGGAGTCTTATCATGCAAGCCAAATCACTCATCGCAGCATTGTTTGCCATCACCACCGCCACCTCGGCTTTCGCCCAAAGCGCTGCGCCTGCCACCAGCCAGCAACTGACGCGCGCTGACGTCACGGCCGAATACATCCGTGCCCGCAACGCCGGCGAAATCGCCACCAGCGAAGTCGACTATCCAAAAACGCCAGCTACCGCCGCCAGCAACGTGACGCGCGAGCAAGTCATGGCCGAGTTCTACGCCGCCCGCAAGGCTGGCCTGATCCCGCAAACGGAAGCGGACTTTGATGTCGCGCAAACGGCCAAGCACGTCGTGAAATAAGAAACCAGTCAGCCGGTTTCAGTAGTCAGTAACACACCTCAGTTGCGGCGCAGCACCCCGGGCCACTCCCGGCGCTCACCGCGGCGAGCTGTCAGCATCACCCCAACACGATCTCTCCCGGAGTCCCTGCATGTCCCTGCACCGCCGTTTGCTTGCCGCCAGCCTGATCCTTGCCTTGAGCGCATGCGCCGACATGGGCCATATCGCGCCGCAATCGGCCATGCTCGACGCCAACAAGCTGCAATCGAGCCAGGCCATGGATGCCGCCGCCAGCGCCGCCATACAATGGCCACGCACGCAATGGTGGCAAGACTTGCACGACCCGCAATTGGACCGTTTGATGGACCAGGCGCTGGCCGACAGCCCCACCCTGCGCGGCGCCCAGGCGCGCGTGCGCCAGGCCGAAGCGCTGGCCGGCGCGGCCGAGGACAAGACCCGCCCGCAGGCGGACGCGAATGTCTCCATCAACCGCGAACTGTATTCGCAGCACGGCAGCACGCCCGCGCCGCTGGCCGGCAATTACGCCTGGCGCAACCAGGCCACCGTGACGGCTTCGTACGACCTGGACCTGTGGGGCCGCAACCGCGCCGCCCTGTCCGCCGCCCTGGGCGACGTGCAGATGGCGTCGGCCGAATCGCAGATGGCCCGCCTGGCCCTGGAAACGGCGCTGGTGCGCACCTACATCCAGCTGTCGTATGAATTCCAGCTGCAGGACGTGATCGAACGCAGCCTGGCGCAGCGCGCCCGCATCCTCGACATCACGCGCCAGCGCAAGGCCGCCGGCATCGGCACCGACATTGACGTGGCGCAGATCGAAACCACCTTGCCGGCGGGCCGCCGCCAGCTGGAGCAGTCGGCCGAGTCGCTGGCCCTGCTGCGCAACCAGTTGGCAGCCCTGGCGGGCAAGGGGCCGGCAGCCGGTGCGGCGCTCACGCGCCCCGTGCTGCGCCTGGACCAGCCGCTGGCCATCCCGCAAGCGCTGCCGGCAGACCTGATCGGTCGCCGTCCCGACATCGCCGCCCAGCGCTGGCGCGTGGAAGCGACGGCGCAGCGCATCGACGCGGCCAAGGCCGAGTTTTACCCGAACGTCAACCTGGTGGCCTTTGCCGGCTTCCAGGCCTTCGGCTTCAGCCATTTTCTTGACGCCAACTCGGACATCCGCGGCGCCTCGCCCGCGCTGAGCCTGCCCATCTTTGCCGGCGCCCGCCTGCGCGCCCAGCTGGGCAGCCAGACGGCCGTGTACGACGGCGCCGTGGAGCAGTACAACGCCACCGTCATCAACGCCATGTCGGACGTGGCCAACGCCGTCACCCGCGCCCAGTCGCTGGCAAAGCAGCACCAGCTCACCGTGCAGGCGCTGGCCACGGCGCAGCGCGCGCGCGACCTGGCGGAAAAGGCCTACAAGGCGGGCATGAGCGACGCCATCAACATGCTCAACACGCAAGTGGCGCTGCTGGCGGAAGAACAACAGCAGGCGCAGAATGGGGCACGCGAACTCGATCTGTACGTTTCCTTGATGAATGCACTAGGAGGCGGCATCTAGGCTTGCAATCCTGGTATTGCACTAGCCCGACAAGATACAATCGAAACTTTATTCACACATGAAGGAATATGACATGACCGCTTTTGACGCCACCTCCAAGCGGCTGCAAAACATCCGCACGCGCATGCCAGGCTTCCCCATGGAACTGATGCGCCTGTTGCGCATGACGTACCACATTCAAAAAGGCATGAAGGACTTGACCAATGCCGCGCTGAAGAAGCACGACCTGGTCGATGCCAGCTACATGGTGCTGGCCGTGCTGTACGGCACGGACGACGAAACCTCGAACGCCTGCACCCTGGGCATGGCCTGCCATGAAAAACCGGCCAACCTGACGCGCGTGTGCAACGACCTGGAAACGCGCGGCCTGATCCACCGCGGCACGCGTCCCGGCGACCGCCGCTCGGTGATGATTTCGCTGACCGACAAGGGCCGCGCGCTGATCGAAACGGCGCTGCCCGACGTGTACCAGGAAACCTCGGCCCTGTACGAGGGTTTTACGGAAGAAGAACTGCAAGTGCTCGACAAGCTGTACATGCGCCAGCTGCGCAACCTCAACAATCTCCACCACCAGAACTGATAGCCTATCGATGACGCCAGCCACAGCAACAACATTCACGCAAGGCCCCCTGTCCCGGGCGGCCCACTGGCTGGCGCTGGCGCTGCAGGACTGGCGCACGACGGAAGGCGAACGCTGGATCTACGTCGGCAAGACCCTCATCGCCGCGTTTTGCGCCCTGTGGCTGGCCTACCGGCTGGGGCTCGATTCGCCCAGCACGGCGATGACCACCACCATCATCCTGGCCCTGCCCAGCAGCGGCATGGTGCTGGAAAAAAGCTTTTACCGCCTGTGCGGCACCCTGCTGGGATGCACGGCCGCGCTGACCCTGATCGGCCTGTTCCCGCAACAGCCCGTGCTGCTGTTCGCCGGCCTGGCCCTGTGGGTGGGCCTGTGCACGAGCGGCTCGGCCCTGCACCGCAACGCCCAGTCGTATGTGTATGTGCTGGCCGGCTACACGGCCTGCATGATCGTCTTGCCCGCCATCGAGCAGCCGATGCAGGTGTTCGCGCTGGCCGTCACGCGCGTGGCCGAAGTCGGCCTGGGCATCATCTGCTCGGCCTTTGTATCCAGCGTGCTGCTGCCGCGCCACCAGGGCACGCAAGTGATGCGCACGGTGCAGGCGCGCTACGGCAAATTCCTCACCTTCTGCCAGGATGTGCTGCAGCAAAAACTCACGCCGGCACAGGTGGAACTGACGCATTTGCAGTTTGCCGCCGACGTGGCGGCGCTGGAACTGGGCCGCTCGGCCGCCCTGTTCGAAGTCACCAGCAAGGTGGGCCACGTGCGCGCACAAAACCGCAAGCTGCACGCCTTCAACGCCACCTTCATGACGGCGCTGACCACCTTCTATACCTTCCACCGCCTGTTCGACCGCCTGCAGCGCGATGGCGAAACCCAGGTCATGCAAGCCTGCGCACCCCTGTACGCCATCGTCGCCGAAGCGCTGCAAGCGACGCCTTCGCAAGACTCGCTCGACACCATGCAGCTGCATCTGCAAACGGCGCTGGCACTGGCACGGGCCGATATTGACGCGGCCGGCATCGCGCATGCGCAGCGCATCGATTTCGACACCGTGTGTGAGCTGCTGGAACGCTTTGCGCGCGACATGAGCCGCTTTCACGAAGTGTATTTCAGCCTGGCGCACGACACGCCCCTGGAAATCAGCACGCCGCAGGCGTATGCGCCGAAGACGCCGCCCGCGCTGGTGATCGCCAGCGGCGCGCGCGCGGCCATCAGCCTGGCCCTGCTGGCCCTGGGCGCCTACTTCCTGGCCTGGCCCTACGCCAGCACGGCGATGCTGATGGCGGCCGTGTTCTGCGCGCTGGCCTCGTCCTCGCCGCGCCCCATCCTGATGATCCGCCAGGTGCTGGCAGGCTTCCTCATCGCCATGCCGCTGTCGCTCGTCTGCGTGTATTTCGTGCTGGTGCACGGCGACGGCTTTCCCATGCTGGTACTGAGCTTTGCGCCGTTCCTCGCCGTGGGCCTGTACTTGATGACGAATCCGGCCAAGCTGGGCGTGGGCCTGGGCGTGTCGACCTTCATCACGCAGATGGCGCCGACGAATCTGATGCATGTCGATGGCGCGGCTTTTCTCAACACGGGCATGGCCCTGATCGTCGGCCTGATGCTGGCCGCCCTCGTGTTTGCCGTGCTGCTGCCCGAGCACACGATGGGCCACAAGGACCATATCGGCCCGGCCCTGTGGCGCGAAGCGCTGCATGCGTGCACGGCGCCCGCACGCCGCGTAAAACACCGTTTCGACAACCGCGTGCGCGACCTGCTCAGCCAGCTCAACGCGGCGGCAGGCCCGGCGCCAGGTGTCGCCACGCGCGCCGTCGTGCGCCAGGCCTTGACCCTGCTGGAAATCGGCCACTCCGTGATCGACTTGCGCGAACTGATTGCGACCGCCCGTCCAGGCGCCACGCGCCACGCGCTGCAGCAGTGCGTGGACCACATCGCCACCTGGCTGCGCACGCGCAGCGACACGGCACTGCAGGCGGCGCTGGCGGCCACCCTGCAGGCGGGCGCCGTGGTGCGCGCGGCCCAGGCTGCCAGCGGCACGGCACCGGAACAGGGCGTGCGCCTGCAGACGGCACTGGTCGACCTGCATTCGATCTACACCTCATTACTCGACAACATGGCGCCTGACGCCGGAGACCACCATGCCGCGTGAATTCGCCCTGTTCGGAATTCTGATTCCTACCCTGCTGCCCCTGTTCATCCTCAGCATCGGCCTGCAAACCCTGCTCGACCGCGTGCTGGGCTGGCTGGGCGTGTACCGCATGGTGTGGCACCCCTCACTGGCGCGGCTGTGCATCTTCATCGCCATCTTTGGCGCGCTGGCTTTATCGCTTTACAAATAAAAAAACTGTTCAACCCAATCAAGGAAAGGCTGCCGACATGGTAAGCAAACTGACCCGCTATGCAATCACCTTGCTGCTCCTGGCAGCAGCCCTCTGGATAGGAAAAACCGTCTGGGACCGCTACATGGAATCGCCGTGGACGCGCGACGGCCGCATCAAGGCCGATATCGTCAACATCAGCGCCGACGTGGCCGGCACCGTCACGGACGTGCTGGTGCACGACAACCAGGTGGTGCAGAAGGGAGATATCCTGTTCGTCGTCGACAAGGAACGCTATGCGAGCGCGCTGGCGCAAGCCGACGCCGTGCTGGCCGCGCAAAGGACGGAACAGGGCCGCCGCGGCAAGGAAGCGCAGCGCCGCGCCAATCTCGACGCCAGCATCATCTCGACGGAAAGCCGCGAAAGCGCGGCGTTCGCTGCCAGCTCGGCCTCGTCGCAGGTGCAGGCCGCGCTGGCCGCCCGCGCCCTGGCGCAATTGAACCTGGAACGCACCACCGTGCGCGCCCCCGTCAGCGGCTACGTGACGAACCTGAACGTGCACAAGGGCGATTTCGCCGCCGTCGGCGCGGCCAAGCTGGCCGTCATCGACAGCGCCTCGTACTATGTCGTCGGCTACTTCGAAGAGACCAAGCTGGGCATGCTGGCGCAGGACGACAAGGCGGAAATGAATCTGATGAGCGGCGGCACCCTGCATGGCCATATCGAGAGCATCGCGCGCGGCATCACCGACCGCGACGCCGCCACGGGCCGTGAACTGCTGGCCGACGTCAATCCCACCTTCAACTGGGTGCGCCTGGCGCAGCGCGTGCCCGTGCGCATCCACATCGACGAACAGCCGAAGGGGCAACTGCTGGTGGCCGGCACCACCTGCACCGTGGTGATCACGCCCCATTCAGCATCGGCGCCGAAGCCAGCTTCCGCGCATCCGGCATGAGCCGCAGCGGCGCCGGGCACCACCCTGTTCGAGCGCACCACGCGCCAGCTGCGCCTGACGGAAGAAGGCCAGCACTATCGCTACTACAGCGGCGCGGGGCGCTTGCAAACGATGCTAGACGATTACTTTGCCGCTAGCGCTCCCCTGAACCTGCTGTACCGGCGCAGCCGCTTCCAGCCACCGTGCATCACCCTGCTGATCGACTTCCTGCTGCAGCAATTCACCGCCCGGCTGGCGCAGCAAGGTCAGCTTGTCTTCCAAATGCCAGTTGTCGCTGATGCGGCCCTGCGCCTTGACCTGGTACCAATCAAAAGCGTGGAAATCGATGGCTTGCCCCTGCCCCTGCACGACTGCTTGCGGCGTGGGGAGGCCCCCCGTGAAGTGGCCCGTGAAATGCAGGCGCAGGCTGACCCGGTTTCCCGCCACCAGCATCTCCTCGATGGCCACCTTCAAGTCCGGCACGGCGGCGTGACACACTTGCGACGCCTGCAGCGGGTCGGATCGCGGCTTTGCCAGAACGCGGCTCAGGGGCGCGCGGCCAGCGCCACCCTGGCGTCGGCTTTGGCGCCGGACAGGTGGGCCGGCATGGGCAGGCTGGCGGAAGCAAGAACGGAGGCAGAAGCTGGTGCAGGCATGATAAATCCAGGTTGCTTGATCGGTGTGCGCATGGCACATCGCCATTCTGGACTCGCTTGCCGCACATGATAATTGGCCCAACGCTTGAATCAATTGCTTGTCAGGGTTAAAAATCAGCGGCCGCCCGCCACGTCGAGGATGCTGCCCGTCACATACGTCGCTCCTGACCCCAGCAGGTACAGGATGGCATCGGCAATTTCTTCCGGCTGGCCGCCCCGTTGCATGGGCACGCCGGACGCCAGGCGCGCCACCCGCCCCGGCTCGCCGCCAGACGCGTGGATGTCCGTATAGATGATGCCGGGCCGCACGCCGTTGACGCGGATGCCCTCGGCCGCCACTTCCTTCGCCAGCCCGAGGGTCAAGGTATCGACGGCGCCTTTCGAGGCCGCGTAATCGATGTATTCGCCCGGGGAGCCGATGCGCGCGGCCACCGACGAGACATTCACGATGCGCCCGCCCTGCCCGCCATTCGCCGTCGACATGCGCCGCACGGCTTGCTGGCAGCATAAAAAATAGCTGATCACGTTGGTGCGCAGCACGCGCTCGAGGCGCTGCACGGAAATGTCGATGAGCCGGCATTTCTGCTCCAGCACGCCCACATTGTTGACCAGCGCCGTGAGCGTCCCCATACGCGCATCGACTTCGTCAAACAAACGCGCCACGTCGGCTTCTTCGCCCACGTCAGCCTGCACGGCGATGGCTTCGCCGCCGCCAGCCACGATGCGCGCGCACAGTTCCTCGGCCGCCCGCGCATCGCGCATATAGTTGACGCAGACGGCATAGCCCTGGCGCGCCGCCAGCAAGGCAGTCGCCGCGCCGATGCCGCGGCTGCTGCCGGTAATCAAGATCACTTCCTTCATTGTCCCTCCAGGATGGTTGTGGCTGCATCATACGCGGACGAAAAAAAACCCGCGCGCGGCGGGTTTTCGCGCTGACACCTTCAATTCCTGAAGTGCGTCATGGCATAGCCAAGATGCTGCCACCAGTGCGCGCGCGACTGCACGGATGCCAGGCATTTCGCATCGACCTCGTTCTTGAACGCAGGGTCTACGCAGGCCTTGCTGGCCAGCGCATTGCGCTGGTTTTCCACGTTGACGACGGCAGTCGCCAGCCACGCCACGAGGGCGAGGGCCAGCGCGCACAAGGTCCAGGGCAGCTGTTTCATGGCGCTCTCCGTTTACTTCTTCGCTGGCGCGGGAGCGCGCTCTTTCAGCGTGCGCGCCACCAGCGCATCCATCACGAGCAGGGTTGCATCCTGGGTCTGGCGCTCGGACTGGCCCGGACGCGACAGCTGCGCCGGGGACGTGACGAAGCGGCCGTCGATGACGATGGTCGGCGCGCTGTCGATCTTGCTGGCAGTGATCACCTGCTCGTTGCGTTTCAGTTTGGTCTGCACGCCGAAGGAGTTGAACATGTCCAGGTACTTGGCCTTGTCGATGCCGTTTTTCACCAGCAGCTCGAGAATGGCGTCATCGCGGTTCAGGCGGTTGCGCTCGACGTGGATGGCGCGGAAGATCTTGTCGTGGAACTGGTCCAGCTGGCCCATCGCTTCCAGCGTGGCATAGGCGTGCGCCTGTGGATCTTTCGGGCCGTTGAAGGCCAGATGGATGCGGCGGAAGGCGATCTTGTCGCCCTGCTTCTTGACCCAGTCGTGCATCAGCGGATCGAGCGCATAGCAATGCGGGCAGGAATACATGAAGTACTCCACCACTTCCACCTTCTTGCCCGTGTCCGTGCGCACTGGCGTGGGGAGCGTGGTAAAGCCGGTATCGGCCGCCATGGCGCCGCCGGTGGCCGCCACCAGGGTGACGGCGGCGAGCAGGGGACGCAAGAAACGCAGAAAACGCATATTAATCCTTCATCATAAAGTGGTCGTGAACGGGGCGAGATTACCACTTTTTACACCGTCCATCGAAGCCCGGGCGGAAAAAAGGCACTTTTACGCGCCCCGTTTGCGTCTGATTAAGCCGCTCTTAAGCGCCGCTGCGCCTCTGCCTCAGAAATGGTAGCGCGCCGACACGCGCAGCTGGCGCGTGTCATTGAGGTAAATGCTGGAGCGGCAGCCCGGCGCATCGCCGTAATGGCGGCGGTTGGCCAGGTTGCTGCCGGCCAGTTCCAGCTCCCAGGCGCCCACCTTGCGCGTATAGCGTGCGTCCAGGGTGGCGAACGCGGGCACTTGCGCCAGGCAGCTGCTGGCGAAATCGGGGCCATAGCGCAGGGCGCGCAACCACTGCACGCCCACGTCGCCACTGGCGCCGCCCTGCCCCGTCCAGTACAGGCGCAGGCTGGCCAGGGTTTTCGGCACGAGGGCGATATCCGGGCCGTCGTAGGCGTAATCGTCGTAGCGCGCATGCACTTGCCGCAGCTGAGCGTCGAGGCGCCAGTCGCGCGCCAGCGCCATGCTGGCCTCGATGGCGATGCCGTCGCGGCGCGAAGGGTCGAGGTTGCCCGCAAAGCCCAGCTGGCCCAGGCTCTGGTCGAAGACGATCTGGTTGCTCAGGCGCTCGCTGAAGACGCGCACGGAAGCGCTGCGCGCCGCGTCGCCGACGGTGGCGCCCACCTCCATTTCGCGCCGCAGCTGTCCTGCCAGCGGACGGTAGCCGGCGCTGGTATAGCCATCGTCGTCGATGCGGTAACTGCGCGCGGCCTTGGCGTACACGCTCAGTTGCGGGCGCAGTTGCAGGCTGCCCTGCAAGTCCCAGGCATTCTGGTTTTCCCAGTCGCTGCCGCCGGCGGGCATGTCGGCCGGATCGAGCTGGAACTGTTCATGCCGCAGCCCCAGCAGCAGGCGCGGCGCATACGCGCCGCCGAAAGCCAGCTCTTCGCGCAGCAGCAGCGCGCGCGAATACTGCCGGCGCTGTCCGTCGCCATCGCGAGCCGGCGCCGCGCGGCCCGAGCGCCGCCGCCACTGCATCAGGTCCAGGCCCACTTCCGTATCCGTGCCCACGCCGCCCACCTTGCCGTAATGGCGCAGGCGGGGCGCCAGTTGCCGGCGGCGGCTGCTGTACCGCGATTCGCTGCTGCCCTCCTCGCCCGCATAGTGGGCCGTGGCGCGCTTTTCCCGCTGCGACAGCTCCACCCCCAGCTCGAACTTGCCGACGTAGCGCTGCACGAAGGCGCTGGCGCGCCGCACCTCATAGCGGTACAGGTCTTCCGGGCGGGCCGCCAGCAGGGCCAGGAACGGCGCCTCGGGCGCGCGATAGCGGGTGTCCTGGTTCAGCTGGTCGGCGCTGAAGCCGAAGCGGCCCTGGCGCACCTTCCATTCCGCGCCGCCATTGAAGCCGCGCTGGTGAAACACGCTGCCATCGCGGTAATTGCCATTGCGCAGCCCGTCCATGGCTACATCGAGCGTCATGCCGCCCTGCTCACGCGACAGGGCGCCGCGCACGCTGTGCTGGCCGCCCTGCGCCAGCTCGGCAGACAAGTCGCCATGCGTGACGCCAGCCGTGACGCCAGCCACGCCTTCCTGCGCGCATGCCGGCATGGCCAGGGCGCACAGCAGCAAGGTGCGCGTGGCAATGGTCAGGACGGGAGGGGCTGGCATCATGGCGGCAGGCTTGAGGCGTCACCGCGGCGCGAACGCACGGTAGTGGAAGAGAGGGATGGCAAAAGCGAATCATTATACGCACGGCGCGCGGCGCCGCAACAGCCGGCGGGACTGCTTACACAATTCATTGCTTATTTGTAATTTTTACGGGTATATTAACGAGCGCCCGGCGATCCTGGGCGCAGCCGACTGCATTTGAAAATCAACAATAAGAAGTCACTGTGGGAGTCACGCATGGAAAGTCGTAGCACTACGCGCCAGGGGCCGCCAAGTCCCCGCGGCACGCGCCGCAGCATTGGTTTTTTCCCCATCTCGGGCAAGCTCAAAGCCCTTTCCATCGCCGCCCTGCTGCTGGCCGGCCTTGCCCTGCAGGCCGACCTGTTCGCCCAGCCGGGCCAAGGCAAGCCGGCCAGCGCGTCCATGCCGCTGGCGCCATCCGCCGACGGCATTGCCCTGGCTTCGCCGCACGCCTCCGCCGTCAGCACACCCAGCGCCAGCAACGCCTGGGGCGGTGCGCGCACGGGCGCGCAAGCGACCCTGTCGGACCGCGTGGTCGACTACCAGATCGAAGCAACGCTCGACCCCGTCAAGCACACCATAGCCGGCCAGCAGAAACTGCGCTGGCGCAACCGCAGCGCGCAAGCCGTCAGCAGCGTGTACCTGCACCTGTACCTGAACGCATTCGAAGGCGAACATTCGACCTTCTTCACCGAAAAGCGCAAGCTCGATACAGGCTTCCGCTCGGGCGTCGACACGCGTGACGGCGAGTGGGGCTACATCGAACTGCGCAGCATGACGCAAAACGGCGCCAAGGCGCCCTGGCATTTCGTCCAGCCCGACAACGGCCCGGCCACCGACCGCACGGTCGTGCGCGTCGACTTGCCGCAAGCCGTCGCGCCGGGCGCCGAGACGACGCTCGACATCCGCTTCTTCGACCAGCTGCCGCGCGTCATCGCGCGCACCGGCTATTTCGGCAGCTTCCACCTGGTGGGCCAGTGGTTCCCGAAGATCGCCGTGCTGGAACTGCCCGGCGAACGGGGCGCCACCGCGCCGCGCTGGAATGCGCATGAATTCCACCTCAATTCGGAGTTCTACGCCGATTTCGGCAACTATGACGTGAGGCTGACCGTGCCCAAGGAGTACACGGTGGGCGCCACGGGCGAGCTGCGGGGCGCGCCGCAGGAAAAGGACGGCATGCTCACGCATCACTATGTGCAGGGCGACGTGCACGATTTCGCCTGGACGGCCGACAAGCGCAGCGCGCCGCCGTTGACGGGCAGCTGGAGCGGCCCTGGCAGCCCGCCGGTGGCCATCAAGGTGCTGTACCCGCCCGAGTATGCGTCCAACGCGGCGCCGGCGCTGCAGGCGGCCAAGGATTCGCTCACGTATTTCTCGCGCACCCTGGGCCCGTATCCGTACAAGACCTTGACGGTGGTGATCCCGCCGTTTAATGCGGCCGAAGCGGGCGGCATGGAATACCCGACCTTCATCACCGCCTCGAGCTACGCCAACCTGCAGCCGAAGACCATACCCGAATTCGGCCTCGATTTCGTCACCATCCATGAATTCGGCCATGGCTATTTTTACGGCATCCTGGCCTCGAACGAGTTCGAGGAGCCGCTGCTCGACGAAGGCTTGAACGAGTACTGGGACCAACGCATGCTGCGCGCGCGCGGCCAGGATATCCACGCCACCACGCCCCTGCTCAAGCGCCTGGGCTTCGATCCCGTCTTCAAGGTCTTCGAATTCGAGCGCATGGCCGCACCGCGCCAGGATGCGGCAGATCCTCTGGGCCAGAATGCCTGGGACCGCCTGCAGGGAGTGGGGCCCGTCTACAGCCGCACGGCCATCACCATGCGCGACCTGGAGGCGCGCATCGGCAGCGAAGCCATGGAACGGGGCTTCAAGGCGTATTACGAACAGTGGAAATTCCGCCACCCCAGCGTAGCCGACTTGCGCGAAGCGCTGGCCGAGGCGACGGGCCAGCGGCGCATCGTGGAACAAGTCTTCGCGCAGCAAGTCTATGCCAGCGCGAACATCGACGACCGCATAGGCAGCTTCAGCAGCGAAGAGCAGACGCCGCTGGCCGGCATGGCGCTGGTGAACGGCAAGCGCGTGGAACGCACGGCCGACACGCTGGAAAAAGAGGAGAAAAAAGTACGCGAGGCGTGGGACAAGGCGCACCCGGACGCCAAGCCCGGCACGGGTCCCTATCCGTATCTCACCAGCGTGGTCCTGCGCCGCCGCGGCGCGCCCGTGCCGCAAGTGCTGCTGGTGAAATTCGCCGACGGCAGCTCCGAACGCGTGGTATGGGATAACGCCCAGCTGTGGCAGCGCTACACCTGGAGCAAGCCCGTGAAGGCCGTCTCGGCCGAGCTCGATCCCGACCGCGTGCACTACCTCGACGTCAACAAGCTCGATGACAGTCGCACCCTGAAGGCCGATACCTCCGCCGCGCGGCGCTGGAGCTTTGACCTCGCCGCCGCCTTCCAATACCTTCTTTCCCTGATTGCCATCGTATGAGCGCCACTTCCACGACACGGGCCAGCGGCCTGACCCTGACCACGCGCGCCAGCCGCGCCGCCCTGCAATGGCGCTTGCTGCTGCTGTGGGCGGGCCTGCTGCTGATCCCCACCATCATCGCCGTCATTCCCCTCTGGCGCACCTTGAGCGCCAGCCTCGATCAGGCCGTGCATGCGGCAACCCTGGCGCACAAGCTCGACCTGATGACCCTGGCCGACCTGGTGGCCAATATGGGGCGCAACGGCGCCGCCATCAGCCAGGCCGCCATCGCCGGCATTGTCCTGACCTTGCTGCTGTCGCCACTGCTGAGCGGCCTGGTGGTGACGGCCGCGCGCGCGCCTGCGCCACTGGGTTTCGGCCCCCTGCTGACGGGCGCCTTCGGCGAATATGGCCGCATGCTGCGCATGCTGCTGTGGAGCATCGTGCCGCTGGGCGTGGCGCTGGCCATCGGCGCCGGCGCGCTGAAACTGGCCGACAGGCACGCGGCCAAGGCCATCCTGGAAGCCGATGCCGACCTGGCCCGTCACCTGGCCTTGCTGGCGACGGGTCTGCTCTTCCTGCTGGCCTGCGCCACGCTCGACGCGGGCCGCGCGGCGCTGGCCGTCGACCGGCGCCGCACTTCGGCCGTCAAGGCCTGGTGGCGGGGCCTGGGCTTGCTGCGCCGGCGTCCCCTGGCCTGCCTGGCCATCTACCTCGTCATCACCGCGCTGGGACTGGCGCTGTATGCACTGCTGGGCGTGGCGCGCCTGAACCTGGCCGCCCCGGGCCCGCTGGCCATCGTGGCCGGCCTGGTGGTGATGCTGCTGGCGACGCTGGTGCTGGCGTGGATGCGCGGCGCGCGCCTGTTCGCGCTGATCGACATGAAGCGCTCTCTCGCCTAGTCAGGCTCCCAGGCGCCCTTCATCGGCCAGGAAGTCGATGAAGGTGCGCACTTTCGACGACAGGTAGCGGCGGCTCGTGTAGACGGCGTACACACTGCCGCCCGCCAGCCGGTAGCCGTCGAAAAGGCGCACCAGCCGCCCCGCCGCCAAGTCCGCATCCGTTTGCCACGATGGCAGCAGGGCGATGCCCATGCCGTCGAGGGCGGCGGCGTGCAGCAGGCTTTCGTTATTGCATTGCAGCACGGGTGCAAACTTCACCGTCTCGCGGCCCTGCGGGCCGTCGAAGGCCAATTCATTGCCGTTTGACAACAGCGAATAGCTGATCATGGCGTGCTGCGCCAGGTCTTGCGGCAGGTGCGGCTGGCCTGCGCGCGCCAGATAGGCGGGCGCGGCCACCAGGTGAAAGGCGATGCTGCCGATGGGCCGCGCGATCAGGGTCGGCGATGGCGCCTGGCTCACGCGCAAGGCCAGATCGAAACCCTCTTCCACCAGGTTGACCACGCGCCCGCTCAAGTCGATATCGAACGTGACCTCCGGAAAGCGCTCGCGGTAAGCCACCAGGGTGCGCGTAAAGATGGCGTTGGCGAACCAGACGGGGGCGCTCAGGCGCAGCATGCCGCGCGGCACCACCGTCGTGCGGCCGACCGTCGCTTCCACCTCGTCAAGATTGTCGAGCATGTCGCGGCACTGTTCAAAATACACCTTGCCGATTTCCGTCAGGCTCAGGTGACGGCTGCTGCGGTTCAGCAACCGCGCGCCCAGGTGGCGTTCCAGGTGCATCACATGCTTGCTGACCATGGCAGGTGATAAATCCAGGCGCTCGCTGGCGCGCACAAAACTGTCCAGCTCCACCACGGCGCGAAACACGCGCATGCTGCGCAAGGTATCCATGACCATCCCATCATCAACAAAATGGAAATGATACATCAATAATTGCGATCTTGATCAACTGACCACGCATGAGTATCATCGATAGCATCAGTCATTCCACTCCGGAGCCGCCATGCAAGAGCACACATTCCCCACCTATTTCCTGTCGCACGGCGGCGGCCCTTGGCCTTTCATGAAAGACCAGTTCGGCGGCCGCTACGATGTGCTCGAAGCGTCCCTGCAGGATATCCCGCGCCAGGTCGGCGTGCGGCCGAAAGCCGTGCTGGTCGTCACGGCGCACTGGGAAGGGCCGCAATTTCTCGTCTCGGCCAGCGCGCAGCCGGGCATGATCTACGATTATTCGGGCTTTCCGCCGCACACCTACCAGATCCAGTACCCGGCGCCCGGCGCGCCGGCACTGGCGGCGCAGGTAAAACAGTTGCTCGATGCAGCCGGCCATCCGGCGCGCCTCGACCACGAACGGGGCTTCGACCACGGCACCTTCAGCGCCCTGTTCCCCATCTACCCGCAGGCCGACATGCCGCTGGTGCAGCTGTCGCTGAAACACGGCTACGACCCGCTCACGCACGTCGAAGCGGGCCGCGCACTGGCCAGCTTGCGCCGGCAAGGCGTGCTGATACTCGGCAGCGGCCTGTCTTACCATAACCTGCGCCAGTTCGGCCAGGCGGGCGCCGTCGCTTCGCAGCAGTTCGATGCCTGGCTGCGCCAGGCGATGACCTTGCCGCCGGCACAAAGGCTGGCACAGTTGCTGGCCTGGGACCGCGCGCCGGGCGCGCGCCAGGCCCATCCGCAGGAAGACCATCTGCTGCCGCTGATGGTGGCGCTGGGTGCGGCCGAGCAGGAAGCGGCGCACGTGGTATATCACGAGGAGGATTTCTTTGGCGCCCTGGCAGTAAGCAGTTTCAGGTTTGGAGAAGGCGCACCATAAAAAAACGCCGCGACAGCAATGTCGCGGCGTTTTTCTGAGTGAAGCGGTAACTTAGGTGCCAAATTAGGTGCCGCGCTTGCCGCGCGCAGAATTCCTGGCCTTTTCGGCCGCAATCTCTGCCGCTTTCGCCGCTTTTTCCGCCATCTCGGCCGCGTGCAGGGCCAGCAGGGCCGCGCGCGTATCGGGCGTTTCCAGCGAGATACGTCCCAGGATGCCGCTGCGGTAGTCGAGCAGCAAGGTATGCGAGGCTTTCTCGAAATCGTAATCGCCGCCCTTGATGCGGAAACCGCGCTTGGCGGCAATGCCCTCGACCACGCCGATGGCATCGACTTCATCGACCTTGGTGCCGTAGCGGGCCGCCAGCAAGTCCGGATAGCGCTTGAGCAATTCCTCGGCCAGGAACACGGCCACTTCCTCTTCGATCAGCGCGTTCGAGCCGATGGCGTGGCTGGCCGCCAGCATCAGGCCGTCGCTGGGGATGGCGATCTTCGGCCACAGCATGCCGGGCGTGTCGACCAGGATGGTGTTCTTGTCCAGGTACAGCTTTTGCTGCATTTTTGTCACGGCCGGCTCGTCGCCCACCTTGGCCACGCGCTTTTTCAGCAGCGCGTTCATCAAGGTCGACTTGCCCACGTTGGGGATGCCCATGATCATGATGCGCAGCGGCTTGGTCGGCACGCCGCGGTGCGGTGCCAGCGATTTGGCCAGGTCCGGAATGCGCGCCACGTCGCCCGGCTTCTTGGTCGTCATCGCATACGCGGTCACGCCTTCCTGGGCATTGAAATAGGCCACCCAGGCGGCAGTGGCGGCCGGATCGGCCAAGTCGGTCTTGTTGAGGATCTTCAGGCAAGGGCGCTGGCGGAACAGGCGCAGCTCGTCCACCATGGGATTGCAACTGGCTGCCGGCAGGCGCGCGTCCACCACTTCAATCACCAGGTCGGTATTTTCCATGGTCTCGGCCGCTTTCTTGCGGGCCGCGTTCATGTGTCCTGGGTACCATTGTATCGCCATGCTCTTGCCTTCAGTTCGTTCAGTCAATCCGCTATTTTACGTGGTTGCCGCCACGACGTCCCATTTTCCACCGCCAGCGCCAGCCGTGCGACGCGGACGAGACAATTGGTGATAATTTGGCAGTTACTTGAATGATAAGATCCGCAGTCCGTCCAGCCTGGCCGGTTTCCCCATTGCAAGCTCAACCTGGCACGCATTCCATGCATCTTCCCCGTTTTTTCCTCCTTGCCCCCCTTTGCGCCTGCCTGCTGCCCGCCATGGCCCAGGAACAAGCAGCGGCGCCTGGCGACACGGCCACCCAGGCAATGCAGCAGGTTGTCGACGTGCAAGGCACGCGCGATCCCGACTTGCGCCCCTACCGCACCATGCTCAAGGGACTCGATGCGTATGCCGACCACCAGCGCCTGGCGCCGGGCGCGCCGCTGCGCTTCATGCTGATCCCCGCCACACCCCAGGCCAGGCTCGATGGCGTGACCTTGCACCTGTCGGCCGACAACCTGTCTATCCCTGTCCCCCTGGCGGCGGACGGCGGCTTCACCTTGACGCGCGACAAGACCGCCTACGACGCAAATGCCGACCTGGTCAGCAACAAGAAGCGCGACACCCTGCGCTGGCGCGCCGACATCCACACGCCAGGCCTGCCCCAGAACGTGCGCCGCCTGGGCGACTTGCGCCTGGAATGCGAAATCCGCTGGGCCGTCGAGCAAGATGACCTGCCCTTTGTCCGGCGCAACCTGTTCCGCCTGGCAGGCGGGCCCTGCCACTCGTCGCTGATCCACGTGCCGTTTCCCGTGTTTCGCAAGCTGCTGGCCGTACAGGCGCGCTCGGGCGAGCGCACGCTGGACATCCGCGTCACGCAAGACCGCCAGCGCTACGTGCCGCCGCTGCATGACCTGAACTGGGACGACAATACCCTGCTGACCCTGACGTACGCCGACGACGGCAACATGGCCGGAGCGACCCTCGCAGCACCCTTGAAGGAAGCGCAGCGCCAGTAACGCGCGTCAGGAAAGCCAGGTAAAATATTTCCACATGGATTTTAATATTTTCTACAAGTAACAAAAAAGTATGCTCTAATATCGCCTCTTAAATGAAAAGCAATTATTTTCCAGGCTGGCTCTCGCCAGGGAGATATGCGATGGGAATAGTTCGATAATATGATGATGGAACACACTGGCAAGACGCCCAAGCGCGTGCCGCGCAATGACTGGAAGACGGAATGCCGGCAGTTGCAGGGGCAAGTGACGCAGCTGGAAGAGCGCCTGAAACGCCAGAGCGCCGAAAGCTATGGCTTGCAAATGCTGTATGACCAATTGGTCAATGAAATCAAGCACCACCGCGACATGCTCCAGCTCGACAGCTTCGACGCGGATAAATCATCGCTCGTCTACACGCAAGCCTGGCGCCGCTTCATGGCCGGCGACGCACTCGATTACCAGACCCACCGCCATACCAATTCCCGCAGCCGCCCCAGCTTGCTGTAGTTACAGCTCAACCATTACAGCTCCGCCAGCGCCTTCACATGCGCCGCCACGCTGCGGCCCAGGGACGACAGGTTGTACCCCCCTTCGAGGCAGCTGACGATGCGGCCCTTGCCATACTGATTGGCCACTGCCATCATCTGCTGCGTCAGCCACGTGTAGTCGGCCTCCACCAGGCCCATGCCACCCACGTCGTCTTCGCGGTGGGCATCGAAACCGGCGGAAATGAAAATCATCTGCGGCTGCTGCCGGTGCAACGCGGGCAGCCAGTGGTCGAGCACCAGCTGGCGCACGGCATCGCCCTTCGAGCGGGCCGGCACGGGCACGTTGACGCGCGTGTCCGTGTAGGACTCGACATCGCTGTACGGATAAAACGGGTGCTGGAAAAAACTCACCATCAGGATGCGTGGATCATTTGCCACGGATTCGGCCGTGCCATTGCCATGGTGCACGTCAAAGTCGACGATGGCGACTCTATCGAGGCCCCGCACATCGAGTGCATGCTTGGCGGCGATGGCGACATTGTTGAACAGGCAGAAACCCATGGGTTCGCTGGGCCGCGCATGGTGGCCGGGCGGGCGGATCGCGCAGAAGGCGTTGCTGATCTCGCCATCGATGACGGCGTCGGTGGCAGTCACGGCCGAGCCAGCGGCGGCCAGCGCCGCGTCGTAGCTGTGCGCGTTGAGCAGAGTATCGCCGTCGAGCGGATAGTAGTCGCCCTCCGGCGGCACATTGTCGCGCACCAGGCCGATGGCCGTGGCGCTGTGATTGCGCTCGATATCGGACAATTGCGCGCGCACGCCGTCGCGGTGCTCGACCAGGTCGCTGATGTGCGCGAGTATCAATTGATCATTGATGGCCTGCAAGCGGGCCGGCGATTCAGGGTGCCAGTCGCCCATTTCGTGGCGCTGGCAATCGGGATGGGTATAAATGGCTGTGCTCATGCGCTGTACTGGTTACCTCTGTCTCTGCTCTCTATCCATACCGGGAATGCGCGCCGCAGTCACTGCAGAGCATTCCTGCCTGCCCGGCGCGTTCTCGCATAAAATCACTGGCTGGTCTGTGCCGCCCTTGCCGCCTTTGCTGTCACTCTAATCTACCACGAGCGCGCAGCTGGCGGGCGGCGCCGTTTGACCTGGCCAAAGCGATTGTAAATTAAATAATCTCACGTAATGTGATTAAAATAACATGTTTTCGAAAATACACCAGGCCGCACAGCAGATCGGCGAAGTTCTCGTCGGCAAACACTTGCAGATCCGCCAGACCCTCGCCTGTGTGCTGGCGGGCGGCCATCTGCTGATCGAAGACGTGCCCGGCGTGGGCAAGACCACGCTGGCGCATGCATTGGCCATCTCGCTGGGCCTGCAATGGAAGCGCCAGCAATTTACCAGCGACCTGCTGCCCGCCGACGTGGCCGGCATGAGCGTGTATGACCGCGCCAGCGCCAGTTTCATCTTCCACCCCGGCCCCCTGTTCACGCAAGTCCTGCTGGCCGACGAGATCAACCGCGCCACGCCGAAGACGCAATCGGGCTTGCTCGAAGCGATGGAAGAGCGGCAAGTGACACTCGATGGCGTCACGCGCGCACTGCCGCAGCCATTTTTCGTCATTGCCACACAGAACTGCGCGCACCAGCTGGGTACCTTCCCCTTACCCGAATCGCAGCTCGACCGTTTTCTCATGTGCGTCACCCTGGGCTACCCCGATGTGGCCGCCGAACGGGCGCTGCTGCTGGGCGCCGACCGCCGCGCCATGCTGCAAACCTTGCCGGCCGTGATGAATGCGGACGAATTACTGGAGGCGCAAGCGGGCCTGCACGCCATCCACGCCTCGCCCGCCGTGGTCGACTACGTGCTGGCCCTCGTGCATGCCACCCGCGTGCCCGGCGTGTTTGCCGATGGCCTCAGCCCGCGCGCCGCGCTGGCCCTGTTGCAGGCGGCGCGCGCCTGGGCCGCCCTGGCCGGACGCGACCACGTCACACCCGACGATGTACAAGCCGTGCTGCTGCCTGTCTGCGCCCACCGCCTGCATGCAGCGCAAGGGTCTACGGACAGCCGCGCGCTGCTGCAGCACCTGCTGTTGAGCATCCCCGTCTGAACGGCATGCGCTGGAGCACTATCCCATGGCTGCCGGCGCGCCCCTGGCTGGGCGCGCAGCGCGTGCACATCCGTCCCTCGCGTGCGGGCCTGGCGTTTGCCGCGCTGCTGCTGGCGCTGTGGATCGCCGCCGTCAATTACCGCCTGGGCCTGGGTTATGCGCTGACGTATTTCGCGGCCGCCTGCGCCATCGCCGACATGCTGTTTACCAGCCGCAACCTGGCGGGGCTGTCGCTGGCCGCGACGCCGGGCAGCCCCGTGTTCGCGGGCAGCCACGCCTTTTTCACCTTGCGCCTGATCAACCGCAGCACCCGCCCGCGCCATGCGATCAGCCTGGCGGCGAGCGGTGCGTCGGCAGTGCCCAGCCTGGCCGATATCGCCGCCCACGGGGAAACGGCGGTCAGCATCGGCATGCCGGCGCAGCAACGGGGTTGGTGCGATGCGCCAGCCGTGCGCCTGTCCGGCAGCTTTCCGCTGGGCTTGTTTGTTGCCTGGTGCCATTGGCAGCCCGAGGCGCGCGTGCTCGTGTATCCACAGCCAGAACAGAATGCGCCGCCGCTGCCCTGGCTGGCCGGCACGGTACAGCAAGCCCGGCAGCCAGGCTCGCGCGGCGGCGCCCTGGAACTGGTGGGCGTGCGCGCCTACCAGCCGGGCGACGCCTTGCAGCGCCTGGCCTGGCGCCAGATCGCCCGCCATGATGGCGAGCATTTATTCAGCAAGCAATTCCAGCCTGGCGCCGACGCACCAGCTGGCGCAGCGCACGGCACGCATGGCAACCTTATGCTCGACCACGCGGACCTGCACGCACTGACGCCGGAAACGCGCCTGTCGCGCCTGGCCGCCTGGGTGCTGCAGGCGGAATGCACGGGCCTGCCGTATGGCTTGCGCCTGGGTGCGCTGACCTTGGCGCCGGCCCTGGGCGCCAGCCAGCGCGACGCCTGCCTGCGCGCGCTGGCCCTGCATGGTTCGCCGCACGATTTGCCGCCAGCGCAGGCGATGCCATGAAAGCCTGGCTGAGCGGCTTGCCGCGCGAGAAGGCCGACATCCTGCTGCTGTTGCTGGCTGCCGCCATGGTGCTGGCGCCGCACGCGCTGCACCTGCCCCCATGGTTGTCGGTAGCGACAGCCGCACCGCTGCTGTGGCGCGCCGTCATTACCGTGCGGGGCCGGCGCCAGCCGCAGCTAGCCCTGCTCGTGCCGCTGGCCCTGCTGGGCATCGCCGGCGTGTACGCCAGCTATGGCAGCGTGCTGGGGCGCGATGCGGGCGTGGCCATGCTGGCCCTGCTGCTGGCCTTGAAATCGCTGGAAATGCATGGCCGGCGCGACATTTTTGTCTTCGTCTTCCTCAGTTTCTTTTTACTATTGGCGAATTTTTTTCATGCGCAAGGCATCCTCAGCGCCGCCTGGATGCTGGCCACCGTCATCGTCCTGCTGGCCGCCCTGCTGTCGGCCCAATACGGCACGCTGCGGCCGCGCCTGGCGCAAAGGCTAGGCTTGCTGGGACGCATGCTGGCGCTGGCCATTCCCCTGGCGGCCGTGATGTTTCTTGTCGTGCCGCGCCTCGACGGCCCCCTGTGGGGCGCCGCAGCAGAAGGCGCGCAAGCGCGCACGGGCTTGTCCGACAGCATGCAGCCAGGCGCCATCGCCTCGCTGGCCCTATCAAGCGAGCCCGTCTTCACGGCCCGCTTTTCCACGCCGCCCCCGCCGCAAGAGCAGCTGTATTGGCGCGGCGTGGTGCTGGGCGACTACGACGGCGCCACCTGGATGCGCAAGGGTGCGGGCCGGCGCGCGCCTGCTGGCGACAACCGGATAGACATCACCCTGGAAGGTCAGCCCAGCCACTACGAAGTCACCTTGCAAGCGAGCGGCCAGCGGCGCATCTTCGCACTCGACCTGCCGCGCAGCATCGAACGCTTGCCCGGCAACCCGTATGTCGTCTCGTCCGCGCTGGAAGTGCTGACCATACAGCCTATTACTTCGACCGTGCGTTACCGCGTCAGTTCCCAGCCACGCTACCGACTGCAGGCGGGCCTGTCTTTTGCCCAGCAACAGCCATGGCTGGCCTTGCCCGGGGGCAGCAATCCGCGCAGCGTGGCCTGGGCCCGCGCATTGCGTGGCCGCGGCGCGCACGCGCTAACGCCCGCCGACGCCATCGCCGCCGTGCTCGATCACTTCCGCCGCGCGCCCTTCCGCTACACCTTGCAGCCACCGCTGCTGGGCAAGCATGGCGTCGACGACTTCCTGTTTATCACGCAGGCGGGCTTTTGCGAGCATTACGCGGGCAGCTTCGTCGTGCTGATGCGCGCCATGGGTATTCCCGCGCGCGTCGTCACGGGCTACCAGGGCGGCCTGCGCAACGGGACAGACAACAGCTTGAGCGTGCGCCAGTCCGATGCCCATGCCTGGAGCGAAGTGTGGCTGGCTGGCCGGGGATGGGTGCGCGTCGATCCCACCAGCGCCGTCGCGCCCCTGCGCACGGAGCGCAACCTGGATGCCGCCCTGCCAGCGGCCCCGTCGCCGCTGACGGCGTGGCGCGCCCTGGCTGGGCTCGATGGCGGCGCGCACGGCGCGGTTGCCGCGTGGCGCCAGCAATGGCAGCAGGCCGAATACACCTGGAGCAGCTGGGTGGTCGACACCACGCCGCAACGCCAGCGCGCCATGCTCGATGGCTTGAAAAACTTGCCGGCGAAGAAACTGGCACTCGCTTGCGCCGTGCTGGCCCTGCTGGCCGCCGTGGCCGGCGCACTGGTCTGCTGGCGGCAGGCGCGGCAAGGCGATCCGCTCGATGCCCTATACGCGCAGTTTTGCCGCCAGCAGGCGCGGCGCGGCTACAGCCGTGCGCCGCATGAGGGCCCGCACGGTTATGCTGCCCGGCTGGCCGCAGGCAAGGCCACGCCCGAGGCGCACGCCGCCATCGCACAGTTTCTGGCAATCTATGCCGCGATGAAGTATGGTAATGCCAACCCAGACGAACAACTCCGCGCGCGGCGCAGCTTGCACCGCCTGTTAACCCAATGCCGATGAGACGCTCCTTGTTACCGATCAAAACCTCCGCCCTGTCCCTGCTCCTCTCCCTTCCCCTGTGCCTGGCGACCGCGCACGCGGGCGAAAACAGCAATATTTCCGCTGCCGACCGCGCCCGTGCCGTGCGCGCGGCCAAGGCCCAGCCCGTCAAGAAGGTGGCCGGCAAGCCGGCGGCGAAGAAAGCACCGGCGAAATTCGACTTCGAAGGCGAATTTGTCGACTATACCAACTGGAAAGAAGTCCGCGCCTTCCTCGACGAGATGTCCGCCAAGCATGGCTTTGACCGCGCCGAGCTCGATACCCTGATCGGCAAGGTGCGCTATGTCGAGTCGACCGTGCAGCTGATGAAGCCGGCCCCGCCGGGCAAGCCGAAGAACTGGCAAGCCTACAGCGCCCGCTTCATCGAGCCGGTGCGCATCAATGCGGGCGTGAAATTCTGGGAAGAGAACGCCGAAGCGCTGGCGCGCGCCGAGCGCGAATATGGCGTGCCGGCCGAGATCATCGTCGGCATCATCGGCGTGGAAACCGTGTACGGACGCAACACGGGCCGTTTCCGCGTGCTCGACGCACTGACCACCTTGGCGTTTTCCTATCCGGAAAGTCCGACGCGCGCCGCGCGCATGGAATTTTTCAAGGGGGAACTGGAAAACGCGCTGCTGTACGCGCGCAAGGATGGCATCGATCCGCTGACCCTGCTCGGCTCGTATGCGGGCGCCATCGGCCTGCCGCAGTTCATGCCCAGCAGCATCATGAAATATGCGGTGGACTTCGATGGCGATAGCCACATCGACTTGCGCAATTCCACCGCCGACGCCATCGGCAGCGTAGCGCATTTCCTCGTCGAACATGGCTGGCGCCGCGATGACCCGGCCATCAGCACGTATCGCGTCACCGTCTCGGCCAGCCACGCCTGGGAAAAGTTCATCGGCCAGGGCTTGCAAGCCAAGTACCGGCTGGAAGAATTGCAGGAGGCCGGCGTGAGTACCGTCTCGGCCACGCCCCCGAACATGTTGTTCGGCTTGATCGATCTGCAAAATGGTTCCGAAGCAACTGAGTATCACTTGGCAAGCAATAACTTCTTTGCTATAACTCAATACAACAGAAGTTATTTTTATGCCATGTCAGTGATTGACCTGGGCAAGGCCATCAGCCAAGTGCGCGCACGCTAACCGAAAGTCAGTGTAAAGTTATAATATTACTTGTAAGAAAGCGTAAGCGATGTTGAAGCGACCAGCAAACAGGTCTATGGTGGGGTCGATAACATGTGCCAGCCTCGCTCGCCAGCCTTTGTGCGCCACGGAATACAGAAATGGTTCTATACTTAACTTTTGTCAAAGTACAATTTTTGTTCTATCATAGAGCATAATAAAGAATAAATAGCTGTTGCAACAAGACAACACCTATTTTGTACAAAGCAAGATTACCAGGCTTTCCGGTCTGAAATTGAATCCTGTTGTACAATTGTGTATATATTATTAAAAACTGTATCCCGGATCGTACCGTGTGTGAATTTGTTCCTTTTAGTAAAGAATGAACATGAACGCAGCAAGAGCGAGCTCCGAGTGTTTTTTACTTTGCAGTGCAACTACAGAAGGAACATTAACATCATGACAAACCAAGTCGGCATTGATATGAACAGCGATTCGGACTCCGACGATCTGCTCCAGTACAACCCAAACAGATTGCTCGATACCCTGATCGAAAACCTGCGCCTGAAAAACGACGCAGCGCTGTCCCGCGCGCTGGAAGTCGCGCCACCAGTCATCAGCAAAATCCGTCACCACCGCCTGCCCGTCGGCGCATCGCTGCTGATCCGCATGCACGAAGTGAGCGACCTGAGCATCCGCGACCTGCGTTACCTGATGGGTGACCGTCGTAACAAATTCCGCATCAGCGACAAGCAATTCAAGCCAAAAGAAGGCGAAACGCCACAAGGCTGATCCTGCCAGTTTCGCAGGTTTTCCCTCCCCGCCATGGGGAGGGGGTATTTCCAGCACTTCTCAGGTCGTTCTGGCCGATATAATTTCCTACCGTATTCCCAACGCTGTATCGACGCCCAACAAAACCGTAGCGAGCGGTAGTGATTTGTGGCTAAGAAGCGCAACCGTGCTCTAGCACGGTGAGCATCGCCGGCCGCAAAGCGCGCCGCGCAGTAAGTTTGGTTGGGCGTTCTGCATCAGGCAGGGAATACACCCGTGGACAAGTAACGGTCGCCACGGTCACAGACGACGAACACGATGGTCGCGTTTTCCACCGTTTGCGAGATGCGCAGTGCGATTTCGCAGGCGCCGGCTGCCGAGATGCCGCAGAACAAGCCCTCTTCCGCCACCAGACTGCGCGCCATGCGCTCGGCCACACCCTGGCTCACGTATTCCACCTGATCCACGCGCGACTTGTCGTAAATTTTCGGCAAGTACGCTTCCGGCCATTTGCGGATGCCGGGAATCTGCGAACCGTCCTCGGGCTGTGCGCCGATGATCTGGATGGCGGGATTCTGTTCCTTCAAATAGCGCGACACGCCCATGATGGTGCCCGTCGTGCCCATGGCGCTGACGAAGTGGGTGACCTGACCGTTGGTATCGCGCCAGATCTCCGGCCCCGTGCTTTCATAGTGGGCACGCGAATTGTCTTCGTTGGCGAACTGGTCGAGGATCACGCCGCGACCATCCTTCTGCATCTGCTCGGCCAGGTCGCGCGCATATTCCATGCCGCCCGTCTTCGGCGTGAGCAGGATGTCGGCGCCATAGGCGGCCATGCTCTGGCGGCGCTCCACGCTGAGATTGTCGGGCATCAACAACAGCATCTTGTAGCCGCGCAAGGCGGCGGCCATGGCCAGCGCGATGCCCGTATTGCCGCTGGTGGCCTCGATCAGGGTATCGCCTGGCTTGATGACGCCGCGCTCTTCAGCGCGCTTGAGCATGGACATGGCGGCGCGGTCCTTCACGGAGCCGGCCGGGTTGTTGCCTTCCAATTTGCCGAGGATGACGTTGTTGCGCGCAAGCGCATCGGCGCCCGGCAAGCGCGTCAGTTGCACCAGCGGAGTATTGCCTATCGTATCTTCAAGTGTCTTGTAAGCCATCGTGTCTGTTTAAGTAATTTCAACAAAGACCCATTCTAATATGAGATGCTGGACGGCGCACGGCTAAAAGCCGGTGTTCCGCCAGGCAGCCCGTGCTGCGACCACCCGCGCGCCAGACCGCATGGCGCCTGGCTTTGTGCCATGCCAGGGTTGCCACGCGCAGTGTACCAGCGGGCCGCGCGCGCATGCGCTGGACTCGTGGCGCTTAGTTATTTTAGTAATTTGCTTATTCAATCAATGGATCAGTCATGACCAGCAGCGCACCCGAATTCATCCCCGAAACCACGCAGGACGATCCCGTCCAGGCCAGCAACCTCGATATCCAGGGCCGCATGCACCAGATTTCTCCCGTCTTTACCGAAGCGTAACTGCGCCGGTTGCAACGCTATGGCCAGGTCTGCCACCATGCGGGCGGCGCCACCCTGTTCGAGGCGGGCAGCAGCAGCTTCGGCATGCTGGTCATCCGGCGGGCCATGTCGCCGTCACGCGCCACGCAGGCCTGGGCCGTACCTCGCTGATGCGTGATATCGGCCCCGGCCACTTCATCGCTGAAGTGGCGCAGCTGTCGGGCCGCCCCGCCCTCGTCAATGGCCATGCCGTGGGCGACGTGGACGTGCTCGTTATCAGCTCGGAATCCCTGCGTGTCGAGCTATCTGATCGAGCGCATCGCCGCCACGCCCAACATCACCCTGCACACGCACACGGAAATCATCGCCTCGAAGACGACGAGGATGGCTTGACGGACCCCGCTGGCGCAACAAGCAGACGGGCGAAGAGTGCGATTGCGCCGTGGCCGTCGACGAACAGGGTTTCATTCGCACGGGCTTCGACGTTACGCGTGCCGAATGCCGCGCCCACGGCCACGCCGCGTATTTACCCGACCCGCCCCGGGCAGCCATGGTGCCGCAGATTCATGGCTTCCCGGCACGGCTGCCGGCGGGCACGGCCTGAAAATCGTGCATTATAGAAACTGCTACAATCGGCTGTTGCCATCCAGCTGAAAGAGACCGCATGCCCCACACCGCCAAGCTTTCCTCGCGCAGCAGCATGCCAGCGGTCCGTTGACGGTGCGCCGCATGTTTGTCAAACTGTTGCTGCTAGCCACGCTGTTTGCCGTGCTCAGCATCGCAGCCCTGTACAGCTACGGGCGCTTCGCCGAACGTTCGCTGGGAGCCCCGGGTACGGCCTTGCCCGTGGCAGCCGACGCTACCCTGCTCGACCGCGTGCTGGCGCCGCAACTGGCGCAACGTCCGGACCAGAGCGGCACGGCGCTGATCGACGACAATCAGGAAGCCTTCGCCCTGCGCGCCCTGAGCGCGCGCGAAGCAGGCCGCAGCATCGACCTGCAGTACTACATCTGGCATAACGACGTCACGGGACGGCTGCTGGTGCGCGAACTGCTGCGCGCGGCCGACCGCGGCGTGCGCGTGCGCGTGTTGCTCGACGACATCAACGCGCGGGGCCAGGACGCCGCCATCCTCGCGCTCGACAGCCATCCGCTGATCGACGTGCGCATCTTCAATCCGGGCCGCAACCGCGACGGCATCTGGTTGCGCGCCGTGGAAATGGCCTTGCGTGCCGTCAGCCTGAACCGGCGCATGCACAACAAGGCCTGGATCGTCGACGGCAGGGTGGCCCTCGTCGGCGGGCGCAATATCGGCGATGAATACTTCGATGCCGCCGAGCAAGTCAATTTCCAGGATGCCGACTTGCTTCTGGTGGGCCCCGCCGTACAGCAGACGAGCGACATTTTCGACCGCTTCTGGAACAGCCGCGCCGTCATCCCCATCGGCGCCTTACACGCCGGCAAGAATCCAGGCGCGCCGGAACTGCAGGCTGTGCGCGCCCGCCTCGATGCGCTCACGGGCGAACTGGGCGCCTCGCCCTACCTGCGGCAGCTGACCGATGCGGGCCAGCTGCAAGCCCACCTGGACGGTCGGCTGCGCCTGCACTGGAGCGCGCAGGTGCAAGTGCTGTCGGACCCGCCGGAAAAAGCCGCCCCCGTGGCCAGTTTGCAGCGCAGTGAGCACTGGCTCATGCACAGCTTGCTGCCGCTACTGACGGAGGCGCGCGAGGAAGCGCTGCTGACCTCGCCCTACTTCGTACCCGGCCAGGCGCTGACGCAGAGCCTGGCCGACAAGGTTGCCGCCGGCGTCAAGGTCAATGTGCTGACCAACTCGCTGGCCGCCACCGACGTGGCCCTCGTGCATGCGGGCTATACGCGCTACCGCGAAGCGCTGCTGGGCGGCGGCATCGGGCTGTATGAATTGAAGACCCTGCACCGCAAGCGCATCAGCCTGATGGGTTCGAGCCGCGCCAGCCTGCATACCAAGGCCGTAGTAATCGATGGCCAGCGGGGCTTCGTCGGTTCCTTCAACCTCGATCCCCGCTCGGTCCAGCTCAACACGGAGATGGGCGTGCTATTCAACGATGCCGCGCTGGCGGCCGACATGCGCCAACTGTTCCTGCACTCGACGTCGAGCGACACCAGCTACCGCGTATTCCTCGACAACGGTGCCCTGCGCTGGTCCGATGCCACCGAGCAGCCCGCCAAGGTGTGGACGCACGATCCCGAAGCGAGCTTCTGGCGCCGCATGCTGGTGTCCGTGATGCGCTGGCTGCCGATCGAGTCGCAACTGTAGGCGCTCCGGCAGGGAAAAGTGGCGCACCAAAAAAAAACCCCGCGCGGCCGGTACCACGCGGGGTTTTATCTCGTACTGCGCGGCACCACCACGCAACATGCTTTACAACAACACGCTTACTTTTTCTCGGCTTCAGCCTTCTTCGCATCGGCTGCAGCCAGCTTCGCTTCTTTCTTCGCGGCAGCGGCGGCAGTCTTCGCTTCTTTCTTGGCCGCAGCAGCTTCCTTCTTCGCTTCCACGGCGCTCTTCACAGGCGCGGCGCCATCGGCCGCGGCGGCGGCAGGAGCGGCAGCCTTGGCAGCAGCTGCTTCTTTCTTGGCGGCAGCAGCGGCAGCCCTGGCTTCTTTCTTCGCGGCAGCCGCTTCTTTTTTCGTTTCAGCGGCTGACTTGGCTGGTGCCGCAGCGGTATCGGTCGCAGCAGCGGGCTTCGGTGCGGCTTCTTTCGCTGCAACTTCCTTCACAGCAGCTTTTGCCGGGGCAGCTTTCGCCACCGGGGCCGCTGGCGCGCCGGACTTGGCCTGGCCATTCACCTGCAAGCCCGCTTCCGACAGTTTCACGGAACTTTTCGGGCCGATGCCCTTCACGCGGCTTTCGAAATCGGCCCAATCCTTGAAGGCGCCGCCCTTGGCGCGTTCATCGACGATGGCTTTCGAGGTGACGGGGCCGATGCCCTTGACGCTGTCGAGTGCCGCCTGGTCTGCCTTGTTGACATCGACCTGGGCAAAAGCAAAGCCCATCGTCGCGATCAGGGTGACGATGGCCAGCAGTATTTTTTTGAACATGGGTATCTCTCCGTGATGTGGTTTCAAGATGACTCGAACGCAAGGGATGAGCAGCGCCTTAACGGCTTTAACGGCTGTGACGTGATACGGTTGACAAGACGGGACAGCGGAAGCAGGGGAAAACCTGCGCCAGATCAAACGATGCGGCGCAGGTAGAAGGTGGAATGCAGGCGATTATTGCGAAAACAGCTCTTCGCGGGTGACGGTGGCCGTGCCCAGCTTGCCGACGACGATGCCGCCGGCCCGGTTGGCCGTGCGCACAGCGTCGCCCAGGCCCATGCCGGCGCCCAGCATGGCCGCCATGGTGGCGATCACCGTGTCGCCGGCACCCGAGACGTCGAACACTTCGCGCGCATCGGTAGGCATGTGCAGCACCTCATCGGCCGTGTACAAGCTCATGCCCTCTTCCGAGCGCGTCAGCAACAAGGCTTCCAGGCCCAGCTGCGCGCGCATCTGCTGCGCGCGTTCCGTGAGTTGCTCTTCCGTATTCCAGTTGCCGATCACACGGCGCAGTTCGGACTTGTTCGGAGTGAGCACTGACGCTCCCGCATAGCGGCTGAAATCATCCCCTTTCGGGTCGACCATGACGATCTTGCCGGCGGCCTTGGCCGCCTTGATCATCTCGGCCACATTCACCAGGCTGCCCTTGGCGTAGTCCGACAGGATCACCACGTCGTAGTGCGGCAGCAGCGCATTGAATTGCTTGAGCTTGTCGCGCAGCACCGTATCGCTGGGCGCATCCTCGAAGTCGATGCGCAGCATTTGCTGCTGGCGGCCAATCACGCGCAGCTTGATGATGGTGGAAATGGCCGCATCGCGCTGCAGATAACTGTGGATACCGCCGCCTTCGAGCAGGCGCTCGACCTGGCTGCCGGCCTCGTCGTCGCCGACCACGCCCAGCAAGCTCGTCTTCGCTCCCAGCGCGGCCGCGTTGCGCGCCACGTTGGCCGCGCCGCCCAGCCGCTCTTCGCGCTTCTCGATGCGCACGATGGGCACGGGCGCTTCCGGCGAAATACGGCTGACATCGCCAAACCAGTAGCGGTCCAGCATCACATCGCCCACCACCAGCAGGCGCACCTGGGCCAGCGCGGCCGGCGCCGTCAAGGCTGCCACCTCGTGGGCGCTCATGCGCGTGTCAGGATCGAGCGACCGATCCCGTGGTATTCGATGCCATTCTCGGCCATGACGGCCGGCTCGAACAGGTTGCGCCCGTCAAAGATCACGGGCTGCTTCAGGCGCGCCTTGATCTGCTCGAAATCCGGGCTGCGGAAGGCTTTCCATTCAGTCACGATGGCCAGCGCATCGGCGTCCGTCAGCGCATCCTTCGGACTGTCGGCAAAGCGCACTTTCGCCAATTGCTCCGGCGTCAAGTCCAGTTGCAGCACCCGCTTTGCCTCGGTCATTGCGACAGGATCGTAGACGGCTACCGTGGCGCCGCGCCCCAGCAAGTCGGCCAGCAGGACGCGGGCCGACGCTTCGCGCATGTCGTCCGTATTCGGCTTGAAAGCCAGGCCCCACACGGCAAAATGCCGGCCCGTCAGGTCCGCGCCGAAGCGAGTGACCACTTTGCGGCCCAGCACCTGCTTCTGCTGGTCGTTGACGGCTTCGACAGCACGCAGGATGAGCAATTCCTGGCCGTGGCCGCGCGCCGTGCGCTCGAGCGCCTGCACGTCTTTCGGGAAGCAGGAACCGCCATAGCCGCAGCCCGCGTACAAGAAGCTGTAGCCGATGCGCGGATCGGAACCGATGCCGTGGCGCACGGCCTCGATGTCGACGCCCACCTTGTCGGCCAGGTTGGCCAGTTCATTCATGAAGGAAATACGCGTGGCCAGCATGGCATTCGCCGCATACTTCGTGAATTCGGCCGAGCGCACATCCATCCAGTAAGTGCGTTCGTGGTTGCGGTTGAACGGCGCGTACAGGCTTTTCAGCAATTCGCGCGCGCGCTCGCCGTCCGGCGTGGCGTCGACGCCGATGACGATGCGGTCCGGGCGCATGAAATCTTCGACGGCCGCGCCTTCCTTGAGGAATTCCGGGTTCGACGCCACCGAGAACGTGGCGGCCACGCCGCGCGCGTCCAGTTCGCCCTGAATGGCGGCGCGCACTTTTTCAGCCGTGCCGACGGGCACGGTGGACTTGTCGACGATGACCTTGAAGTCCGTCATGTACTTGCCGATGCCGCGCGCGGCCGCCAGCACGTACTGCAGGTCGGCCGAGCCGTCTTCATCGGCCGGCGTGCCGACGGCGATGAATTGCATCACGCCGTGCGCGGCTGCCGCCTCGACGTCGGTGGAAAAGGTCATGCGGCCGGCGGCGCGGTTGCGCGCCACGACTTCTTCCAGGCCCGGTTCATGGATGGGGATGCCGCCGCTGTTGAGCAAGGCTACCTTCTGTGCGTCCAGGTCGAGGCAAAAGACGTCGTTGCCCAGTTCCGCCAGGCAGGCGCCCGTCACGAGGCCCACATAGCCCGTGCCGATAATGGTGATTTTCATGGTTGTGCCGTATTTCTTATTTGTAAAATTCAGATGCTACATACAAGTACACGCCACATTGCGCGGGGCAAGGTGGCGTGTAAGATTGATCAGTTCATGACGTTGAGCTCTTCTGTGCGGCGTGGAGGATACGTTTCCCACTTGTTGCAGCCCGGGCAGTGCCAGTAAAACTGGCGCGCCTTGAAGCCGCAGTGGCTGCACTGGTAGCGGGCCAGCTTCTGCGTGTAGCCGTGTACGAGGTTTTTCACCATCGACAGCTCGGACCAGATGGCGGCCGGGGCATCCATCATGCGCGCTTCCAGCAGTTTATCAAGGCCCAGCAAGGTCGGCGTGCGGCGCAGCTCGGCGCTGACCAGCTGCTTCGCCGCTTCCACGCCGTCGAGTTCGATGACGGCCTTGAAGACCACTTCGATCAAGTCGATCGACGACGCTTCTTCCAGGTAGGAGCGCAGCAGGTTGACGCCTTCCTGAGCACGGCCCACCTTGGTGTAGCCATCCATCAGGCGCTGCGCCACCAGGGCCACGTGCGGCACGCTTTGCTGCTCCACGCGGCGCCAGGTAATCAGCGCGCCTTCCACGTCGCCGCGCGCCAGCAGCACGTCGCCCGTCAGGATGGTGGCGCGCACACTCTTGCGGTCCGTCTGCAGGGCTTTTTCCAGCAGCGGCATGGCGTCGTCCGGCCTCATGTGTACCAACGCGTCATGCGCCAGCTCGCAATAGAACTGGGCGATTTCCTTCTGGCGCGCGCCGGCGCCCGATTCCTGCAAACCCACGGCCGCTTCGATGGCGCGTGGCCATTCCTTTTCGCGCTGGTAAATTTCCAGCAGGGCGCGGCGCGCCTGGGCCGCATATTGCGTGTCAACCAGGCTATTGAAGGTTTCTTCGGCGCGGTCCAGCAAGCCCGCCTTCAGGTAATCCATGCCCAGCTCATAGGCGGCATGGCCCTGCTGTTCCAGCGGCAAATCCGGGCGCGCCAGCAAATTCTGGTGCACGCGGATGGCGCGCTCCGTCTCGCCGCGGCGGCGGAACAGGTTGCCCAGCGCAAAATGCATATCGGCCGATTCCGGGTCCAGCTTGACGACTTCGATGAAGGCGTCGATGGCCTTGTCATGCTGTTCATTGAGCAGGAAATTCAAGCCCTTGAAGTAATTGCGCGGCAGGCTGCGCGATTCGGATACCAGTTGATGAATGTCCACACGCGCGGCAATCCAGCCCAGCGCGAAAAACACCGGGATACCCAAGAGCCACCAGAGTTCAAAATCCATGCGATTGTTTTTATTCGAGTAAGAGAGATAGGAGCGACGGCGCCGCTTACTGCGCGCTCACGCTGTCCGGTTGCGGCTGGGCATTGCTGGCCACGCCAACGGTTTGCAGCGCGGCAATGGTGGTTTTTTGCTTGGTCGCTTCGCGGCGGTGACGGAACACGGTCGGCGTCAAGGCCAGTACGCCCAGGCTGGCGCCGGCGACAAAAAAGCCCAGCAGCATCAGGACCAGGGGGCCGCGAATTTCATAATTGAGGAAAACATGCAGGTCGACAACCTGCGCATTCTTCAGCGCAAAACTGAAGAACAGGACGAAAAGAACACAGCCAACGATGGTGGAGATGATTTTCATCGATAGGTCCAGAGAGAGCTACACAAGGTGGTGTACATGCCGACAGGGCACAAACTTTGAACGCCTGACAGAACCGTAGCGAGCGGCAGTGATTTGTGGCTAAGAAGCGCAACCGTACTTTAGTACGGTGAGCATCGCAGGCCGCAAAGCGCGACGCGCAGTAGGTTATGTCGGGTGTTATTACAGCATATTAACAAAAAAAAGCGGCATCCAAGGACGCCGCTTTCTATGTCGCCTTCCAGCAGACGATTAATCCTCGATAATCGGTTGCCCGACCATCGCGTCCACCCGCTCGCGCAACTGTTTGCCCGGTTTGAAGTGAGGTACCCGTTTTTCAGGAACCATCACCTTGTCGCCGGATTTCGGGTTGCGGCCGATGCGCGGGGGCCTGCTGTTCAGGGCAAAACTGCCAAAACCGCGGATCTCGATACGCTGACCGGTCGCCAGGGCGTTGGTCATCGCATCGAGAATGGTCTTGACGGCATACTCCGCATCTTTCGCCACCAGCTGAGAATAACGCTCAGCAAGGCGGTTGATCAGCTCGGACTTTGTCATCTGCCGTATCCGCAGTCTTAGTTCTTGTTATCGAACTTAGCTTTCAACAAGGCGCCCAGGCTGGTGGTGCCCGAAGCTGCGTTGTTGTCGGTAGCTGCCATCTTCTGCATGGCTTCCTGGGTTTCAACGTTGTCTTTCGCTTTGATCGACAGTTGAATACCACGGGCTTTGCGGTCGATGTTCAACACCATCGCTTCGACGGTGTCGCCGACTTTCAGGTGCGTACCAGCATCTTCAACGCGGTCGCGCGAGATTTCGGAAGCGCGCAGGTAGCCTTCGACTTCTTCGGACAGTTGGATCACGGCGCCTTTAGGCTCAACCGATTTAACGATACCGGTTACCAGCGAGCCTTTGTCGTTCATGGCTGCGAAGTTATTGAATGGATCACCTTCCAGTTGCTTGACGCCCAGGGAAACGCGCTCGCGCTCAACGTCGATGGCCAGAACGATGGCTTCCAGTTCGTCACCTTTCTTGAAGCGACGCACGGCTTCTTCGCCGGTTTCGGTCCAGGACAGGTCGGACAGGTGCACCAGACCGTCGATGTTGCCGGCCAGGCCGATGAACACGCCGAAGTCGGTGATCGATTTGATCGCGCCGCGGACTTTATCGCCCTTCTTGTGGGTAACGCCAAAGTCATCCCAAGGGTTGGCTTTGCACTGTTTCATACCCAGCGAGATACGACGACGCTCTTCGTCGATTTCCAGAACCATGACTTCTACTTCGTCGCCCAGTTGGACAACTTTGTTAGGAGCAACGTTTTTGTTCGTCCAGTCCATTTCGGAAACGTGTACCAGACCTTCGATACCCTGTTCCACTTCAACGAACGCGCCGTAGTCGGTCAGGTTCGTTACTTTACCGAACAGACGGGTGCTTTGTGGGTAACGACGGGACAGACCGGTCCAAGGATCGTCGCCCAGTTGTTTCACGCCCAGCGAAACACGGTTTTTCTCTTGATCGTATTTCAGGACTTTGGCGGTGATTTCCTGGCCAACCGTCAGTACTTCCGACGGGTGACGTACACGGCGCCATGCCAGGTCGGTGATGTGCAGCAAGCCATCGATACCGCCCAGATCCACGAACGCGCCGTAGTCGGTGATATTTTTGACGACGCCGGTCACGACCGTGCCTTCTTTCAGCGTTTCCATCAGTTTCTGACGCTCTTCGCCCATCGAAGCTTCGATGACGGCGCGGCGGGACAGAACCACGTTGTTACGCTTGCGATCCAGCTTGATCACTTTGAATTCGAGGGTTTTGCCTTCGAATGGGGTGGTGTCTTTGACAGGACGGGTATCAACCAGCGAGCCCGGCAGGAACGCGCGGATGCCGTTGGTCAACACGGTCAGACCGCCTTTGACTTTACCATTGACGGTACCGACGACGATTTCGCCCGATTCCATCGCTTTTTCCAGAGCCAGCCACGAAGCCAGACGCTTGGCTTTATCGCGCGACAGGATGGTATCGCCGAAACCATTTTCCAGCGATTCGATCGCCACGGAAACGAAGTCGCCAACTTTGACTTCCAGTTCGCCGTGGTCGTTCTTGAATTCTTCGACAGGGATGAATGCTTCGGATTTGAGGCCAGCGTTCACGATCACGAAATTGTGGTCGAGGCGCACGACTTCAGCGGAAATAACTTCGCCGGAGCGCATATCTTGACGCGACAACGATTCCTCGAAGAGCGCAGCAAAACTTTCCATACCGGTAGATTCGTTAGTTGTAACAGTAGACATAGGGTTCACACAGGTTATCCAGCAGAGATCGCACGACGCGACTTAAACTGGGTTAGGTTTTTGACACACCCGGACAGGCCAGGAGCCGTCAACGGGCACCACATAGCATGGAAATCACACTATTTCATTACCGACGCATACCATTTCAACACGGTTTCAACGGCAACATCTGCCGTCATTTCCGACGTATCGAGGACATGCGCCCCTTCCGCTGGGACCAGCGGCGCAATCGCACGGTGAGTATCACGTTCGTCCCGCGCCTGCAAATCCATCAGAAGGTCTTCCATCTTAGCAGAAAAACCCTTGTCTATCAATTGCTTGTAGCGCCGTTGCGCGCGCGCCTCGACGCTGGCGGTGAGGAACACCTTCAATGGGGCATGCGGAAAGATCACCGTGCCCATGTCGCGTCCGTCGGCCACCAGACCGGGTGTCTTGCGAAAACCCAGCTGCAAGCTGACCAGGGCCTGGCGCACCGTTGGCAATACGGCAATCTTTGACGCCGTATTGCCCACCTCTTCGGCACGGATCTGCTCGGTGACGTTTTCCTGCGCCAGCAGGATCTCGCCGCCCGCAAAATGGCAAGGCAAGTGTTCGGCCAGCTTGGCCAGCGCATGCTCGTCGCGCAAGTCCGTGCCGCGGCGCAGCGCCGTCAGCGCCGTCAGCCGGTACAGCGCGCCCGAGTCGAGATAATGAAAGCCCAGCTTGTCGGCTACGCGGTGCGCCACCGTGCCCTTGCCGGAAGCGGTGGGGCCGTCGATGGCGATGACTGGAATGTTGGAGGTCGACATAGTATTAAACAATCAATTAAATCAAGGTGTCTTTGGCAATCCCCGCAAACGCGGCGAAATACTCGGGGAAGGTCTTGGCTACGCATTTCGGGTCATTGATGCGCATCTCGTTGCCACGGCGCGCGGCGCCGTCCAAAGAGGCCAGCGAGAAGCACATGGCCATGCGGTGGTCGTCATACGTGTCGATGCTGGCGGCAAGAATCTGTGCCGGCGGCGTCACGCGCAGGTAATCCGCGCCCTCTTCCACTTCCGCGCCCAGCTTGCGCAATTCCGTCGCCATGGCAGCCAGGCGGTCCGTTTCCTTCACCCTCCAGCTGGCGATATTGCGCAAGGTCGAAGTGCCATCCGCGTACAGGGCGGCCACGGCGATCGTCATGGCCGCGTCGGGAATGTGGTTGAAATCCATGTCGACGGCTTTCAAGACGCCGTTCGAACGGGCCTCGATCCAGTTCTCGCCCATGGTGATGGTCGCGCCCATCTGCTGCAAGGCTTCGACGAAGCGCACGTCGCCCTGGATGCTGTCGCGCCCCACACCTTCCACGCGCACGGGACCGCCGCCGATGGCGCCGGCCGCCAGGAAATACGAGGCCGACGAAGCGTCGCCCTCGACATGGATGGTGCCCGGGCTTTGATATTGCTGGCCCGGCTGCACGGTGAACGACTGCCAGCCGTCATGCTCGACCGTCACGCCGAAGCGGCGCATCAGGTTCAGCGTGATCTCGATGTAAGGCTTGGAAATCAGCTCGCCCGTGACATCGATGGTCACCGCGTGGTCGCGCGCCATCAGCGGCGCCACCATCAACAGGGCCGTCAGAAACTGGCTCGACACATTGCCGCGCACGGCGATGCGCTGCGCGTGGATGTGGCCGCGGCGGATGCGCAGCGGCGGGAAGCCCTGCTCCCCCGTGTACTCGATCTGCGTGCCGACGGCGTTCAGCGCGTCGACCAGGTCGCCGATGGGGCGCTCGTGCATGCGCGACACGCCATGCAAGGTGTAATCGCCGCCAATGACGGCCAGGGCCGCCGTCAGCGGGCGAATCGCCGTGCCGGCGTTGCCCATGAAGAGGTCCGCCTCATGGTGCGGGAAGACGCCGCCGCAGCCTTCCACGTGGTGCACCTGGTGCGCCGTGGCGGGGTCGCCCGTCAATTCATCCTGCGTCCATTTCACGCCCAGCGAGGTCAATGCCGTGAGCATGACGAAGGTGTCGTCGGAGGCGAGCAAGTCGATGATCTTCGTCGTACCCTTGGCCAGCGCTGCCAGCAGCAGCACGCGGTTGGAAATGCTTTTCGAGCCGGGCAAACGCACCGTGCCTTCGGCGTGCATCACCGGTTTCAGATCGATATGGTGGGGGTAGTGCTTGGTCTGGGTCATGCTGGAATCCTTGAGTATTTATCGTGTGGGCGCGGCCGGCATTTCCGCCGTTTCAATCGCCTCGATCCATTGCTGCCGCGCGTGCTGGGCGTTCGCATACACGCCCTCGATGGCGGCGCCGTCATTCACGGCCAGGTGGGCGCGCAAGGTCGTCAACTGCGCCAGGTAGGCGTCCAGTTCATGCAGCAGCGCCGGCTGGTTGGCCAGGCTGATGTCGCGCCACATTTCCGGCGATGAGCCGGCGATGCGCGTAAAGTCGCGAAAGCCGCTGGCCGCATATTGAAACAACAGGCCCGCGTGCGGTTTTTTGGCGATGTCGTCGACCAGCGCAAAGGCCAGCAAATGCGGCAGATGGCTGACGGCGGCAAACACCTTGTCATGTTCTTCGGGGCTCAAGGTGCGCAGGATGGCGCCGCAGGCGCGCCACGCGGCCGCCACCCGTTCCACATCGGCGGCACTATTTTCCGCCAGCGGCGTGAGCACCACTTTCTTGCCTTGATACAGATCGATGATGGCTGCGTCGGGGCCATTCGTCTCGCGTCCCGCGATCGGGTGGCCGGGCACGAATAGCCCCACCTTGCCACCGAGCGCCGCGCGCGCGGCCGCCACCACGTCGCTTTTCGTGCTGCCCGCATCGGTGACGATGGTGCCCGGCTGCAAATGCGGCGCGATGGACGCCAGGATGGCGCCCGTCTGCGCCACAGGCGCGGCCAGCAGCACCAGGTCGGCACCAAGCAAGGCCTCAGCCATGTCGCCGCCGATCTCGTCGATGATGCCCAGTTCGAGCGCGCGCGCCATCGATGCCGATGAACGGCCCATGCCGACCACCATGCCGACAGCACCCGCGTGTTTCAGGGCGCGCGCGAACGAGCCGCCGATCAGGCCTACGCCGAAGATAACGACCTTGTTCAGTGCAGGCGTCGTCATAAGGTCAGGCCAGCGCTTTCGTCAGCGCGGCGATGAAGATGGCGTTTTCCTGCGGCAGGCCGATGGAAATGCGCAGCCATTGCGGCAAGCCGTAGCTGCCGACCGGGCGCACAATCACGCCCTGTTTCAGAAGCGCCAGGTTGACTCTAGCGCCGGCGCCGTCATCGTCGCCCACTTTGACCAGCACGAAATTGCCGTGCGATGGCACGTACTCCAGGCCCAGTTGCGTAAACGCTTCTGTGAACTGCTGGTAGCCAGCCGCGTTGTTGCGCGCGCTTTGCTCGAGGAAGGCCTTGTCGTTCAGGGCGGCGATGGCGGCTGCCTGTGCCAGCGAGTTGACATTGAATGGCTGGCGGATGCGGTTCATCAGGTCCGTCAGCACCGGCTGGGCGATGGCGAAACCGATGCGCAGGCCGGCCAGGCCGTAGGCCTTCGACAGGGTGCGCGAGACCACCAGGTTCGGATACTGCCGCACCCACGCCGTCGATTCGTACTGGTCGTCGGCCGAGAGGAATTCGTTGTAGGCTTCGTCCAGCACCACCACCACGTGCTGCGGCACTTTCTGCAGGAAGGCTTCGAGCTGCGCGGCCGAAAGGAAAGTGCCGGTCGGGTTGTTCGGGTTGGCGATGAAGATCAATCGCGTGTCGTCGGCAATCGCCGCCGCCATCGCGTCCAGGTCATGGCCGTAAGCTTGCGCCGGCACGACGAGGTGGCGCGCGCCCAGGCCTTGCGTGGCCAGCGCGTACACGGCAAACGAATACTGCGAGTACACCACGGATTGGCCATGCTCGACAAACGCGTGCGCGGCGATTTCCAGGATGTCATTGCTGCCGTTGCCCAGCGTGATCCAGTCGGCCGGCACGTCATAGCGCTTCGACAGCACGGCTTTCAAGTCGAAGCCGTTGGCGTCCGGATAGCGGCCCAGGTCATCGATGGCGGCGATCATCGCCTGCTTGGCCGATTCCGGCATGCCGTACGGGTTTTCATTCGACGCCAGCTTGACGATGGCTGCCTCGTCGAGGCCGAATTCGCGCGCGACTTCCGCGATCGGTTTGCCGCTCTGGTAAGGGGCGATGGCGCGGACGTATTCTGGACCGATATTTTTAGACATGGTGCTCTTTAAAAAAGTGGGTAATTATTAGAATAGCTACAACTTCACAGACTGACCGGATACGACCCCAGCACCTTGAAAAACGCCGCATTGCTCTGCAGCTCGGCCAGCGCCTGGGCGACGGCCGCGTCGTGCACGTGGCCTTCCACGTCGACATAGAAATAATACTCCCAGCTGCCCATGCGCGCCGGGCGCGACTCGAAGCGCGTCATCGACACGCCGTGCTTCGCCAGGGGCGCGAGCAGTTGGTACACGGCGCCCGCCTTGTTCGGCACGGCCAATACCAGCGAGGTCTGGTCCTTGCCCGACGGCGCAGTCTGCAAGGTGCCCACGACGGCAAAGCGCGTGCGGTTGTGCGGGTCGTCCTGGATATGGCCCTTGACCACGCCCAGCTTGTACTGCGCGCCCGCCAGTTCGCTGGCAATGGCAGCGACCGCCGGGTCCTCACCGGCCATGCGCGCCGCCTCGGCATTCGATGCCACGGCGTGGCGCGCGATGTGCGGGTAGTTCTGGTTCAGCCAGACCTGGCATTGCGCCAGCGCCTGCGAATGGGCGCAGATGGAGGTGACGCCATCCATGTTGCCGCTCTTCGACATCAGGCTGTGGTGCACGGCAATGGCCACCTCGCCGCTGATGATGAGGCTCGTCTGCAGCATCATGTCGAGCGTGCGGTTGACGGCGCCTTCCGAGGAATTCTCGATCGGCACCACGCCGAAGTCCGCCGTTCCCGCCTCGGCCGAACGGAACACTTCGTCGATGGACGCGCACGGCAAGCCTTCGACGGCGCTGCCGAACTGCTGGTACACGGCCTGTTCGCTGAAGGTGCCGGCCGGGCCAAGATACGCCACGGTGACCCTCTTTTCCAGCGAGCGGCAGGACGACATGATTTCGCGGAAGATAGTCTGCACTTCGCGGTCGCCCATGGGGCCGGGATTGCGCTCGGCCACGCCGCGCAGCACCTGCGCTTCGCGCTCGGGGCGGAACACGGGCGCCTGCGTTTCGGCTTTCACATGGCCCACTTGCTGGGCGATTTGCGCGCGGCGGTTCAGCAGCTCGAGGATTTGCGCGTCGATCGCATCGATCTGTTCGCGCAGCGGTTTCAATTTATCGGTCATGGTTGGTGTGTTTCGTCAGCTGTACTTCAATCATGGCCGCGCGGCCAGCGCCGGCGGCGGGCCGGCGCGGTCGTCTATGCGACTCAGCGTCCGGCAAACTCGTTCAAATAGTTGACCAGGGCTTGCACGCCCTCGATCGGCATCGCGTTATAGATCGATGCACGCATGCCGCCGACGGACTTGTGGCCCTTCAGTTGCAGCAGGCCGCGCTGCTTGGCGCCGGCCAGGAATGCGTCGTTCAAGCTTTCATCGCGCAGATAGAACGGAATGGTCATGCGCGAGCGGTATTCCGGGGCGACCCGGTTCTGGTAGAAGTCGTCCGCAGCGAGCGCCGCGTACAGCAGCGCCGCTTTCTCAATATTACGCTGTTCCATGGCTGCCACGCCACCTTGGCGTTTCAGCCACTGGAAAACCAGGCCGGCGATATAGATGCCGTAGGTGGGCGGCGTGTTGTACATCGATTCATGTTCGGCCACGATGCTCCAGTCGAACGCGGACGGGCAGATCGGCAAGGCCTTGCCCAGCAAATCTTCGCGCACGATGACCAGAGTCAGGCCGGCCGGGCCGATATTTTTCTGTGCGCCGCCAAAAATGACGCCATATTGCGATACGTCGATCACGCGCGACAAAATGTGCGACGACATGTCGGCCACGATGGTGGTGCCTGCTGGTACATTCGGCGCCTGCTGGAACTCCACGCCATCGATGGTTTCGTTGGTGCAGATGTGCAGGTAGGCGGCGCCTGGCGTCAGCTTCCACTCGGAGACCGGCGGCACGCCCGTGAAACGCGTGGCCTTGGACGACGCGGCCACGTTGACGTTGGCATACTTGGCCGCTTCCTGGATCGACTTGCCCGACCACGAGCCCGTGTGCACGAAGTCGATAGTGGCTGGCTGCTGCGCGGCCAGGCCCACCAGGTTCATGGGGATGATGGCGTTCTCGCCCAGGCCACCGCCCTGCAGGAACAGGATCTTGTAGTTCTCGGGCACGGCCAGCAGCTCACGCAGGTCGGCCACTGCCTGCTGGTAGATGGAAATGAATTCGGGACCACGGTGGCTCATTTCCATCACCGACATGCCACTGCCATGCCAGTCCTGCATCTCGGCGGCCGCTTGCGCCAGCACTTCCTTGGGCAGGACGGCGGGGCCGGCGGAGAAGTTGTAGATATGGGTCACGATACGGTCCTTGGAAAAATGGAATTATTGGGGCGACTGCGTGGCCGCCCGCATGACTTGTTCGAGCACGGCATTCACGCGCGGGATCAGCACGCGCTGGCTGATGGCCATCGATTCGGCCGACAGTTGCGGCATGGTGGCCAGCATCTTGCGTCCCAGCGGCGTCTTGTAAAAGGCCGTCAGTTGCTCGACTTCCGGCACCGTGTAAAAACGCGCGTACAGGGGCACCATTTCGGCGCTCAGCTCATCGATCAGGGTCGGGTCGGCCAGCACCTGCGTCAAGGTGGCGATGGCGACGGGGATTTCTTCCTCGGCGCTGGCCAGCGCGCGCGCCTTGCGCTGCTCATCCAGTTTCGGGTTGCTGCTGATTTGCTGCTGCGCCGACTGGCGGATCATGGCGGGCACCGATTGCAGCATCTGGTCGAAGATATTGCGCGTCAGCTGCGGGAACTGCATCGCGTCGAGCATGCGCCGCACGGCCACTTTCATGGCGGGGCTGGGCGCTGCCTGGCGCGCTGGCGTGGCTTGTGCACTCTGGGCCAGGGCCGGCAGGGTCGCAAGGAAAGCCAGCGAAAACGCGGCGAAGAAGGTGGCGACGATTTTTCTCATGGCATGCGGGACTTTATAAAAGCGGGGAACAAATGGGACACGCAGGCTGGCGCTGCAAGTGGCGCGCCAATAGCAATTGGGGCTCCCGAAAGAGCCCCAATTATCTTACTCCGGCTGGGCCGGATCAGCCGGATCAACGGGTTCGGCGGCCGCCGGCGCGGCTTCCGTGCCCGCCTCCGTCGTCAGCTCGACTTCGTCGATATCCGTTTCCACCACGCGCTGCAGGCCGGACAGCTTGGTGCCGTCTTCCACGGCGATCAGGGTCACGCCCTGCGTCGCGCGGCCCATTTCGCGAATTTCCGACACGCGGGTACGGATCAGCACGCCACCGGTGGTGATCAGCATGATTTCATCGCTGGTATCGACCAGGGTCGCGGCAACCACTTTGCCATTGCGCTCGCTGGTCTGGATGGCGATCATGCCTTTCGTGCCACGGCCATGGCGCGTGTACTCGGTGATTGGCGTACGCTTGCCATAGCCGTTTTCCGTTGCCGTCAGCACCGACTGCTGCTCGTTCTCGGCCACCAGCAGGGCAATCACGTGCTGGCCTTCTTCCAGGTTCATGCCGCGCACGCCGCGCGCCGTACGGCCCATCGGACGCACATCGTTTTCGTCGAAGCGCACTGCCTTGCCCGAATCGGAGAACAGCATCACGTCGTGCTGGCCGTCGGTCAGCGCCGCACCGATCAGGAAGTCGCCGTCGTCCAGGTCGACCGCGATGATGCCGGCCTTGCGTGGATTGCTGAAGTCCTTCAGCGGCGTCTTCTTCACGGTACCGAGGCTGGTCGACATGAACACGTAATGGTCTTCCGGGAACGTGCGGTTCTCGCCCGACAGCGGCAGGATCACGGTGATCTTTTCGTTGTCCTGCAGCGGGAACATGTTGACGATCGGCTTGCCGCGCGAATTGCGCGAGCCTTGCGGCACTTCCCACACCTTCAGCCAGTACAGGCGGCCACGATCCGAGAAGCACAGGATGTAGTCGTGCGTATTGGCGATGAACAGCTGGTCGATCCAGTCTTCCTCTTTGGTCGCCATGGCCTGCTTGCCGCGTCCGCCGCGCTTCTGCGCGCGGTATTCGGAAATCGGCTGCGCCTTCATGTAACCGGTGTGCGACAGGGTCACGACCATGTCCTGCGGCGTGATCAGGTCTTCCGTTTCCAGGTCGGTCGCATTGAGCTCGATCTGCGAGCGGCGCACGTCCTTGTTGCCAGCGCCGTATTCGTTTTTCGCCGCCGTCATTTCATCGGTGATGATGACGGTGACGCGTTCCGGCTTGGCCAGGATGTCGAGCAAGTCGGCGATATGTTCCATCACGTCCTTGTACTCGTTGACGATCTTGTCCTGCTCCAGGCCGGTCAGGCGTTGCAAACGCATCTGCAAGATTTCCTGCGCCTGGTCGTCCGACAGCTTGTACAGGCCATCCGTTTGCATGCCGTAGTGCTTCGGCAGGTTTTCCGGACGGTAGGCATCGATGCCGCCTGGCGTCGTGCCGTCGCCCGTGCGGGCCAGCATTTCGCGCACGACGGACGAATCCCAGGCCTTGGCCATCAGCTCGACCTTGGCGATCGGCGGTGTCGGCGCGGCCTTGATGATGGCGATGAAGTCATCGATGTTGGCCAGCGCGACAGCCAGACCTTCGAGCACGTGGCCCCGTTCGCGCGCCTTGCGCAATTCGAACACGGTGCGGCGCGTCACCACTTCGCGGCGGTGCGACAGGAAGCATTGCAGCATCTGCTTGAGATTCAGCAGCTTCGGCTGGCCATCGACCAGGGCCACCATATTCATCCCGAAGGTATCTTGCAACTGGGTCTGCTTGTACAGGTTGTTCAGCACCACTTCCGGCACTTCGCCCCGTTTCAACTCGATCACCACGCGCATGCCCGACTTGTCGGATTCGTCGCGGATGTCGGAAATGCCGTCGAGCTTCTTGTCGCGCACGTTCTCGGCAATGCGTTCCAGCAAGGATTTCTTGTTGACCTGGAATGGCAGCTCGTCGACGATGATGGCGATGCGGCCGCCATCCTTGCCGTATTCTTCGAAGTGCGTCTTGGCGCGCATCACCACGCGGCCGCGGCCGGTGCGGTAGCCGTCGCGCACGCCCGACACACCATAGATGATGCCGGCGGTAGGGAAATCGGGGGCGGGAATGATCTCGATCAATTCATCGATCGTGCAATCGGGGTTGCGCAACACGTGCAGCGCGCCGTCGATGACTTCGGTGATGTTGTGTGGCGGAATGTTCGTCGCCATGCCGACGGCGATACCGGACGAGCCATTGATCAGCAGGTTCGGGATACGCGTCGGCAAGACCGTCGGTTCCTTTTCCTTGCCATCGTAGTTGGGCTGGAAGTCGACGGTATCCTTGTCGATATCGGCCAGCAACTCGCCGGCGATCTTGTCCAGGCGGCACTCGGTGTAACGCATCGCCGCGGCGCCATCGCCGTCGACAGAACCGAAGTTGCCCTGGCCATCGACGAGCATGTAGCGCAGCGAAAAATCTTGCGCCATGCGCACCAGTGTGTCGTAGATCGAGGCATCGCCGTGGGGATGGTATTTACCCATGGTTTCGCCGACCACGCGGGCGCACTTGACGTAAGGGCGGTTCCACACGTTATTCATTTCATGCATCGCGAACAAGACGCGGCGGTGCACTGGCTTCAAGCCATCACGCGCATCGGGCAAGGCGCGACCGACGATCACGCTCATGGCGTAATCGAGGTAGCTCTTGCGCATCTCTTCTTCGAGGGAAATAGGAATTGTTTCTTTTGCGAATTGATCCATTGGCGGTTCGACTGATCTCAGGCTGTGGTTAACTTATCTGTTACGCAATGTATGACGCAATACTGCATATCCTAGGCGGCTGTCGTCGTGGACGCCGCACCGCGCGCTGCTGGCGCGGCCCGGCTTCCATGTCGCAGAGTGCCCGAGCAAATCGGCGGACTGGCGACACGACCAGTACGCGTACCGCAGGGGTAGGTCCTGGCCATGCAGTGCCGCCGGCGGCATTTGCTCGACACTCTTAACAGTCAAGCGCACGATTTTAGCATGCGCGCCCAGCTACCTGTACAAATTGGCCATGCCGACAATATTGACAGTTTGCACCGGGGCCGTGCACGCTGGCCTGTCAACAATGCACAATGGCAATACCAGTTCAAGATACCTGCCCTTAAAAGTGGCAAAAAAAGCGATCAATTGTTACAGACGCGTTACAAATGGGCATTTTCGTTGCGCAAAAACAACGTGCGGTCTAAAATCGGGCAAGCTTTGATTTAACCACGGTCGTGTGCCCCTGATGCGTGTGGCAAAATGACTGGGAAGTTAATTGCTAGTTTCGCAATCTGAAACGAGCGCATATGGTCTACATGATAAAATCTTGGCACGTAGCACCAGTAGCGCAGTGTTGTTCTGCGGATATCACCCCCCGAAAGGAAAAAAGAATGAATAAATTTGTAACGCTGTTTTTCGCTGCATCCGCAGTGATTGCTGGCTCGGCTTCGGCCCAAACCCCAACCTCCCCGCCATTCGCGCCAGTTACCACGGACATCAAAGCACCAAGCCCAAAAAGCGCTTACGTGCAAGATGCCCGCGGCGTGATCGTGCGCGATCCATTCGGTCTGTGCTGGCGCACCGGCTACTGGACACCTGCTGACGCGGTGCCAGGTTGCGACGTGCCACTGTGCGTAGAGCCAGAAACCCTGCAAGACGGCAAATGCGTGGCTCCACCAGCGCCAGTCGTACCTGCTCCAGCACCAGCAGTTGTCGTGCCAGTACCAGTCGTCGTTGCTCCTACCTCGGAAAAAGTCAGCTTCGCTGCTGATGCATTCTTCGATTTCGACAAAGCTACGCTGAAGCCAGAAGGCAAAGCCAAGCTGGACGAGCTGACCGCACAACTGGGCGGCATCAACCTGGAAGTCATCATCGCTGTGGGTCACACCGACTCCGTCGGCACCGATGCTTACAACCAAAAACTGTCGGTACGTCGTGCTGATGCTGTCAAAGCCTACCTGGTCACCAAAGGCGTTGAAAGCAACCGCGTGTACACCGAAGGCAAAGGCGAGAAACAACCTGTTGCTGATAACAAAACTGCCGAAGGCCGTGCGAAAAACCGTCGCGTGGAAATCGAAGTTGTTGGTACCCGCAACAAGTAATAGCTGAGCCCCTGGACTTGCCGCAAGTCATCGCGCAAGTCAAGGACAGCATGAAAAACCCCGCCAAGGCGGGGTTTTTTTTCGTCCGTGGCTGCCCGATTGTAAAATTGCCGCTATTATTCGACCTATGAACGCCGACCCTCTCGAAATCCAAAAATTCAGTGAGCTGGCCCACCGCTGGTGGGACCCCACTTCCGAGTTTCGTCCCTTGCACGAAATTAACCCCCTGCGCCTGGAATGGATCAACGCGAAAGTGCCGCTGGCCGGCAAGCGCGTGATCGACATCGGCTGCGGCGGCGGCATCCTGGCCGAATCGATGGCCCGCAAGGGTGCAGACGTGACGGGCATCGACCTGTCCGACAAGGCCCTGAAAGTGGCCGACCTGCACAGCCTGGAATCGGGCGCCAAGGTACGCTACAAACTGATCGCCGCCGAAGCCATGGCCGAGGAAGAGCCGGGCCAGTACGACGTCGTGACCTGCATGGAAATGCTAGAGCACGTGCCGGACCCCGCCGCCATCGTCAAGGCCTGCGCCACCCTGGTCAAGCCGGGCGGCCACATTTTCCTGTCGACCCTGAACCGCAACCCGAAAGCGTATCTGTTCGCCATCCTGGGCGCCGAATACCTGCTGCGTCTGCTGCCGAAAGGCACGCACGACTATGACAAATTCATCACCCCGGCCGAACTGTCGCAATATGCGCGCAGCGCCGGCCTGGACATCAACAGCATGCGCGGCATGGGCTACAATCCGCTGACCAAGATTTACTCACTTAATAGCGATACCAGCGTCAATTATCTGGCGGCCTGCACCCGGCCGCTGTAACCGTCACGCACAATACAAGGCGGCTGCGGCCGCCATTTTTCATTCCTACTTGACACACTTTTGCCCGCCATGATCACAGACCATCTGCCAGCCCCGCGCGCCATCCTGTTCGACCTCGACGGCACCCTGGCCGACACCGCGCCCGACCTGGCAGCGGCCATCAACCTGCTGCGCGCGCGCGCCGGCCTGGCGCCGACCCCGTATGACATCCTGCGCCCCACCGCCTCGGCCGGTGCGCGCGGCATGATAGGCGCGTCGTATGGCATAGCCCCAGGCGAAAGCGGCTACGAAGCCCTGAAAGATGGCTTCCTGAACAATTACGAAGCGGCCCTGGCCGTGGAAAGCCGTTTATTTGACGGCATCCCCGCCATGCTCGACGGCTTGCAAGCGTTGGGCCTGGCCTGGGGCGTGGTCACCAACAAGGCGGCCCGCTTCACCGACCCGCTGGTGGGCCAGATCGGCCTGGGCGCCGCCGGCTGCGTGATCTCGGGCGACACCATGGCGCACCCGAAACCGCACCCCGCCCCTTTGCTGGAAGCGGCACGCCGCCTGGATCTTGCGCCGGAAGACTGCTGGTACGTGGGCGACGACCTGCGCGACATCCAGGCCGGCCGCGCCGCCGGCATGCGCACGGTCGCCTGCGCCTGGGGCTACTGCGGCCCCGTCGAACCGCAACACTGGAATGCCGACCATTTGCTGGACACGCCACTGACCCTGCTGGAGCTGGTCAGCGCGGTGGTGAAGGCGGCGCAGGCGCGGCAGCTGGCGGCGTAAATCGGCACCCGCTTGATCTGGCGCGCCAACAAACGAATGCATCATGCAAGAGTGTGCAGATTGCGCTACAATGAAGGTTCTGTGGGGACGACCTGGTTTCGACGTGGGTTGCAAAGCAGCGCAGGGCATACCGAGGGCGGGCTACCTCGTAAATACAACCTGAAAAAACTTAACTGCAAACGATAACTCGTACGCACTGGCAGCTTAATCGCTGTTAGCTCTAGAACACCTCGTCCCTGGGGTGGGCCGTTAAAAGCTCTAGAGTCATTTACAGGGACTCGTCGTATGCTGGGTTACTTAGCGTCCGACTAAATTATAGGTAACTCGCTTGCCCATAACGTGCACATCCGTGCTGGCTGAGTTAAATTAAATGATAGTGCTAAGTATGTAGAACTGTCTGTAGAGTGCTTGCGGACGCGGGTTCGATTCCCGCCGTCTCCACCACTGAATAAATAAAAGGGCTTCCCCGTTTTGGCGGGGAGGCCCTTTTTATTTATTCCATGCATGCAGAATGCACGTAGCGTATCCGCGTCCGGTACGGGCGCGGGGGTTTTGCGGGGCTTCGGCGAGCGCAGTTCGGCGCCGCAAAACCGGGTTGCGCTTGCAAGCGCAACCCTCTCCGATACTTCTGCCTAGCTCTTGCGCCACAGGCGGTTTTTCCTAACGATAACCTCAGCCGCTCAGGCTGCGGACAAATGATGGACCGGACATTCGCCCCCACAGCGTCTCAGGAAGCAAGACGAAATCCGTTTACGGCATGACTCCGCCACATAGCCCCAACGGAATGATGCAATTTGCAATATCATTGCATCTCCCGTTTCTGACTAAATCGAAAGAATATGATTAATATCCGTGAGGCTGAAATCACAGACCTGCGCGCTCTACAGGAAATCGGCTACCAGACCTACCGTGAGCATTTTTCGGATATTTGGTCCGCTGCCGGAATATCGGAGTTCCTGGATCAAGATTTTTCTCCCAGCACGCTTGAAAACTCGCTCAATTCATTGAAGCAAGTCTGGCTTGTCGCTTCCGACGAAAGTGGAAAACTCGTCGGCTTCGCCAAGGTCAACTTGTCGAAGCCGGCGCCTATCAGCGGCGAGGTGGGCCTAGAACTGCAGAAGATATACTTTCTCAAATCCGAGGCTGGGCGCGGTTATGGAAAGCAGCTTTTGAGCTACATTCACGATCTGGCGCTAGAGCACAGGGAGAGCTTGATATGGTTAGATGTGCTCAAAACCAACTTAAGTGCTCGCCGCTTCTACGCGAAACAGGGTTTTCAAGAACGCGGTGAAATCCCCTTCCAAACGGACAAAGTTGCAATTGGAATGGTAGTCATGGTCTGCCAACTTCCAATCACGTGACGCCTCATCTCACGTGCACTACGTACCGGTCTGGGCATCAGAAAACAAGGCAGCGGTCCCAACGCCGGTTTATACGAATCGGCGCAGAGGCGCAATAAGAAGTATCCCGGCGAACGACAGGGGTAGCTCCGCGGTGATATTGCTTGCAGGTGCCGGGATCAGGTCTTCCATTCAGACAATATCTCAGCATTCAAAAATTATTGCTGCGATATTAGTCGCTTAATCGCCTTCCGATACTTCTCCACCCGCTCCAGATCCCTCTGCGTTGGCTCCCCTATCCGATGAATCCAATCAGCAGCACCAATACCCCACCCACTGCATTTTGCAAGACCGCGTCAAGGCGCCACTCGGCCAGCACTTCTTCCTGTGACAATGCGGCAGAGAGCACCAGTGGGCATTCCTCGATTCTTCGGTAGCTATTGATACGCGTCACGCCATCGACGCGCGACTTGATCGCAGCCGTTCCGACCGGACTTTTGGGCAAATAATCATGAAACATGGGGAATTGTGAAATATCGCGTCCCAGCAAACTCTCATCGAACGGCCGTCTCAATAAGAGAATGCCCGCGCCATTCGCAATGAAAATAGCGCCCTTTTCCCCTATCGAAAAACGTTCATAAAACAGCCTGAAATAATTCATATTGACGGTCGCCAGCACCACGCCGCCGACACTTCCGTCAGGCATATTGATCCGCCGCGACACGGTAACAATCCAGCTCCCCGTTGATTTTCTGCGCACGGGAGGACCGACATAAGGCCCCGATCATCATGCGTTCGATGGTATGTGAAATAATCTCGATCAGAATTATTCAGATTGCTCAACAACGTTTTCTGAGAATTCACCAGCCAGCTGCCATCTTTGGCATAGATGAGGATGCCGTGTAACTGGGGCAGCTCGGCTACACGGGTGACCAGCAATTTGTGAATACGGGCCAGTTCATGATCGGAAACACCATCTGTCTCCACCCGCTCCACCAGTGCGACCAGTACCGTATCAGCCTTTTAATCGTGTCATACGCATGCTGGGCAACAGACTGTGCCAGATTGGAGCTTTCACGCGCGGCTTCATTCAATTGCACTTCCCGTGCGCGCAAGGTCATGCATAACTGGATCGCCAGGAGGGACAGGCACACCAGTACAACAAATGAAATGGCCAGCGGCAGCAAGGAAAAACCCCGGAAACCCGCTCCCGACAATCGTGGCGGCAGCTTGCGTGACCTGGTCATGGATACACTCCCGGATTGATATCCGGCAAAGTGTGCACCAAATAGATGGCAACATATTCACCTATTTATCACAAACAAGATATATAAAATTCACCACACTCGCCGGGCAGCATGCCTTCGCCGTCATGGCGTCGAAGAATCCGGTTTCAGCTTGCCATTGTTTGCAATACCGCCATTCCAGATGGAGCGGAATGGGAAGCAATTCAGCTCCCCCATCTGTTCCAGCAAGAGCCCTCGCAACGTCCTGCGCGCAATGCGCCATCCATCGCGTCAACGGCGTACACTGGCTTCTCTTCCATCAACGCATTGGTCCATCGTGAAACTATCGCGCTTTATTACCGACCATCTGGAGCAGATCCTGGAAGAGTGGGAACTCTTCGCCAGCTCGCTTCCCATTCCTGGAGCCGCCATCTCGAAAGCAGAATTACGCGATCATGCAAAGCAGATGCTGGAAACCATCGTGCGCGACATGGACGTCATCGAGAACGCGGCGCAGCGAAAAAAGAAATCAACCACAGGCGTGTCGGAAATAGCGGGCAAGGAAACCGCAGCCGCGACGCATGGTTCCCTGCGCCAGCAGATTGGCTTCACGCTGCCGCAGCTGACGGCGGAATTTCGCGCAATGCGGGCCAGCGTTCTGCGACTGTGGATGGTACAGGTGTCGGTGGCGTCAAAAACGGCGACAGAAGACATCCTGCGCTTCAATGAAGCGATAGACAAGGCGTTGCAGGAATCGGCCATACGCTATTCGCAGCAGAGCGACCGCACCCGCAATACCTTTCTCGCCATTCTCAGCCACGATCTGCGCAGTCCGCTGACCACCATGACGATGGCAGGCGCGCTGCTGAGCAGGCCAAGCGCGAGCTCCTCTTCCACGGTAGAGATCGGTGCACGGGTTGCCCGCAGCGCGGCCGCCATGACAACCATGGTGAACGATCTGCTGGAATTTGCCAGGACGCAGCTGGGCGGACACATGCCCGTCTCCCCCTCCTTGGGCGATATCGGGGAAATCTGCAAGACGGCCGTCGAGGATGCCTCGGCCGCTCACCCGAAATGCAAGTTTGAACTGAGCACCAAGGGCGAGATGATCGGCGACTTCGATGCGCCCCGCCTGGCCCAGCTGTTTTCCAATTTGCTCAACAATGCTGCGCAATATCGCACCGACGACCAGCCGGTGACCATCACAGCCTGCGGCGACGCCGATACGGCCGTGGTGCAGGTCAAGAATTTTGGCCGCCAGATCCCGGACGCCTCGCTGAAGACCATTTTCGATCCCCTGGTACAGCTGGCCGTTTCTGACGAGCACAAGGCGCCGAATGCCACCAGCATCGGATTGGGTCTGTTTATCGCGCGTGAAATCGCCTGCGCGCACGGCGGCACCATCGGCGCCGAGTCGAGCCTGGAATGCGGCACGGTGTTTACCGTGCGCCTGCCCAGGGTGTCGCTGAATGAAGGAGCGAACGGCGGCTAGGGGCGGATCCCGGCAAAAGACGGCATCTCCTGCTGGCGCCTCTGCCGGGACAGGCTCGCCCTACCTGCGGCTGAGCGGCACATACTCGCCGGGCAAGCTGGCCGCTTCCAGCGCATCGGCAAAGGCCAGCAAGAACTTCGCCGGGCCATGTTCCGACACCAGCAGGGAGGCCCCCTTGTGGCGCAGCAGTTTCAAGACTTCCTGCTGATGCGCCTGGTATTCCTGCGAATGTCCATAGAAGGTCTGATACATTTCCAGCGTTTCCATGGCTTTCGCGGCCAGGATGAATTCGGGTTTGTCCATCATATCTCCTCTTGATCAGCACGGAAACACAGAAGACCCATCATCCGTCTCCTCTGCGTACAGCCATCACCGTCTGCATGGCCGCACTTCCATCATACGCCTCAACGCCTAGACCCGGTAAGGGTCGCCCGACAGTATGCCCTGGTACTGGCTGAGGGCGGCACCGATCTTCACGCCGCCGGCGTCGATATCGTAGAAGCGGATATCCTTGCTGTGGCCGCTGCCACGCACCTTCACCACCGATACCACGCGCTTGAACTGGCCTTCGAGCTCGATGTAGCGCTGCATGACGATGGCGTCGGCCAGGAAAGCGTTGCCGTAGGAACTGAAGCGCAGCATGGTGTACTGGTCTTCCAGCTCGGCCGTCATCAGCACCGACACGCCCATTTCCGTCAAGGCCGCCACCAGACGGTACAGCGATTCGCGGAAGTCCTCGCGGAACATGGAGGCCAGCGCCATTTCAAAGCCGGACAGCGAATCGATGACCACGCGCTTGGCCTTCATGCGCGTGATCATACCCACCAGGTCATGCAGGATTTCATCGAGCGACAAATCCAGGGTGCGCGTGTTGATCACGCCGATCTGGCCGGAACTGACGAGTGCACTCAAATGATGGCTGAGCAACTGGTTCGGGCTTTTCTCGAAGGCGGCGATCACGCCGGGTTCGCCGCAGCGCACGCCTTCCGTCAGGAATTGCGTGGCCAGCACGGTCTTGCCGGAACCGGATGGTCCCACCAGCAGCAGTGAGTACCCTGCCGGCAAGCCGCCGCCCATCATGGCGTCGAGCTCCGGCACGCCCAGCGACAAGCGCTCATTGCCGGAAATGCTGACCTCTTGCATACCGCTGGTCTTCAACACGGCGCGGGAAAATATTTCCACCCCATCGTCATTGATGCGGAAGGTGTGCACGCCCAGGCTTTGTGACTGGCCGCGCATCTTGACCACCTGGATCTTGCGCACCATGGCATCGCGATGCACGAGCTGCGACAGCCACAGGATGCCGTCAGCCACCGTGAACACGGCGCTCGACTCGGCCTCGGGCGCCAGGTATTCGCCGATCAGGAAGGTCGTGGCCAGCCAGCTGGTCATTTGCGCACCCAGCTGCTGCACAAAATTCTGCAGGCCGGCAGCGCCCGTGTCCATGGCCGTGGCCGACTGCACCACGGAGCGGAAGGAATCGACGAAGACCAGGCTGGGCGAGAACGCCGCCACCTCTTCGGCGATGCGCGCCAGCACGCGGTCGAAATCGCCTTCCAGCAAGTCAGCCGACAGATTGACGAACTTGATCGACTGGTTGATCTTTTCCACATCGAAGAAGGGAAACTGCTGCTGATAGCGCAGCATCTTCAGGGGTGGCTCGCCCAGCACCGTGAAAAACAGCGCCCTGCGCTCCGGCGTGGCGAGGGAAAACATGATCTGGTGCGCCAGCGTCGTCTTGCCGCTGCCGGGCGTGCCCGCCACCAGGTTGAAGGAAAACTCGGGTATTCCGCCGCCCAGCAGTTCGTCCAACCCCGGCACGCCAGTTGCCAGGCGGTGGATGGTGACTTTGTTCATTCGTTCGGCTCCATTCCAGCATTATTCACAACGTCATCACCCCAGGCCTTCAGGAGGATGCTATTCGTTAAGAGTTCGCCAATTAATAAAATAAGGGTGTTGATGAAGTGCATCAACATCGCCGTGCTTGCCGCGCAGGCGACTGCGTCCGCCTGTCCCTGCAAGCTGGCGCGCAAGGCGGTCATTGCAGCTGCCAGCGCTTGCGGCGGATGGGGCGACAAGCAGCTGAACTGCTTCTGACTCTGGTGCAGGCTGCGGGCATACATTGACTCCACGCCCCGCTCACCAATGATCTGATTCAATTCAGTGGCCAGTTGCTCCCAAAGGCGAATACTGACGTCTACCACCGCACCTGGTTCGCGTAACAGCGCGTGCTCTATCCTGCGCTGCCGCTGTTCATGGACTGTGGCCATAATCGGATCTTTTCTCTGCGGTTTTCGGTGCATGGACCATGTTAAACAAAAGCATCAGGGTTTCCTCGCCCATCAGCGCGGAACCGTTGCCGTGATTATTCTCGACAAAGCGTCGATATTGATGGGCTTTACCAGATAGTGGTCAAACCCTGCCTGGCCAGCGCGGTCAAACTCGCCAAGCTGACTGTACCCTGACGCGGCGACAAAGCACGGCAGCGGTGCCACCAGGGCCGCACGGGCCGAACTGATGACCTGGTAGCCATCCATGCCCGGCAAGCCGATATCGCACACGATCACATCGTAGGGCGCATCGAGCGCGGCGCGCAAGCCGCTGGGGCCGTCATTGCGCACGTCGACATGGTGGCCGTCCTGCGTCAGCAGCAGCGCCAGCATTTCCGCCGCATCGGCGTTATCCTCGATCAGCAATATGCGGCGTGGCAGTGCGCACGCCGCAGGTACCGCCTGCATGCCCTGCGATGGCGGCGCCAGCGCCGACAAGGGCAGCTGCAACACAAACTGGCTGCCAAAACCGACCCCTGCGCTGAAGACATCCACGGTGCCGCCATGCAACTGGGTAATGATGCGCACCAGCGACAGGCCGATGCCCAGGCCGCCCTGCGCCCGTTCCAGCGAACGGAAGCCCTGGGTAAACAGGTCGAAGATGAAGGGCTGGATATCGAGGGCGATGCCGGCGCCATCGTCGCTGACCGCAATTTCCACCAAATCATCGTGGCGCCGGGCGACGATGTCGATGTGGCCAAACTCGTGCGTAAATTTGCTGGCATTGATGAGCAAGTTGGCAAACACTTGCGTCAGGCGCACCAGGTCTCCTTCGATCACCAAAGGTTCGGCCGGCAGACTCACGCTCAGCACTTGCTGGCGTAGACTGATGCTGGCCTGGCCAACTTCCACGGCACTGGCGACGATGTCGCTCAGCAGGATGGGCGCCAGCTGCAAGGTGATCTTCCCGCTGCTGACGCGCGAAGCGTCGAGCAAGTCGTCGATCAGGCGCGCCATATGCGCCACCTGGCGGCCGATCACGCCATGCACATCCACCAGTTGGGGATCGAGGTCGACCTTCTTGGCCAGCAAGTCATTGGCCATCGCCAGCGGCTGCAAGGGGTTGCGCAACTCATGCGCGAGCATGGCCAGGAATTCCGTCTGGCGCAAGGTTGTCGCTTCGGCGGACGCTTGCAGCTCCTGCGCGCCAAACGTCGCCAGCACGAGATTTTGATTGGCTTCGCGCAACTGCACGATCAACAGGCCAAAGGCGTCGGATTTGTCCTTTTCCTGCAACTGCATCTTGGCCATGATCAACAGTTGATTGATCGTCTCGCGCAACAGCTTGACTTCGCGGTTATGCAAGGCATGCAGATTTTGCTCGGAGGGCAACTGCTGGGCGGGCGCATCCTCAGGATCCGGCGAGAGTGCTGTGTGGTGCATGGTGACGGTGTGCGGCCTGTGGGGGCCGGCCTCAAGGACAACTCTTCGTTCCGCGGCGTTCACTCAGGCATCGCCGCGCACGCCAGCTCTATTGCTGCATACAGTGTATTTCTCTCTAGCCAAACACGATACTCTATTTACCTTACGAAATGAAAGCATTACATTACTTATCGTCAACAGTGCGCAGGGGTAGCACGTAATTGGCAAGCTGCCACCCCATGGCCAGGGCCGATTGCTCCGCTTCGTGCTGCGTGCTGCGATTTTCCAGATTGGCTTGCCGGACATCTTCAAAGCCGCACTTGCTCAGCACCAACTGTCCCTGCCAACACCCCTCGGGCAGTTCGCAGGCGTAGGCCGAGATCAGGAACCCATTGTGGGTGGTGGGATTCGCATAAGACATGAGGCCTCCGTAGGATTGCCAGCAACGCAGTGAACAAGCACCACGGTCGTCATTGCAGTATAGTCAGACTTAGTGTAACCGCAATACGGCTCGAAGTAAGCGCAATGCGGCTCGAATTTCATTTAAATCAAATACATACGCATCAGGCCGCCTGACGGAATGGTCGCGCGCGTGCATAGGCAATTTATTGCATTCCGTGCAAAAATGCGCCTGTCGCAACCTTGCCGGCATTGCTCCATGGACCAATACCATTTCCTCGTCGGCGAATTCAGCAAGAATAGCCCTTTCCTTCCCGCCGCGGCCAGCGCGCAGCTGTTTGCCTGGTTCGCGCAGATTGGCGAACCCGTCGAGCGCTACGGCAGCAAGCGCGGCAAGGCCGTCAAGTTCTCGCAGAGAAATTACGAGAAGAACCTGTTCGCGCCCGATGCCGCCAGCATCGCATTGTTTTCAGCGCGCATCGTGCCGCCCGACGAGGCCGACGAAGTCACGAACTGCGACGCGCTGGCCGTGTATGAGCCGGCCGTTTCGCTGCTGCTGGCGATGCGCGCCAGCAAGCTGCCCTTGCGCGGCAAGCATACCCGGCTTGCTCGAGCATGGCGAGTATGTGTATGGCTACAGCGAAACCCTGGACTATGGCAGCGGCTGCGCACGACAGCAAGACACGCTGGTTTATAAGCGGCGAAGAACAGGCAGCCGCCCGCGCCGACCTGCTCGCGCACGCCATGCCGGGCTCCCATATCGATCATTGAACCCCATGAACACACACCTTTCCCTGCACTGCTATCTGCAAGACGCGCCGTCCGAACGCCCCCTGCCCTGCTCCGACGTCACCATCCACGCCGATCCCGCCACCCTGCGCGCCATTGCCCATTTTCTGCTGGCCAGCGCCGACGCGTTTGATCTGGCGCAAGCACGCGCCGGCATGCACGCCCATCTGCAAGACGAATGGGACGGCTGGCAAGACGACTTCCCCGACCTGATCGTGGTGGCGGCCTGAGGTGAGACATAGACTGGCGCCCCGGCTGGCGCGCCTCGGGTAACATACGCCACCTTTGCTATACAGAGATCGCTCCATGCATCAGTCCTCCTCCTTGCCCGATTCCCGAACCGCCCTGCCCTGGTTGCGCACCGCCGTGCTGGCCGCCGCGCTGGCCAATCTGTCCGCCTGCGCCAGCCCGCCCGCGCACGAGACCTTGTTCCTCGCCACCACCCTTACGCCCGCGCATTCCTTTACCAAGGGCATCGAAGGGCCGGCCGTGGATGCGGATGGCAATATCTACGCCGTCAACTTTGCGCGCCAGCAAACCATCGGCAAGGTGCATCCCGATGGCAACGGCGAAGTGTGGCTGAGCCTGCCCGGCACCAGCATCGCCAACGGCATCCGCTTCGGCAGCCGGGGTCAGATGTATCTGGCCGACTACATGCAACACACGATCTACCTGGTTGACCCAGCCACGCGCGCGCTGTCCATCCACGCGCGCGAGCCGCGCATGACGCAACCGAACGATATCGCCATCACGGCCGATGACGTGCTGTATGCGAGCGACCCGAACTGGAAGGAAAACACGGGCCGCGTGTGGCGCATCGCACAGGATGGCACGGTGACCCTGGCGCTCGACACCATGGGCACGGCCAACGGCATCGAGGTCAGTCCCGACGGCAAGATTTTGTATGTGAATGAAAGCGTGCAGCGCAATATCTGGATGTATGACATCGCCACGGACGGCAGCCTGAGCGGCAAACGATTGCTGATCAAGTTCGACGATTTCGGCATGGACGGCATGCGCGTGGACGTCGACGGCAACCTGTACGTGACGCGCTACGGCAAGGGCAGCGTGGTCAAACTGTCGCCGCAGGGCCGCATCCTGCGCGAGATCAGCGTGCCCGGCGCCAAGCCCAGCAACATCACCTTCGGCGGCCCCGATGGCCGCACGGCGTACGTGACGGAAGTGGTGCAAGGACGCTTGCTGCAATTCCGCGTCGACCGCCCGGGCCTGGAGTGGCAGCGCGCGCAGCAACACAAGAGCAATGCAGCGGCAGCGGCAGCCCCGCCACCGGCCGCAACGGAGCAGGTCAGCGCGGAATGACGCGCTCCGCCTTCAGGCGCGCGAACAGGGCGATGAAGGCATCCTGCGTATCCTGGTAATCAAGAAAGCCCGCCTTGCGGCTCTTGCCCATGTCCGTCATCACTTCCATCGGCCGTCCCAGGTCGGCATCCGTATGCCACCAGGAGGCGAGGCGGCCGATGTCCGTTTCCACCAGATCATGCTGCTGCGCGATGGCACGCCATTGCGCGGGCGCATCCTGCATGCGGCCGGCCAGCGGCGCCATCGTCTCGGGCAAGTCCGCCGCTGCCACGCCGAAATACGCGGCCAGGCGGGGCCACAACCACTTCCAGCGGAACACGTCGCCATTGACGATATTAAAATCCTCGTTGCGCGCGGCGGGGCTGTCCGCCGCCCACGCCAGGTGGCGCGCAATCTGGCCCGCGTCCGTCATGTCGGACAAGCCATGCCACTGCGCGGGCGAACCGGGAAAGACGAAAGGCTGGCCGCTGGCCTTGCACAGGCTGGCATACACGGCCAGGGTCAGGCCCATGTTCATGGCATTGCCCAGCGCGTAGCCGATGATGGTATGCGGGCGGTGCACGCTCCACGTAAAACCGTACTGGGCGGCCGCTTCGAACAGGCGGTCTTCCTGTGCATAGTAAAAATTCTCGACGTCCTGGCGGCCCTGCTCTTCGCGAAATGGCGTGACAGGCACGGTGCCTTGTCCATACGCATCGAACGGCCCCAGATAGTGCTTGAGACCCGTCACCAGCGCCGCGTGGCGCAGGTGGCCGCTTGGCCCCAGCGCGGCCAGCACATTGGCCACCATGGCGCCGTTGACGCGGATGTTTTCCTGCTCGTTGGCCTGGCGCGCCCAGGCCGTGAAAAAGACGTGGCTGGCATCCAGGCCGGCCAGCGCCGATGCCACGGCGGCGCCATCCGTCGCATCGAGCGGCAAGGCCGTGCAGCCGGCGGGCACAGGCGTGCGGCCGCGCGAGACACCCGTCACCTGCCAGCCTTGCGCCAACAGATGCGTGGCCAGATTGCTGCCGATGACGCCGCTGGCGCCGATGATGAGGGCGTGTTTTTGCATGAGAGAGTGGCTCCGAAAGAAAAAACCATCATATCCGCGACACCAATTCTTATCCACGATACTATTTCACCTCATTCATGAATAAAATTCGCGAATCATGTTTTCATCGGAACATTTGAAAGGCCTGACGCCCTTCCTCGCCACGGCCGACGCGGGCAGTTTTACCAGGGCGGCCGAACGCCTGCACCTGAGCAGCTCGGCCGTCAGCAAGAGCGTCGCGCGCCTCGAAGAACGGCTGGGCGTGCTGCTGTTCGAGCGCAGCACGCGACGCCTGAAACTGAGCGATGCTGGCCGCGCCTACTACGCCACCTGCAAGCGCGTGCTGCAGGAACTGGCGGACGCGGAAGACGTGCTGGGCGAGCACGCGACGGAACTGGCGGGCAAGGTGCGCATCGGCGTGCCCGCCGCGTATGGCCGGCTGCGCGTGATGCCGGCTCTGCTGGAGCTGTGCGCGCAGTATCCGCGCCTGCAGCCGTCGATCGCCTTCAGCGACCGCTTCGTCGACCTGTTCGAAGAGCGCATCGATATCGCCGTGCGCATCGGCGCGCCCTCGCACTGGCCGGCCGCGCTGGGACAGATGCACCTGGGCGACGAGCAGCTGATCCTGTGCGCGGCGCCCGCCTACCTGGCGCGGCGCGGCACGCCCGCATCCATCGCAGATCTGGATGGCCACGACTGCATCGCCTACGGGCGCGGCGACGGCTCGCCCATGCCGTGGCTATTCCTGGACGCTGACCACGGCGGGCAGGTGGAACACCGCCTGACGTCTCCCCGCATGACGGTGGGCGACGCGGAAGCACGCACGGCCGCCGTGCTGGCGGGCCTGGGCGTGGCGCAACTGGCCACCTGGCTGGTGCAGGAACACCTGGCCACGGGCGCTATCGTGGCAGTGCTGCCGGCACTGGCCACGCCAGGCTTGCCCCTGTACCTGGCCTGGCCGCTGGCGCGCCAGCTGACGCCCAAGACGGGCACCCTGCTGCAGGAACTGCGGCAACGGCTGACGATCAATTGACTCAGTTGAATATTTCCCTTGACCATGACGTTACGTCAGGTTTGATCCTGTCTGTACGCACCAAGGAAGGAGCAAGCGATGCTGTTGAAAATCGGTGAACTGGCCAGGCTCACGGGCCTGACTATCCGCACCCTGCACCACTATGACAGCATCGGCCTGCTCTCGCCTTCGGCGCGCACACAAGCTGGCTACCGCCTGTACCAGCACGGCGACATGGACCGGCTGCACCGGATCATGGCGCTGCGCAAGTTCGGGCTGTCGCTGGCCGAGATCGCCAACGCACTCGCCGGCCCGGACCTGCCCTTGAGCACCATCGTGGCGCAGCAGATCGCCATGCTGGAGCGCCAGATCGCGCAAGCTTCCACCTTGCGCGCACGCCTGTGCACCTTGCAGGCGCAACTGGCGCAGGGGCAGGCGCCGGAACTGGCCGAGTGGCTCACTACGATGGAGTTGATGACCATGTACGACAAATACTTTACCCCGGAAGAACTGCAACAGATGCCGCTGCTGTCCGATGCAGCCGTAGAACAGGAATGGAAGGCGCTGGTAACGAGAGTGCGCGCCGCCAGGGACGCGGGTGCCGGCCCCGACGATGTGCGGGCGCAAGCGCTGGCCACGCAATGGATGGTCAAGCTGGTGCGCGACACGGGCGCCCACCCTGGCCTGTTCGCGCGACTGAACGACATGCACGCGCAGGAACCATCGATGCAAGCGACGACCAGCATCGATGCGGACTTGATGCAATTCATCATCGCCGCCTTCAATGCCTCGCGCATTGCGCTGTATCGCCCCTTCCTCAACGAACAGGAATATGCGCACCTGGCCGCCAATTACGGCAAGCGTTATGGCGAGTGGCCGGTCCTGATCGCCGCCGTGCGCGCCGCCATGGATGCGCGCACGCCGCCCACCGACCCGGCCGTGCTGCAACTGGCGCGGCAGTGGCTGGAGCTGTTCCGCTCGTATGCGGGCACGAACCCCGCCACGCAGCTGAAGTTTCGCCAGGCGCACCAGCAGGAACCGCGTTTGATGGAAGGCAGCTTTGTCGACGCCGCCATGCTGCAATACTTGGGCGCGGCGATGGCCGTGGTGTCGCAGGAAAAGCAAGCATAAAAGTTGACGTGCGGCACATCGTTGGCGTGGCCATGTAGAATCGGCCATCGCCAATCACCGGAAAACCCGATGCGCCGCTTCTTGTTTGTATGCCTGTCCCTGCCCGCCCTAAACCTGGCCCTGGCGGCCGAGCCGCCCGTGCAAGGGGTGTGGCAGGGCACTCTGGGCAAGGCCAATGTGGTGGCTTGCTTCAACCAGCCCAGCCCCACGCAAGGAGCTGACCGCAGCGGCAATTATTACTACACGCGCTACAAGACGCCGATCATGCTGGCCAAGCCCAACGGCAAAGCGCTGTGGCAGGAACTCGACGCCAAGGGCGACACGACAGGCACCTGGTCATTGAATGCGCCGCAAGACGGCAAGCTAAGTGACAAGCTCATCGGCACCTGGACGGAGCCAAAAAGCGGCAAGACCCTGCCCCTGGCCTTGACCCTGCTGGAAGCGGCGGGCGACCGCGACCATCCATCCTGCGCCAGCGATGCCTACAACCTGGCGCTGGAGGCCTTCCCCAGCACCAAGGTAAGCAAACCCATCGCCTTCGAAGGCAAGCAATACCGTAACCTGCAAATCGGCGACAGCATCACCGTGGAACTGATTGCGCCCGGCGATGGCGTGGCGAAAATCAATGCGCAGCTGCGCACCGTGCTGGCGAAGAACAAGCAGGACCTGGCCGACTTCTATGCCACGCGCCGCGAATATCTGGGCCGCAACGGTTTCACGACGGAAGACGAAGTGTATGCGGAGCCCACCTACTGGTCGCCGCGCTGGGTAACGGTCAAGTTTTACCGCTGGCCGGCCGGCTATGGCGCCAACGGCATCTCCATCAAGTTCCGCACCTGGGACGTGAAGACGGGCCAGGAAACGGACGTGTGGAACTGGTTTGGCGCCAGCGCCAGCGATGGCGACGACAAGGCCGAATTACCGGACCGCCTGCGGCAAGCCCTCTTCAAGGACGTCAAGATCGACGCCGAATGCAAGGGCACGGATTACGACGGCCGTGGCCGCTTCCACCTGTCGCTGAAGCAGGAAGGCGTGTCGTTCTGGGAAGATTCCAACGGCAGCGGCTGCGAAAACGACTTCCTGCTGCCCTACAGCAAGGTCGGCCCCTTCCTCACCGTCAAGGGCCGCGCCGCGCTCAGCGATTTGCTGCCGAAGAACTAGCCACCGCAGTGTTCACCATCGCGGCTACCAGCTCCGCCGTCGCGGCCGCCAAGGTCCAGCCCAGGTGACCATGGCCCGTGTTGTAGTACACGCCGGGCGCCTTGCCCGGCCCCACTTTTGGCAGCATGTCGGGCAGCATGGGACGCAGGCCCGCCCACGGGATCACCTTGCGCGTATTGACGTCCGGAAAACATTGCTCGACCCATGCCAGCAGCGGGCGGATGCGGTCGGCGCGAATGTCGTGGTTGACGCCATTGAATTCCGCCGTGCCCGCCACCCGCAGCCGGTCCTCGCCCAGGCGGCTGCTGACCAGCTTGGTGGCATCGTCGAGCAGGCTGACCTTGGGCGCCGCTGCGCGGCTGGCGGCGTCATCGAGCTGTACGGTGATCGAATAGCCTTTCACGGGATACACATTCACATGCTCGCCCAAGGATGCCGCCAGGGCACGGCTGGCCGTGCCCGCGCAGATGACGACGGCGTCGAACAAGGTGCTGTCCTCGCCCATGCTGACGCGCACCTTGCCGTGTTCGCGCGCCAGCGCCGTCACGTGTGTGCCATAGCGGCATGTCACGCCCAGGCGGGCGCAGGCGTCGGCCAGGCCGCTGGTGAATTTGTGGATGTCGCCCGTGGAATCGCTGTCCGTGTAGTAGCCGCCGTAAAAGTCGCCGGTAAGGGCCGGTTCGATGGCGCGCATTTCCGCAAGCGTGACGGCGCGCCGCTGCAAGCCGCCCCGGGCCAGCAGGCGCGACACGCCGGCCGCCCGCTCGAAGCCGGCCTTGTCGCGATAGACATGCAGGATGCCGGCGCGGCGATGATCGAAGTCGATATCTTCTTCTTGCGCCCACGCAAACAGGTGCTCGCGCGCGGCGATCGCCATGCGCGCCGTGGCGATGGTGTTGCGCTCATAGTCCGGCATGGCGGCGAGAAACTCGGCAAACCAGCTCAGCTTGTGCCAGCTGGGCCAGGGATGGAGCAGCAGCGGTGCATCGCGCCGCGCCATCCATTTCAGCGCGTTCCATATCGTCGCCTTGTGATTCCACACTTCCGCATGCGAGGCCGATAATTGCCCGCCATTCGCATACGACGTTTCCATGGCCGCATAGCGATGCCGCTCGATCAGGGTCACGTCCAAGCCCCGTTTCGCCAGCGCATACGCCGTCGTCACGCCGGTAATCCCACCGCCCAGCACGGCCACGCGCTTCATGCCTCAGGTTCCATTTGCGGCCCTACCTTGTGCACGACGGTATCGCCCGCCTGCAACACGCGGCCATCCTCGGCCAGCACGTCCATCCTGCGCACGGGCAAGCCTGAAGCGCGCTGCAGCAAGGTGGAATGCGCCTCGCCCGATTCGAACAATTGCGCCTCGCTCCACTGGCGCAAGCCCACCACGACGGGAAACAGGCCCAGACCCTTGGCCGTCAGCACGTATTCCTGGTAAGCCGTGCCGTCCGAGGCAGGCGCGACCGTAAAAATGCCCTCTTCCACCAGCGTGTGCAGGCGGTCGGCCAGGATGTTCTTCGCCACGCCCAGGCTTTTCTGGAATTCCCCAAACCTGCGCATGCCGTCGAAGGCGTCGCGCACGATCAGCAGCGACCAGCGCTCGCCGATCACGTCGAGCGCGCGCGCCACGGGACAGGGGTCGGTTTTCAGGCTTTTGCGCTTGGCCACGGGCATTCTCCAGGATTGAGTGGTTGCATTTTAAAACTTCTCGGCGTAGACTCCAAATGGTTTTAATTTGAAACCACATATACATACCCCTATGCGCGACACCACCTCTCCCCTTCCCCTGACAACTCTTGCCCCTTCCCTCGTCTGGCTGTTTGCCTGCGCGGCCGGCCTCAGCGTGGCCAATGTGTATTACGCCCAGCCCTTGCTCGCCACCCTGGCGCACGAATTCGGCTTGACGGACGCCGCCAGCGGCATGGTCATCACGGCCACGCAGCTCGGCTGCGCGCTGGCCCTGCTGCTACTTGTGCCGCTGGGCGACATGCTGAACCGGCGCCGCCTGACCTTGTTCCAGCTGGGCCTGCTTGTCATCACCCTGGCGGCGCTGGGCTGCGCCCGTTCCACGGCCGCCTTGCTGGGCGGCATGCTGCTGGTGGGCTTGCTGGGCACGGCCATGACACAGGGCTTGATCGCCTACGCGGCCAGCGCGGCGGCCAGCCACGAGCGGGGCCGCGTGGTCGGCATGGCACAGGGCGGCGTGGTGATCGGCTTGCTGCTGGCGCGCACCTTGTCCGGCGTGGTGGCCGACATCGCCGACTGGCGCGCCGTGTATTTTGTCTCGGCGGCCATGGCTTGCGCCCTGCTGTTGCTGCTGTGGCGCAAGCTGCCGCCGGCGCAACCGTCCAATCAACGGCTGGCGTATGTCGCCCTGCTTGCCTCGATGGTGAGCATGTTGAGGCACAACAAGGTATTGCGCGTGCGGGGCATGCTGGCCCTGCTGATGTTTGCCGTCTTCAATATTTTCTGGAGCGCCCTGGTACTGCCTTTGACTGAGCAAGGCTATACGCACGCGGCCATCGGCGCGTTTGGCCTCGTGGGCGTGATCGGGGCGCTGGGCGCGGCGCGGGCCGGGGCGCTGGCCGACAAGGGCCGGGCCCAGTGGACGACGGGCGCGGCGCTGCTGTTGCTGCTGGCCGCGTGGCTGCCGCTCGGCTTTGCCGGCACGGCTCTGTGGCCCCTGGTCGTCGGCATCATCGCGCTGGACCTGGCGGGCCAGGCCATCCACGTAACCAACCAGAGCCTGATCTTCCAGGATGACAGCGACGCGCACAGCCGCCTGGTGGCGTGCTATATGCTGTTTTATGCGGTGGGAAGCGGTGTGGGAGCGATTGCCGCCACCAGCGTATATGCGCTGGCGGACTGGCATGGGGTATGCGCGCTGGGCGCGGCGGTCAGCTTGCTCGCCCTGCTGTTCTGGCGGCTGACCTTGCCTGCTGAAAAAGCTTAGTTCAGCATGGCCGTGGCCGAGCCATGGCGGTAGGTTTTCAAGGCATCGGGCTGGATCTGGATCAGCGAACCGCTGACTTTAATCAAATGCAAGTCCGTCAACTGGTGCAGCACGCGCGACAGGGTGGCGGGCGCCAAGTTCAGGAACGATGCCAGCAGACTTTTCTTCAAGTCCAGCTTGACCTCGTTCGAACGCTGCTGGTCCGACGCCTGCAGCAGGTACTCGACCACGCGCTGGGTGGCGTTCTGCACGGAGCAGCGTTCCACGTTGCGAATAAAACCCATCAGGTGGTGCGACAGGCTATTCATCATCTGGCGCGCGATACGCGGCGACTGATCCAGCAGGCGCAGCAGCGCGTGCGGCGGGATGCGCAGCAGCAGGCAGTGCTCGAGCGCTTCGGCGCAGAACGGATACGGCTCATCGAGGAAAATCATGGCTTCGCCAAAGCTCTGGCCCGGGCGGATCAGTTCCAGTACCTTGTCGGTACCTTCCATGGAAAACACGCTCAGCTTGACGAGGCCGAAGACCACCACATAGGCGCCTTCCGCCGCTTCGCCCTTGCGGAACAGCACTTTGCCTTTTTCCACTTCGACGCGCACGACATCCTGGCGCAATTGTTCTAATTGCGAAGGGGAAATATGGCGAAACAGAGCCTGGCTCGATAGCAAGCCATCGACGTTGACCTTATGCATGACACTCTCTTATTAGATTAGCGAATGACTAAGAGTGTAATGCGCAGGCACCGTCAAGGCCATACGTCAAAGGAACTAGGGTTGTCTAGGCCGGAACGCCATGCAGATCAAACAATCGCGCATTCCCTGGGTTTATTTGCGCTTTGCTTGATCTTCATTTACCGAGTTCGCGCTCTACCGCATACACGGCGATCTGCACACGGCTGCTGAGCTTAAGCTTTTTGAGGATGTTTTGCACGTGGATTTTCACCGTGCTTTCGGCCACGTCCAGCTGGCGCGCGATTTCCTTGTTGCTCTGGCCGCGCGCCAGGCAAGCCATGGCTTCGCGTTCGCGCGGCGTCAATTTGTCGTAGTCGGCCTGGGGCGCGTTCTGTCCCGCGCGGAACTGCGACACGAGCTTGGCCGTCATGGCGTCGGCGATCACGGATTCGCCCGCGGCGGCGCGGCAGATGGCCTGGCCCAGCTGCTCGGCTTCGATGTTTTTCAGCAAGTAGCCGCGCGCGCCCGCGCGCAGTGCCGCGCCCAGGTCGGCCGCGTTTTCCGATACGGTCAGCATCAGCACCACCATCTGCGGCATGTCCTGCAAGATCAGCTGCAGCGCTTCCACGCCGGTCGCGCCGGGCATGTTCAAGTCCATCAGCACCACGTCGGGCCGCAGCTCGGCCGTCAGGCGCACGCCGTCGAGCCCGTTCGATGCCTCACCCACCACCTGGAATAAAGGATTGCGCTGCAGCAGCAGCTTGACGCCGCTGCGCAGCAAGGTGTGGTCGTCGACCAGCAGGATTTTGATTGGAGCGTTCACGTATTTGTATCTTCTGACTGGTAGGAATGAATCGTCTGTTACGCCGCCTGGCGCCGGGCTGCCGGCAAGGCCAGCGAGATCGTCGTGCCGCCGCCGGGCGTGCTGTCGATGGCAAATTGCGCACCCAGCCGCTCGGCTCTTTCCTGCATGATACGCAAACCGATCTGCAATTCCGTTTTCTTGTCGCGCAGGTTGGCGGCGAAGCCTTCGCCATCGTCGCGCACCTGCAGCGCAAAATCGCGCCCGTTTTCCACGCGCAGGGCCACGTTGCTCGCTTGCGCGTGCTTGCGGATATTCGACAGCGCTTCCTGCACGATGAAGAGGATCTGCAACTGCTGCTCCGGCGCCAACGGCGCGCCATTGCCGCTCATGTCCAGGGTGCCGACGACGCCCGTCTGCAGCTCGAACTTGGCCAGCACTTCGCTGAGCTTGCTTTCGAGGTCGCTGCCATGCCAGCGCGTGCGGAAATTGACCAGCAATTCGCGCACATCCTGGTAACTCTGTTCGACGCCCATGCGCATCAGCGGCAGCACTTCGGCCGCTTCGTCGAGCTGGCCGCGGCGCACGGAATCGTCGAGCATCTGCACTTGCAGGCTGATGAAGTTCAAGCTTTGCGCGATGCTGTCATGTAGACCTTCGGCCAGCAGGCTGCGTTCGCGCGCGACGGCGAATTCCTTCTCGCGTGCGATCAGGCGCTGGTTTTCGATGGCAATGCCCAGGCTCTGGCCCAGCGTTTCCAGCCAGCCCTGCTGCTGCGCATGCACCGCTTGCGGGCGCGCAAAGTGCAGCGAAAAACTGCCCACCACCTGCTCGCGCGCGAGGATGGGAAAGACGGCGATGGCAATAAATCCTTCGTCCTGGCAACGGTAGCGCTGCAGCGCATCGACCTGGCGGAAATCACGAATCTGGATCACGCCCTGCGCCACGGCCGCGCCGCACAGGCAATCGTTGTTGCGGATGCAGTGTTCCTCTTCCACCATGGCATCGGAAATGCCTTCATGCACGATGATGTGCACGGTGTCTTGTTGCGGATCGAGGATGCGCACGGTGCCGCCTTCGGCTTGCGCAAATTGCATCACATGGCGCAAGAAGCCGCGGCATAGCGCATCGATGGCGTGCTGGCCTGCCAGCAAGGTGGAAATCTCGTGCAGGGTGGCCAGCTGGCGTTCCTGCGCGGCGCTCAGGCCCGATTCGGCTTGCGCTAGGCGGCGCTGGCGCCAGCGCGACGCTGGAAGTTGTTTGCGGGAAGGTTGACTGCGCGGCGCATGCATGAAGAACTCGAATCTGAAAAGTGGTGCGCCCGGCAAGCGCTGCGGCCTGCCGGGCTGGTGAAGGTTACAAACGGATCTCGGTACCCAGCAGCTTGACGAACTGCGCCAGCCAGGCCGGATGCGCGGGCCAGGCGGGCGCCGTGACGAACTGGCCATCGGTGACGGCGTCCGTGACGGCGATGTCGGCATACGTGCCGCCCGCCAGCTTGACTTCCGGCGCGCAGGCGGGATAGGCGGAAATGCGCTTGCCGCGGATGACGTCGGCGGCGGCCAGCAATTGCGCGCCGTGGCAAACGGCCGCGACAGGCTTGCCCGCCTCGGCGAAATGGCGCACGGCGGCGATGACTTTCTCGTTCAGGCGCAGGTATTCGGGCGCGCGGCCGCCGGCGATCATCACGGCGTCATAGTCGGCCGGATCGATCTCGTCGAAGCTGGCGTTCAAAGTGAACAGGTGACCCGGCTTTTCCGTGTAGGTCTGGTCGCCCTCGAAATCGTGGATGGCCGTCTTGATCGTCGCGCCGCTTTTCTTGCCGGGACAAACGGCATGCACGGTATGGCCCAGCATCAGCAGGGCCTGGAACGGCACCATCGTTTCATAATCTTCTGCAAAATCGCCGGTCAAAAACAGAATTTTCTTCGCTGCCATTTAGTTCTCCTATGAAAGATTGATCCCGCATCCCTGCCTGCAGGACGCACCGCAAGACGTATCTTAGCGCGACTTGGCAGCCATACCGGATATTTATCAAACTTTTGCGCCTTGATCGAAGATTTTACAGGCTGAGGCAGAATTTTTTACAGGCTGGCAGGTCAAATTCGGATACCCCTTACTACTGGAAAGTTTGGCCATGAGCACCTCCACCAGCCCCCTTGTTTCGCCTGCCCTGATCCGCATCTTCGACCAGCTTGCCGATGCGCAGCAGGCCCGCAACGCCCTGCTGGAGCAGGGTTTCCCCGCGCACGCAGTCGAACTCGACACGGTTGATGACGAGGCCGTCCCCGTGCAAGGCAAGGCGGCGTGGCGCAGCATGTTCCGCCTTGTCGTCGCCGTGCACCAGGCCGGGGACAGCGAACGGGCCGCCGCCATCGTGCAGGCGCATGGCGGCAGCGACATCGAACAGCGCACGGCCAGCCACGCGGGCCGCAAGCGAGGGCAAGGGTGATGGCAAGGAGGATGGCAAAGAACATGCGGCCGCGCACTGAGCGCGGCCCTCCCCCGCGCGGCCAAATTATGGCAAGATCAAGCTTCCTTCATTCCACAGTGGAACTTGCCATGATTTTTGAAATTGCCCATATCCAGATCAAATCGGCCACGCATGACGCCTTCGAGGCGGCCGTCGCCAAGGCCGTGCCCGTGTTCCAGCGCGCGCGCGGCTGCGAGTCGATGCGCCTGGAGCGCTCGATCGAAAACGGCGATACCTACCGCCTGGTGGTCGGCTGGACGACGCTGGAAGACCATACCGTGCATTTCCGCGGCAGCGACGACTTCCAGGCCTGGCGTGGTCTCGTCGGCGAATTCTTTGCCGCCCCGCCCCAGGTCGAGCACATGAACACGGTAATCGCAGGCTTCTAGACCAGCAATCAAGCGCTTACACGGCGGGGTGGTGAAACACCTGCCGTAAATAGGCGAGAAAGGTTTCATCCTTGCACAGGGTCTTGCCCGGCGAATCCGACAATTTTGCCACCGACTGGCCGTTGCAGCGCACCAGTTTCATGACGATGTTGAGCGGCGTCAAACCCACGTCGTTGGTGAGATTGGTGCCGATGCCAAAGCCCGTCATGATGCGGTCGGCAAAGTGCTGGTACAGGGCGAAGGCCTTGTCCAGGTCCAGGCCGTCGGAAAACACGAGGCGCTTGGTATTGGCATCGATGCGCAGGGCTGCGTAGTGCGCCAGCGCCTTTTCGCCCCACTCGACGGGGTCGCCCGAATCGTGGCGCAAGCCGTCGAACAGCTTGGCGAAATACAGGTCGAAGTCGGCCAGGAAGGCATCCATGCCCACCACGTCCGTCAGGGCGATGCCCAGGTCGCCGCGGTATTCCTGCACCCAGTCTTCCAGTGCCGCCTTTTGAAAGTCGCGCAGGCGCACGCCGAAGGACTGGAATGACTGCATGTATTCATGCGCCATGGTGCCGATCGGCACGATGCCCAGCTTTTTCGCCAGGTACACATTCGACGTGCCTTTAAAATATTCCGGCACTTCATGCGCCAGACGCTGCACCACCTCGTCATGCCAGGCGCCGGAAAAACGCCGGCGCACGCCGAAATCGGAAAATTCAAACGGGTGTTTGCGCCGCGGCAGTTTGCCGAATTCCTTGACGGCCGCCACTTTCAAGCCCAGGCGATGACGCCCTTCGCGCATGGCCGCGTCCAGGTCGAAACGGCGAAAATACAGCTCGTTGATGATGTACAGCACGAAAATCTCGAAGCCCATCACATGCACCTGCGGCCCGGCCGCGTGCACCAGCAAGGTCTCGCCATCCGTGCTGACCTCGATGAACTTGCGCTGGAAGCGGAACACCGTCAAAAAGTCAACGAAATCGCTCTTCATGAAGCGCAGGGTGCGCAAATAGGCCAGCTCGTCGTCGGCAAACGACATCGAGCACAGGTGGTCGAGCTGTTCTTCCAGCTCGACCTTCAGTTCGGCCAGGGGAAAGGCGGTCGCGTTGCGGCAGACAAATTCGTATTCGGTATGGGTATTCGGATGACCGTGCAGCAATGCTTGCCACATTGTAAATTTATACAGATCGGTTTCCAGCAAACTGCGCACTATCGGGGTCATGTGTGTTTTCTCCAACTTCCTGAAGCCAGAATAGTACGCCACTGCAAGCATTTCAGCAGGGCACGTTCGACAGTGGCTCAGGCAGCCGCGTTGGCCAACGCGTTGGCCAGCAATTCGGGCAAGACGGTGGCGGAGGTGGCCAGCCGCACGCCGCGCTCTTGCATGGCGGCAAGGAAGTCGCGCTGCTGCGCTGCAAAGCCCGTGACGGGGCTCATGCAGTCTGTCAGCAAGACCAGGCGCGACAGGGCCGGCTTGCCTTGCTGCCCTTCCAGGTAGTCGGCGATGTGCTCCGTGCTGGCTTTCACGCAATGGCTGCCCGCTTCGCCGGCGACATAAATCTGCTGCGCCGGCAGCAAGGTGGCGAGGAAATCCAGGTTCAGCTGGGTGGCCGCATCTTGCGCGTCGGGCACTTCCGCCATGACGGCCGAGTAATGCTCGGTCCACGGGTTGGACCCCTTGCTCAGCTTGGCCACCACTTGCAGGTGATCCACTTCCCAGGCGTTGTAGGCGGCGCGCACGGCCGCATGGATATTCTGGCCCCAGCTGCCGATCTCGCAATGCACGGGCCACACCATCAACTGGTAGCGTCCCGCTTGCTGCAAGGCATCGAGATAAGCCAGCGCGCGCGGCAAGGCGCCGCTGGCGGCGGGCAGGAACAGGCGGTCGCGCACCTGCTGCGCGCTGATCTGCGTAAACGGCGCAACGGGACCGCCATCGCCCGTGCGCCAGAAGGCGGGGTGGGCGATGTCGTAGCGGTGGTGGGCGTCGAGCGTCACGCTGATCTGCGTCAAACCGCCGCCCCCTTCCCGGATCAGCCGCGCCACGCGCAGCATGTCGGCGTGGGCGCCCGGCACGGCCAGCGCCGGTGCCGCATCTGGCGGCAGCCAGGTGGCGGGCAAGTCGCAAAAATCGTTTTGCGGGTCGATGACGAGCAGGTGCAACTGGCGTTTCATGACAATCCTCTGGCGTGACGATATGTTGCATGATACGGGCACCTTCGCCAGCGCGCCTACCCCGGCGGCACCAGGAGCGTGCTCATTCGCAATAACTTGCACCTGAACAAGCCAGGTCAGGGGTGGAAGACATAACGGCGCTGGCGCCGTTCGACCAGCTTGACGGCCACCTCGCCCGCTTCCGCCATGGCGTCCGATTCCGTTGTAAACTGGTGGTCGGCCGACACCCTGCGCTTGTGCAGCAGATTCACCCGGTGCATGGGGTTGGGCGAAGGGGCATAAATGGCGACGTAGGCGCCCCATAGCTTGCAGCCCCGCAAGCGCTCTGCCGTGTAATTCACTTCATAAAAATCAACATACTTTATCGGCACGATGTGCGCTCCAAAAATGACATGGCCGGACAGCTTGTCTCTACGGACTGACGCGGTAAAAGGGTAAAACCATGCGCTCGCGATTGCTCAGGATACTCAATTCAGCTCTCTTTTTATCACGCGGCACAGGAGAAAAAGGATGAATGACTACATCATCTTCATGCATGACGACACGGAAACACCAATGGACATCGCCACGTCCGCCTGGCAAGACTACTTCGCCATGCTCAGGGCCAGTGGCCGCTTCTGCGGTGGCAGCTCCATCGGGCCCGGCATCTGCGTGCACCGGTCAGGCCAGGCCGGTTACGCCACACTTGTCAGGCTATCTACGTGTGCAGGCTGAGAGTATAGACGATGCGAAAAAATTATTGCTGGGCAACCCTGTACTGAACGCAGGTGGCACGGTGGAAATCCGCGAACTGCCGCGGGACTGACGCGGCCTGGCTGGCGCCTATTTGCCCGCCTCGACGGCGGCATGCATGGACCAGACGACGCTGAGGATTTTCCATTCGCCGTCGCGCTTGACCATTTGCCACGCTTCCACGCCATAGTTCGACAGCTTGTCGCCGACGAGGAATTCATAGTCGAAATTGACCCAGGCCACATGGCGGTCCTGGGTGATCTTGACGTTGTAGAATTTTTCTTCCGTGCGCTGCGGTTCGCGCTTGATGAAGTTGGCGAAACTGACATAGCCACCCACCGCGACGCCATCGAAGTGGACGTCCGTCGTGTCGCGCATTTTCTTGATGAAACCGTCATCGGCCGGCGCAGCGAACAGAATGTTTGTGTGCAGCATCAGCGTCGACAGCAGCTTGACATCCTTGGCGATCAGCGCCGCCTGGAAGTCGGCGACGACTTTTTCGATGGCGCGGATATCGTCGGGCGTGGAGGCGTAGCGACCCACGTGGGGCGGCGCAGCGGGCGCAGGCGGCGCAGTCTGCGCCTGCGCAATGCCTGCCGCCAACAGGGAACATCCGAACAATACTGCGCTTGCCAACTTGTGCATGGGGGACTTTCATGGTGAACCGCTCGCCGGGCTGGCACGGGGCGTGCCGGCGGCAAGCTTATGTCAACCATGGCAAATTGGCAATCCCCATTGGAACTAGATAGCAGCAAACTCAGGCGGCCAGGGCCTCGATCGAGGCGCGGCCCTTGGCGATCGCGCTGGCGACGGCATCCTCGCCCATGGCCCCCCCCTCGGCTTGCACGAACTCGATATCGGTGATGCCGATGAAGCCCAGGGCCGTGCGCAGATAGGTGCTCAGGTAATCATACGCGGCGCCCGGGCCTGCGCTGTAAACGCCGCCGCTGGCCGTGAAAATGACCGCTTTCTTGCCAGTCGCCAGGCCGACGGGGCCCGTCGCCGTATAGTGAAAAGTGCGGCCCGCGCGCGCCACGTGATCGATCCACGCCTTCAGGGTCGAGGGCACGGAAAAATTGTACATGGGCGCGGCCAGCACCAGTACGTCGACGGCCAGCAATTCATCGACCAGGGTATCGGACAACTGCACAGCCGCAGCCGCCTGCGCGCTGCGCTGCCCGGCCGGCGTGAAGAAGGCACCCATCACCTCTTCCGTCAGGTGCGGCACGGGCTGCGCCGCCAAGTCGCGTTCGACGACGCTGGCCCCTTGCGCAGCCAGTTTCGCGACGAATTCGCCGGACAATTGGCGCGACAGGGAACCGCTGTTGCGCACGCTGCTATTGATGTGTAATACCTTGCTCATGAATTGCTCCTGTGGAAATCGGTGACGGGATGGGCCATATCGCAGCCCTTGCACACAGCATAGTTCGGGTCTACCATCGATGAAACCGTATAAATATAAATGTTTAGCATCGAAATTCTAGATATGGAGTTGCCATGAGAGAACCGGGCCAGCCTTCGCTCGACCAGTTGCGCGTGTTCGTCGCCGTCATCGACGCGGGCGGCTTCGCCCACGCGGCGCGCCAGCTGCACCGCACACAGTCGGTGATCAGCTACACCATCGCCAACCTGGAAGAACAACTGAATGTGGTGCTGCTCGACCGCAGCAAGCGCAAGCCCACCCTGACGGACGCGGGCAAGGCCCTGCTGGCCGATGCGCGCGCCGTGGCCCTGAAAGTCGATGGCATGCGCGCGCGCGCCAAGGCGCTGGCCGGCGGGCTGGAAGCGGAGGTATCGGTGGTGGTCGACGTGATGTTTCCCACCTGCGTGCTGGTGCGCATTCTGGAGGCGTTCCAGGCGCAGTTCCCCACCGTCGCCCTGCGCCTGCGCATCGAAGCCATGGGCGCCGTGGCGCAGCTGGTGATGGATGGCAGCTGCCACATCGGCCTCGGTGGCTGGATGACGGCCACGGCCAGCGTCTTCGAGCGCCTGGCCGTGGGCCATGTGCGCCTGATTCCCGTGGCAGCGCCCAGCCACGCGCTGGCGCAGCAAGAAGGGCCGATTGCCTCCAACGTGGCGCGCGAACACGTGCAGCTGGTGCTCAGCGACCGCAGCGACCTGACGCAGGGCCAGGATTTCGGCGTGCTGGGATTGCGCAACTGGCGCCTGGGCGACCTTGGTTCCAAGCACGCCTTGCTGCGCGCGGGACTTGGCTGGGGCAACATGCCCGAAGCGATGGTGCGCGAGGATCTGGCGGCAGGACGGCTGGTGCACCTGCCGCTGGCCGTCGACAAGGGCGAGAATTATCCGATTTACCTGATCCAGCGCGCCGACACGCCGCCCGGCCAGGCGGGCAAATGGCTGACGGAGCGCTTTGCGGAGCAGTTGCCGTTGCTGGAACAGGTCTTCTAGAAGCACGCGCGGGCAGGTATCATGCGCGCATACATTGATAAGGAACCACCATGGCCGGCATCGACGACTTCGTCAACAAACAAAAACCTGGCGCGCGCTTCGTCATCACGGCGCAGATGCTGCGCATGACGCCGCAGCAATTCGACTCCGTGGCGCAGGAATGGATGGAAGACGGCGGCCCCGGTTTCGACGTGGCCGGCATCCCGCACCGGGTGGTCGTCGATGGGCAGTTTTATATAGCCAGGCTCACCGTGACACGCCACGGCGAGCCGGCATAAGGGCGAATGGTCTAATCGACGCCCAGCACGTGCAGGCGCCGCCGCAAACGCGCCACCTCTTCCGACAGGTCGACCACCAGCGCAGCCAGTTCGGCATTCGCGTCGAACACGGATTCGATTTCGTGCAGGCGGCGCGCGCGCACCAGATCCAGGCTGGTGAAGCGCCAGGCCGTCAGTTGCCCCGCCGGCGGGCCGTCCTGCAGCAGCACACCCGTCTGCACATGCTGCACCACCCAGTCCGGCTCCACGGCGCAGGCGCGCGCCAGCTCCTCCAGGCTCAGGGCACGATCTTCGAGCAATTCGCCAATTACCTTGTTTGTCATGATTTACCCTCCCAGCTTCTGGCGCGGATTGAAAGCCATCTCGCGCGCCATGGTTGCATACAGTTCACGCGCCTTGTCGTCGTTCGCCGGCGGCAGCACCACTTCCAGCAGCAGATACAAGTCGCCCGGCTGGGCGGCGGGAATGCCGCGCCCCTTCAGGCGCAGCTTGCGCCCCGTCTGCGAATTGGGCGGCACGCTGACTGCCACCGTGCCCGATGGCGTGGGCACGTCGATTTCGCCGCCCAGCGCCGCCTCCCATGGCGTGACGGGCACCGTCTCGAACACGTCGCGTCCTTCCACCTTGTAGCGCGCATCGGGCTGGAAGCGGATCTCCAGATACAGGTCGCCGGCTGGCGCGCCGCCGCTGCCCGGATGGCCCTGGCCCTTCATGCGCAGCTGCTGGCCCTGCGTGACACCTTTCGGTATCGTCACTTCCAGGGTGCGCTCGCGCGTCACCACGTGGCCCTGGGCGTCCGCTTCGGGCACGCGCATGACAATGTGGCGCTTGGCGCCCTGGTAGCTGTCGTGCAAATCGATGGTGATGGCGGCGTGGCTGTCCTCGCCCTGCATCTGGAAACTGCCGCCGGCGCGGCGACGCCCGCCCACATGGGCAAACAGGTCGGCAAAGAAGTCGCTGTCGTCGGCGCCCGATGATTCGTAGCCCGAACCCCAGTCCGGCGGGGGCCGGAATGGCTGCCCTTGGGCGCCCTGGTTACGCCCCAGCTCATCATAGGCGGCGCGCTTTTCCGCGTCGCCCAGCACGCCGTAGGCCTCATTCAGGGCCTTGGTGCGCTTGTCGGCGTCCGCTTCCTTGCTCACGTCGGGGTGGTATTTGCGTACCAGCTTGCGGTACGCCTTCTTGATCTCGGCCTCGGTCGCCGTCTTCTCGACGCCAAGCTCCTTGTAGTAGTCCTTGTATTCCACCGTGCCTGCTCCCCATGGTTGAACTGCCTATGGGAAGAGTACACGAATTGACTGTGACATAACGTGCGCACAATACAACACCGCCCGCTAGGCACGGGGCGCGCGGGCGGTGCAAGGGGCAACTGAAAACGCCTAGCGCACGCGGCGCAGCGAGGAAATGCGGCGGTCGAGGCCACCGTGCAGGCGGCCGTAGCTGCCTGGCCCCATCACCACGCAGCGGCCACGGAAGTTGGCATCGACGCAGAATTCCCAGCGGCCGTAGTTGACGACGATCGACTCGGCGCGGTCGTTGAAGCCATAGCGACTCAAATCACGCACTTCGCGGTCCAGGCGCACGGGCCGGCCGCGCATGCCGGCGTCAGGAAACATCAGCACGGCGCCATTCATGTCGGGACGGTGTCCGCCGCCATGGCCTGGATAACCGGGATGGGGACGCTCCGGCTCCGGACGCGGAGGGCGCGGCGGGTAGGGACGGTGGTCGCCGCCGCCATGGCCCGGGCGGCCCACTTCGCGCACCGAGGAAACGGCGTCGTTCATGCCCGGCATGCTGTCGTAGCGGCCAGGCTGCAGCACGCGGCAGTTGCCCCGGTAATTGGCGTCCTTGCACACTTCCCAGGTGCCCGAGCGCACGATGATGCTGGAGGTCTTGTCGTTGAAGCCCATGCGCGACAGGTCTCCCGTATCTGAACGCAGGGTGACCGGGCGGCCGCGGAAACCGGCATCCTGGAACAAGGTGATTTCGCCCGCGGATGCGACAAGGGGAGCGAGGAAGGTGGCGGCGCACAGCAGCGCGGGCCGGAAAGATCGAACCATGACAACTCCAATACTGATTACATTTTCGCCAGTGTAGTCCAGGCGACAGGCGGCGAGTGTAACAAAGGGCAAGCAAATGTCAGCGCACGGCAGCGAATGTAAAAACCGCCTGGCGGGATCAACCCGGCAGGCGGCCTGTCAGCATCTCTGCGGGAGAAAATCAGCGCACGCGGCGCAGCGAGGAAATCTGGTTTTCCATGCTGTTCAGGCGATCGTATTCGCCCGGTCCGATCACTTCGCAACGGCCACGGAAATTCGAATCGCTGCACACTTCCCATTGGCCCTCGTTGACGACGATGGACGAGGCGCGGTCATTGAAATTGTAGCGCACCAGGTCTTCCGCATTGCGGTCCAGCGCCAGCGGCTCGCCGCGCATGCCAGCCTCGGGGAACAGCAGGACGGCGCCGCGCTGCTGGTACTGCGGCTGCTGGTATTGTGGATACTGCTGCTCGTATTGCGGCCGCTGGTACTGCTGTTCATACTGCTGCTGGCGCCGCGCTTCGCGCTCGTCGACCATGCGCGCCGACGAGACGCGCCCATCGAGGCCGCGTCCCAGGTCGTCGTGGCGGCCGGGCCCGAAGATGCGGCACACGCCGTTATAGTTCGAGTCGCTGCACAGCTGCCAGTAGCCGTTGTGGATGACGATGCTGCTGGTGCGGTCGTTGAAACCGATGCTGACGAAATCGTCCGTATCGCGGTTCAGGCGCGCCGAACCGCCATTCTGGCCCGCCCCCGAATACACTTCCAGGCTGCCGCCACGGCCATAGCCGCCATGGCCACGATCCGGATCGCGTCCCGGGCGCCCCGGATTGTAGCCATCGCCACGGCCCGACTCGCGCACCGAGCTGATGGCGTCGTTCATGCCCGGCATCGAGCGGTATTCGCCTGGCCCCAGGGTGCGGCAATTGCCGCGGAAACCGGCATCGGTACACACATCCCAGGTGCCCGAACGCACCAGGATGCTCGACACCTTGTCATTGAATCCAAAGCGCGACAGATCATCCGTCGTCTCGCGCAGGTTCACGGCGCGGCCACGCAGATCAACGTCTTCGAACAAGGTGATATCGCCCGCATGGGCGGCCGCATGAACCCCCAGCGACAGCAGCAAGGTCGCCGCGCATGCCAGCGTGTGTTTGAAAGGGCCCGTCATGATTAACTCCATTCTTCATTCTTTGGTGATGATTTGCCTGGCCAAAACGCCAGGATGCCATTGTAACAAGTGCTCGCCCGCGCGGAAGGTCGCCGGCGCTTTCCAAGGTCGATCAAGGCAAATGCATGATCGACATGACAACTGATACCAGTGTAACCATCCGCAGAAAAAACGGTGTAACAAAGTATGGGGAAAGCACAATAAATTGTTACCAAAAGCAATAGCCGGCCCACGCAAGGGCCGGCCACTCTTGCCAGCCTGGCGTCAGCGCACTTCGCGCACCGACGAGATGCGGTTGCTCAGGCGCTCCAGACTCGCGTACTCGCCGGGACCCAGCGTGCGGCAGCGGCCGCGGAAGTCCGCGTCCTCGCACACTTCCCAATACCCGGCGCGCACGCGCGCGCTCTGCGCCGTGTCGTTGAAGTCGCGTTCGCGCAAGTCGGCCGCGCCATTGCGCACGCTCAGGCTGCGGCCGACAAAGTCGTCGCGCGTGTACAAGGTCAGTTCGCCGCCCAGCGCGCGGCCAGGCAGGTGGCCGCGCTCGCGGTCCCGACGCTCGTCCCAGTCACGCTCATGCTCGCGCTCCCGGTCGCGGTCCCGCCCACGGTCCCAGCCGCCGCGCACTTCGCGCAGCGACGTGATTTTGTTGGCGCGGCCATCAAGCGAGGGATAGTCGCCCGCCTCGAGCAGGAAGCAGGCGCCGCGGAAATCGGCTTCCTCGCACGCTTCCCAGCGTCCCGAGCGCACGCGGATGCTTTGCGTCGTGTCGTTGAAACGGACATCTTCCAGGTCGGCGACGGCATCGCGCACGGTCTGCGAGCGGCCGTGATAATCGTCGCGCGAATACAGGGTCAGTTCGCCGGCGCCGGCCAGTTCGGCCGTCATGGCGGCGCCCAACAACAGGGCGCAGTTCAAGGCTTTCTTCAACATGGTCTTACTCCATAGTCAGGATAATGCGGTGTGACTATTTGGTCATTTTGCCAAATAGAGCGCGCAGTCTATCCGCGACTGGCTGTCTTAGCTGTAACAAATGATTACCGCGCGCGCGCCCCCCCCCTTCGGGCCGGGCGCCAGGGATGCCGCGGCGGACAAGCACGGCGAATGCCGGTAGAATCTTGTGTTTAGTCAAGCTTGCCGCCCATGCCACACACTACCTCGTTCACCCTGCCCGCCGTCCGTACTGAAATTTCTTCACTCTGGAAGCTGGCCTGGCCCATCCTGATCGGCCAGCTGGCGACCGTCGGCATGGGCGCGGCCGACGTGGCGATGACGGGACATACGAATCCCGAGGAACTGGCCGCCGTGTCGCTGGGCGCGGCCATCTGGTCCATCGTGCTCGTCACCGTGAGCGGCATCATGATGGCGATCAATACCCTGGTGGCGCATGAAATCGGCGCCGCGCGCCACGACCGGGTGCCGCACATCGTGCGCCAGTCGCTGTGGAAGGCGCTGCTGGTGGGCCTGGTGGCTTGCCTGCTGACGAACATGGCGGCGCTGGTATTCGACCACCTGATGCTGGAACCCGCCGTGGCGGCCAAGGCCAAGCTGTTCGTGCACATCATCAGCTGCGCGCTGCCGCCATTCGCCGCCTACCGCGCGCTGTACGGCTACAGCACCAGCATCAACCAGACCAAGCCCGTGATGGTCATCGCGCTGGCCGCGCTGGGCCTCAATATCCTCGTCAATTACCTGCTGATCTACGGCCACTGGGGCATGCCGAAGATGGGCGGCGTGGGCTGCGCCGTGGCCACCACCTGCTGCGTGTGGATGATGCTGCTGGCCATGCTGGCCTGGATCAGGATCGCGCCCGCCTACCACGCCACGTATCCGTTCACGCACTGGGAAGGGCCGCAGATGTCGTCCATCGGCCCCATGCTGCGCCTGGGCCTGCCCATCGGCGTGACCTACTTTGCCGAAGTGAGCGCGTTTGGCGTCATCAGCCTGCTGGTGGCGCGCTTCGGCGTGATCCAGGTGTCGGCGCACCAGATCGCCCTGAACTTCTCGTCCGTCGTCTTCATGGTGCCGCTCACCTTCGGCATCGCGCTGGTCACGCGCGTGGGCCACGCCGTGGGCGAAGCCAATCTGCGCCGCGCCCGCTTCATTTCGTGGGTGGGCGTGGCCATGTCGCTGACGGCGGCCATCGTCTCGGCCACCCTCATCACCGTCTTCCGCCACCAGATCGCGCAAGCCTACACGTCCGACCCGCAGGTGCAGGCGCTGTGCGCGCAGCTGCTGCTGTTTGCCGCCCTGTTCCAGCTGTCCGACGCGACCCAGGTGGCCACTTCCTGCGCCATCCGCGGCTACAAGGTGACGCGCCAGCCGATGCTGATCCAGCTGCTGGCCTTCTGGGGCTTCTCGCTGCCGATCGGCTATGTGCTGGGACTCGCGCCGGCCGGTTTCATCTGGTCGCCGGCCGAGCCGATGGCCGCCGCCGGTTTCTGGATCGGTCTCGTCACGGGCCTGACGGTGGCCGCCGTGCTGCTGACCTGGTATCTGAACCGCCTGTCGCTGCAGCGCCTGCGCGCGGGGCATTAACCGCAGCGCATTGAACACAGGGCGGCGCGCAATTTATGCGCGCCACTCTTACTGCTTCGCCATACAAAGCACCACCGCCCCACTCTTTCCACCAAAGTAAAGTAGGCAATTGCCGGATTATTCCGTGGCTGACCCTATCGCATTAAATGTCTTGCTCTGGTATCGTTTGCTGTCAAGCATCTTTCTTGACCATCCTTTTACAATCACTGAGACATCCATGCGTTTTATTCTTTGTTTTCTGGCCGCGATGGCCAGCGTTCCCGCATCGGCTGACAAGCTGACCCTGGAACGCATCCATGCCGATCCGGCGCTGGCCGGCCCCGGCGTGCGCAACCTGAAGGTCTCGCCCGACGGCGAGCGCGTCACATTCCTGCGCGGCCGCGCCGACAACCAGTTCCAGCTCGACCTGTGGGAATTCAAGCTGAAAGACAAGAGCACGCACCGCCTGGTCGACTCCAAGGCGCTGGTACCGAATGAAACAATTTCGCCCGAAGAGCAGGCGCGCCGCGAACGCGAGCGCACGGCCAGCCTGAACGGCATTCTCAGCTACAGCTGGTCGCCCGACGGCAAGCAGCTACTGGTACCGTTGGCCGGCAATCTGTACCTGGTCGACGCAGCCCACCCGGACAAGGCGCGCCTGGTCGCCAAGGGCAATGTGCTGGACCCGAAAATCTCGCCGAAAGGCCGCTACGTCTCGTTCGTGCGCGATCAAAACATCTATGTAATCGACCTCAAGACTGGCAAGGAGCGCCAGCTGACGACCGATGGCAAGGGCACGATCCGCAACGGCGAAGCCGAATTCGTGGCGCAGGAAGAAATGGGCCAGCGCACCGGCTACTACTGGGCGCCCGACGATTCCGCCATCGCGTATAAACGCTACGACGAAGCACCCGTACCCGTGGTACGCCGCTTCGAAATCTTCGCCGACCGCACGGACGTCGTCGAGCAGCGCTACCCGGCCGCCGGCGACCCGAACGTGCTGGTGCAGCTGCTGATTGTCTCGCCGGAAACGGGCTCTCAGCGCCAGGTTGACCTGGGCACGAACCCGGACATCTACCTGGTACGCGCCGACTGGAGCTTTGATGGCAAGTCGCTGGTGTACCAACGCCAGTCGCGCGACCAGAAGACCCTCGACCTGGTCGCCGTCGATGCGGCCACCCTGACGCAGCGCACCTTGCTGACGGAAACGTCGACAACCTGGGTCAGCATCCACGACGACCTGCGCTTCCTGTCGAACGGCACCTTCCTCTGGTCGTCCGAGCGCACGGGCCGCAATCACCTGTACCTGTACGACATGAGCGGCAAGCTGCTGCATCCCGTCACCAGCGGAGAATGGGGCATCGACAGCGTGCTGGCCGTGAACCAGAAAACCGGCAAGGTCTTCGTCTCGTCGAACCGCGATGCGGTGATCGACAAGCAAACCTACGCCCTGGCGCTCGATGGCAGCACGGCCGACAAGCCGCAGCGCGTCACCAAGGCCGATGGCTGGCACGACACGACGTTCTCGCGCAATGGCGAAGTCTTCGTCGACACGTATTCCGACCCGGCCACGCCACCGCAAGTGAGCATCCGCCGTCCGGACGGCGCCATGGTGGGCTGGCTGGAAGAAAACGCACTCAATGCCAGCCACCCGTATGCAAAATACAAGGCCGACCACCTGCCGACGCAATACGGCACCCTGAAGGCCAACGATGGCCAGACGCTGCATTATTCCATCGTCAAACCGTCGAACTTCGACGCGACCAAACGCTATCCCGTCTACCTGTCGACGTACGGCGGCCCGCACTCGCAGCACGTGGCTCGCCGCTGGGGCAACAACTTCGACCAGTACATGGCGCAGCAAGGCTTTGTCGTCTTCCGCCTGGATAACCGGGGATCGTCGCGCCGCGAGCGCGCGTTCACGGACGCCATCTATCACAATCTGGGCGCGGCCGAAGTGGCGGATCAACTGGTCGGCATAGCCTGGCTGGGCAAGCAAAGCTTCGTCGACGCGAAGCGCATCGGCGTGTTCGGCTGGAGCTATGGCGGCTTCATGACCTTGCGTTTGCTGTCGGCGGCATCCGACAAGATCGCCATGGGCGTCTCCGTGGCGCCCGTGACCGACTGGTCGCTGTACGACACCCACTACACGGAGCAATTCCTCGGCATGCCGAAGGAAAACGTGGATGGCTACAAGGCCAGCACCGTGTTCGCCCACCTCGACGGCTTGAAATCGCCGCTGCTGCTGGTGCATGGCATGGCCGACGACAATGTGCTGTTCAGCAACAGCACGCGCTTGATCGACGCGCTGGTCAACCGCGGCGTGCAATTCGACCTGATGACGTATCCGGGCGCCAAGCACGGCATCTCGTCGCGCGCGGGCCAACGCCACGTGTACAAGAAAATTGAAATGTTCTTCAAGCAGAACCTTGACGTAGCGAAGTAAAGCGCGCCAAAAATGAAAACCGCCGCCTGTCTCGCGACAGGCGGCGGTTTTTTACATTATTGCTGCCAGATTTACGGTTTGCGGGTGACAGTCTCGACTGCATCCTTGACGTCGCCAACCTTCTTCTGCACTTTGCCTTCGACCTGGTTTGCCAGGCCCTTGGCTTGCTGTTCTTCGCTGCCGACGACTTTGCCAGCGGCTTCCTGGATTTTACCGCCGACTTCCTTCAGTTTACCTTCGACTTGATCTTTGTTCATGATGATATCCTCACGTAGTTGGTACCTCTGTAGTCCGGCACCCGAAGGGCCGGTACTGCGGCTCACACACTGCCACAAGCTTCTTGCTGTGCTTGCTGCGTGTCGATGGGTTCATACTACGCTTGAGCTAACAAAAACTCTGTACGCTTGCTAACACATACTCAATGTCCGTCAACTCCATGGTCATCGAGCTTTACGCCAGACGGTGGCCAGCCAAGGCTGCTGTTCGCGTGGCAAGCCCGGCGGGCGATAGTACTGTTCGACCAGACTGAAACCGGCCGCCTGCACATACGCGGCCCAACGCTCTTCGTCATGGTAGCTGCCGTAGCGCGCGCCGTTCCAGCCTTCCTGGTTGTGGCCGCGCGGATTTGAGCTGAACAGCACGCCGCCCTCCTTCAGGCACGCGTGCAAAGCACTTAGCACGCCAGGCAAGGCGGCGCTGGGCACATGGAACAGCACGGCATTGGCGAACACGCCGTCGAAGTGCGCGGTGGGTAAATCGAGGTCGACAAAATCCTGTTGCCACACCGTGCAGCCGCTGTAGGCGCGTGCCATCTCGACGAAGCGGGGGCAGCCATCGACGCCCGTGGCGTGGTGGCCCAGGGCCGTGAACGCTTTCAGATCGCGGCCCGGGCCGCAGCCCAGGTCGAGGATCGCCAGCGGCGCCGGCTTGCCGATGGCTTTCATCAGCGCGTTAATATTCTGGCTGACGTCATGATCGCGCGTGCCTTCGAAAAACTGCTCGGCGCTGGCGTCGTAATGGGCCAGGGTGCGATGGGTGATGACGTGGATGGGGTCTTGCGGATCTTGCGGTGGGGTCGGCTTCATGGCGCTCCTGTCATCGATGGGCGCATTTTACGCTGCCGACCGGCTCCCCGGCCGGCAGCGTCAGCACTCTTACCAGACGCGCACGCGCTGTTCCGGCGTCAGGTACAGCTGCTGCCCCGGCTGGACGTCGAAGGCCGGGTACCAGGCGTCGAGGTTGCGCACGGTGGCGGCGCGGTATTGCGCCGGCGCATGGCCATCCGTGAGGATTTGCTGGCGCGCCGCCGCTTCGCGCGCCTTGCTGCGCCAGCTGACGCCGTAGCCCGTGAAGAAATCACGGTCCGCCCCCGCTTGCGCCGGCTTGCCCTGCTGCGACAGGGTGAATGCGTCATGCGCGGCAGCCACACCGGCCAGGTCGGCCAGGTTTTCGCTGAGGGTCAGCTGGCCATTCACGGCCATGTCGGGGAACGGCTTGTAGGCCGCGAACTGCGCCACCAATTGTTTTGATGCCGTCTGGAAATGCGCCAGGTCGGCCGGCGTCCACCAGTCGCGCAGCTTGCCCTGGGCATCGAACTGCGCGCCCTGGTCGTCGAAGCTGTGGCTGATCTCGTGACCGATGGTGGCGCCGATGCCGCCATAGTTGGCCGCATCGGACGCTGCCGGGTCGAAAAACGGCGGCTGCAGGATGGCGGCAGGGAAGTTCAGCGCATTTTGCAGCGGCAGGTTGACGGCGTTGACCAGCTGCGCCGGCATGGCCCAGGCCTTGCGGTCAGGAGATTGGCTCAGCTTGGCCAGCTCCTGCTGGTAATGAAACTGTTCCGCCCGCTGCACATTGCCCAGCGCGTCGCCGCGCACCACGCGCAAGCCCGCATAGCTGGCCCAGCGTTCCGGATAGCCCACGCCCACATACAGGGTCTTGAGTTTTTCCTGCGCCTGCGCCTTGGTGGCCGGCGCCATCCAGTCCAGCTTGTCGATGCGGCGCGAGAAGGCGGCGACGATATTCGTCACCATGTCCTGCACGCGGGCTTTCGATTCCGGCGGGAAATAGCGCTCCACGTACAGCTTGCCGACGGCGTCGCTCAGCGCCGCGTTCGTCGCGGCCAGCGCCCGCTTGCTGCGCAGCGACTGCTGCGGCGTGCCGCTCAGGGCGCTGCCATAGAAGGCGAAGCGCTGGTCGGCCGCCGCCTTCGGCAAGGTCGTGCTGAAATGGTTGATCGCGTGGAAAGCGAGGAAATCTTTCCAGGTGGCCAACGGCACGCTCGCCACCAGCGCGGCGCTGCCCGTCATGGCCTTCGGATGCCAGACGATGAAATCCGTCTGCTGGCCCAGCCCTGCCGCCTGGAAGAAGGCTTTCCAGTCCAGGCCTGGCGCTTTGCTGGCGAAGTCGGCGGCGCGCCACGCGTTGTTGCCCTTGGCGACATCGGCCGAATCCTCGCGGCTGGCGTGACTGGCGGCAATCTGCTGCTCCAACGCAAACACGCGCGCGGCGCGGGCCGGCGCATCGCTGTAGCCGGCCTGCTTGAGCATGGCCGCGATATGCGCCTGGTAGCCCGTGCGCAAGCCCTGCATGCGCGCGCTGTCGCCCTGGTAAAAGGCGCGGTCGGGCAAGCCCAGGCCGCCCTGCAGCAGATAGGCCACATTGCGCGTGGTGTCGTTCAAGTCTTGCGCCACCCACAGGCCGAACAGGTTTTCCGTATAAAAATTGGTGGCGTTGAGCGGGTCGACATCGGCGCGCAAGCTCTCGCCCAGCGCGCGAGCCAGGCCCGCCTGGTCGCGGATGCCATTGATCCTTGTCAACAAGGGCTTGATCGGCGCCCAGCCTTTCGCTTCGATAACCCCTTCATCCATCCATGAACGGTAAAAATCGCTGACCTGGCGCGCGGATGCATCCGTCTGTGGCTCCGCCGCCAAGCCTTCGACGAGGCTGATGATGCGCTCGTTGGTCGCGTTGGCAAGCATGGCGAAGGAACCCCAGCTGCTGCGGTCGACGGGAATCTCCGTGCCGCGCAGCCACTCGCCATTCACGTAGTCATAGAAGTCGTCGCCAGGCAAGACAGCCGTGGGCGCCGCCATCGCGGCGGCAGAACTGGCGACCGCCTCCTGGCCATGCGCGTGGACGGCGGCGCCGGTCAGCGCGAAGCCGGACAGGGCCAGCGCCATGGCGCGTTTGCGCCAGGAAGCAGGGAAAGAGGAAGCGGCAGCAGCGACAACGCGCATGGTGATCCTTTCAGGCAAAGTGACGGCGGTAGTGTGCAAAATCATAACGCGTTTTGAGGCGCAGCAACACACTCCCCTGTCACCGCGACGCCAGCGGGCATGCGGCTTGGCAGGCGATTCTGGCGGCATACAAGCAATCATCTAAATTATTTTCATTTTTTTCAAAAAAACCCTCAAGTTCCCGTTCTGGCCGCCGTTAATTTAGACAAGCGGTAATCCTTTCACTAGTTACGGGTGTGCTCATGACCTCCAACGACGTTCTCTCGATGTATGAAAATATTGCAGGAATGACCAACAAAATGGTTGTGGCCGCACGTTCGAGCGACTGGGATGGCTTGGATACCCTGGAAAACCAGTGCGCCAGCGCCGCCAGCACGACCATGACGGGCAGCGTACCTGCCCTGGCCGGCGCCTCGCGCCTGCGCAAGATCGATTTACTCAAGCAAATCCTGGCCAATGATCGCGAAATCCGCGCCATCACGGAACCGTGGATGACGCAGTTGTCGAATGCCATGCCAGGATCGCGCGCCCACATGTAAGTCAATAAGCAAGCTTGCAGAGCCAGAAACAACAAAAGCACCCGGGGGTGCTTTTTTTACGTCTGCCGCCGTGCCAGGGAGCCCGACATCTGCGGCGCTCAAGAAGCAAGGAGGGGAAATTTGGAAGGCGAACCCCAGGTATCTCCTGGCGCCGCCTCGCTGCCGGTTGCATCCGGCGTTCGCGAGCACATCGTCGGCATCGCAAACCGCTTCCAGACCCAGGCGTTTATGCAACGCTACACCTGTTTGTCGCGCCACACTATCGTTGGTGACTGCGCCAGGCTGGGGCTGTTTTATCGTAGAGCAAGTCCACTAAGTTAATCATATCACCATCTTTAAAAAATAGGCAACACGATAGGCAGGCTTTTTTCTGTATTTTTTAAATATCTTTTTTTATATCAAATTTGAGCGCGGCCTTGCAGCACCATTAACGCGAGAACGGCTCCGGTTCCGGTTCGGCCGCTTCCTCCTCCAGCGCTTCCGTCAGCACCGGCACATCCTTTTTCTTGCGGCCGAATGGTTTGCGCAGCAGGACCCAGTATTTCGACGGCGCGCCCGCCCCCGCAGCTTGCTTGCGCTTGCGCACGACATACACGATGAGCGCCGTCAGCAGCAGGAAGATCAGCGTGCCAACACCCAGCCACAGCAAGCCGTTGCCGCCCGCTTTCGTTTCCTTGTCAGCCGCTGGCGCCGCATACAGGGGCTTGGGCTTGGCATGGGGCGCCTCCGCCACGGCAGGCGGAACGGCAGCGGTCGTAGCGGCGGGCAGCGCCAGCGCCTTTTGCAAGGCGCCAATCTTGCCTTCCAATTCGCCGAGCTTTTCATTCAGGACCACGTTTTTCTGGTCCAGCGCCACGCACGCTTCCGCCTGCCCAGCATCCGCCTGCGGCGCGCAAGCGGCCACGGGCGCCGTGGCGCGGCGCAACGGCGCCGTACGCAGCACGGGGGCGGCCAACTTGGGCGCGGCGGGCGGCGGCACAAACACGCGCGACGGGCGCACCAGACCCTCGGCACGCGCGCGGGCCGCCAGCGCGGCGGCATCGGGCGGCGGCGCGCCGGGCGCAACGCGCGGCTGCGGCAGTGGCTGCACCAGCGGCACAGGCACAGTCGCCGGAATAGCTGGCCTGACTGGCGCACTGGCGGCGACGGCAACGGGCGGCGCCGGCGTCAGCCACAAGGTGCCCAGGCGCACGACGGCGCCACTACCATTGCCCAATAACAAATACAAATGCACATGACCAGCCTGGATCGCTTGCCGGGTGGTCACGCGCACATAGTGCCGCCCACCCCGTTCCAGCGGACTGATCGTCAAGGTTTGCAAGGCCGGGTCCATGCCGATGCCGCCGCCGCGGTACACATCGGGCGAAGCCAGGCGCACGGCCACGCCACTGGCTTCCTCAGGCGCCAGGGCCGTCAGTTCGATCTCGGCCAGCAAGGGCTGGCCCACGTGCGACAGCACCGCCATCTCGCCCAGTTCGGCCGCCATGACGGGCGACAAGGCCAGGCTGGCGGCGGCGCACGCGATCAGGGACCAACGGGGAAGGATGCTGCTTTGCATGGACTGATCGCTTTGATAACAAGATAAATAAGGGGAACTCGCCTGTCTTTAACGGCAGGAAATCGCAAAAATATAGATGGACCATGGCAAAAATGATGCAATACAGCATCATCCTGTGCCTTTTTGACGCCTGGAGTACACTCGTTCCACCTCCATCGATGAAAGGGATGCCATGAGTAGCAGAATCGAACGCGACAGTTTCGGCCCGATCGACGTACCCGCCGACCGGCTGTGGGGAGCGCAAACGCAGCGCTCGCTCGAGCATTTCCATATCTCCACGGAAAAGATGCCGCCCGAACTGATCGCCGCCCTGGCCACCGTCAAGCGCGCGGCCGCCCACGTCAACCTGGACCTGGGTCTATTGGATGGCAAGAAAGCCATCGCCATCACGCAAGCGGCCGACGAAGTGCTGGCCGGCAAGCATGACGCAGAATTCCCGCTGGCCGTCTGGCAGACGGGATCCGGTACGCAAAGCAATATGAACATGAATGAAGTGCTGGCCAACCGTGGTTCCGAACTGATCGGCGGCTTGCGGGGCGCCGAGCGCCTGCTGCACCCGAACGACGACGTCAACCTGGGCCAGTCCTCGAACGACATCTTTCCTACCGCCATCCATGTGGCGGCTGCCCTGGCTGTCGCCAACACGGTCTTGCCGCCGCTGCGCCAGCTGCGCGCCACGCTCGACGCCAAGGCCACGGAGTTTGCCGACATCGTCAAGATCGGCCGCACGCATTTGCAGGATGCGACGCCCTTGACCCTGGGCCAGGAATTTTCCGGCTATGTGGCGCAGCTGGACTTTGCCGAGCACATCATCACGGCATCCTTGCCGCCGCTGCTGCAACTGGCCGCCGGTGGCACGGCCGTGGGCACGGGCTTGAACGCCCACGTGGAATTTGCCGGCCGCATCGCCTTTGAACTGGCGCGCCTGACGGGCCAGCCGTTCGAGACGGCCAGCAACAAGTTTGCCGCGCTGGCCGCCCACGATGCGCTGGTGGCCGCCCATGGCGCGCTGAAAACCCTGGCCACGGCCCTGATGAAGATCGCCAACGACGTGCGCTGGATGGCCTCCGGCCCCCGTTCCGGCCTCGGTGAAATCACCATCCCCGAAAACGAGCCGGGCAGCTCCATCATGCCGGGCAAGGTCAATCCCACCCAGTGCGAAGCGCTGACCATGCTGTGCTGTCAGGTGTTCGGCAACGACGTCGCCATCACGGTGGGGGGCGCCTCGGGCAATTTCGAGCTGAACGTCTTCAAGCCCCTGATCGCGCACAATTTCCTGCAAAGCGCACGCCTGCTGGGCGACGGCATGCGCAGCTTCGACGCGCATTGCGCGCACGGCATCGCGCCGAACCGTGTACGCATCGCCGAACTGATGGAGCGCTCCCTGATGCTGGTCACGGCGCTGGCGCCGCATATCGGCTACGACAAGGCGGCGCAAATCGCCAAGCAGGCGCAGCACGAAGGCACGACCTTGAAGGAAGCGGCGCTGGCCCTGGGCTTTGTGACGGAAGAGCAATTCAGTGCATGGATCGTGCCATTGGAGATGACGCGGCCCAACAAAAGCTGACCTCCACCCTGCATTGCTGGCGGCTTCAGGTAAACTATGGATTAGTTGAGGTCGTCATCAAGTGTTTAAAACACATCGTTGCAATAAGGGATACAATGCAAAAAGTAAGCTTTGATTTAACATCCGAGTTCGTCGAGCTGAACCAGCTATTGAAACTGGTCGGCCTGTGCGACAGCGGTGGCGCAGGCAAGGTCATGGTCGATAGCGGCGTGGTGAAGGTCGATGGCAAGAAGGAATTGCGCAAGACCGCCAAGATCCGCGCCGGCCAGGTCGTCAGCGTGGACGATATTCGTATCACGGTCGTCGCTCCAGTCTGACCCCGGCATGGGGCGCGCGAGCAGCCCCGTGCGTCCAGCCAGCCCCCTGCCAGCCCGGCTGCCCGAATCAAGCTGCAACATGTCGTTATTGTCAGATAAATATCGATTGCAGAAGGGAAGCGCCATGGACCATCCCGAACAAGGTACGCGCAGCCAGGAACGCCTGATCGGCGACTTGCGCCAGGTGATAGAAAACGCGGAAGAATTACTGCGCAACACAGACAAATACACCAGCAGCCTGTACCAGAGCGCGCGCGCCAGGCTGGAACTGGCCCTCGTCGCGGCCACGGCCGAACTGGCCCGCTTCGAAGAGGAGCAAGTGACGCGCATGATGGACGCCACCCTGGCCGCGAATGCCCTGTATCGCGATCAGACGGGCGAAGCGCGCTTGCTGCGGGCCTTCGAATAAAGCATTACGCTGCCAGCACCGCATGCGCCAGCCACTGGCGCAAGTGTGCCGCCAGGTCAAAGGCCGGGTCCCGCTCGAACACCACATCGAGCGCGGCACCAAATGTCTGTCCTTGCTGCAACGCCAGCAAGGCCGCGTGCGCGGCCGCATCCACTACCAGCACCTGCGCCTTCCAGCGCGGCCGGCACACCAGTGCCCAGCTAGCCACCTGCATATCCTGCGGAAACCTCCCCTGCCCTTCACTCTGCCCATCCCCCTCCTGATGCACCTGCCACAGGGCCGCCACTTGCCAGTTCGATGCCAGCAAGGCGCAAGCGGGATGCAAGGTCAAACGGCGTGCTTCCAGCTGATCGGGATGCAAGGCGGCCAGCGACTCGGGCGCCAGCGCCTGCGCATCGGACGCGTAATGGGCCAGGTGCACGGCCCATTCCAGGCGCGCCATGTCAGGCAGGTAGGGCAACTCGACCACGGGCGGGAACGCAGCGAGAAAATCGGCGAAACTGGTGCCAAACCGGTTCAAATCGGCGCTATCTGACGGATACTGGCGGCCATACGCGCGTGCCAGGCCAGCAAAGAAATCCTCGCCCACCAGCGCCAGCACGACGGGATAGGCGTGCGCCAGGGTGCGGCGCCAGGTGGCGCTCAAGTTGCCGCGATACAGTGAAAAACGCTGCGCTACCGCCTCTCCCGCGAACGATGGCAGGGCTGCCATCGTATCAAGCAAGGCCGTGGCAAACACTTGCTGACCGGCCACCAGCGTATCGGCAGGAGCAGCCGGCGGCGCCGCCAGCAGCGCTCCCTGCCATGGTGCCTGCGGCACATGGCGCGCCAGCATGGCCTGCGCCTTGTCCGCTTCGCCCAGCAGGATATCCAGCGGCGGTATATGCGTATCCCATTCGACCAGGGTGGGAATGGCGCCAAAGCGCAGCAAGGCGGCCGCATACAAGTCCCAGACAGGATCAGCCACGGCGGCGCCATGGTGGTCGATCACGGCGTGCGGCGTCAGCAAATGGCCGCCCAGGTGCAGCTCGCCCACGCTGCCCGGCGCGATGGACTGCATGGCCGTCAAGGCGTCTTCGCCGTGGTTGCACTGGTTCACATACAGGTTATTGATATCGAGCAGCAGCCCGCAGCCGCTACGGCGCGCCAGCTCCGCCAGGAATTGCGCCTCGCTCATGGCATCGTCGGCAAAGCGCAGGTAAGTGGAGACATTCTCCAGCAAGATCGGTCTTTTCAGCACCTCCTGCACGCGCCCCACTCTGGCGCACAGCAAATCCAGGGCGGCGCCATTCAAGGCCAGCGGCAACAGATCATTGAGTTGCCGTTGCGCCACGGCGCCCCAGCACAGGTGTTCCGACACGAGGGCCGGCTCGATGCGCTCCACCACGGCGCGCACACGCTGCAAATGGGCCTCGGAAAAGCCCCGCGCGGACCCCAGGCCCAGCCCCACGCCATGCAGGCTGAGCGGGTAATCCTGGCGCAGGGCATGCAACACATGACTATCCCAGCCCGACGGCTGCAGATAATTTTCGGTATGCACTTCCAGCCAGCCCACGCGAGGCCGGCGCGCCAGGAAGTCGTGGTAGTGCGCGGCGCGCAAGCCGACGCCGGCAAGCGCTCGAAGTGGCTGCGGCATGGGCAAGCGGCGAGAGCTTACGGCTGCGTGGCCGGTTTGGCGGCCTTGCCGGCCTTGATGGGCTTGACGGAGCCGCCCGCCTGTTCGCATGTGCCCTTGGCAACATAGGTCCATTCCGTGGGCAAGTTGTCCGCCTCCGCCTGGCCCGCGCAGGAATGCGCGCCATCGGACGAGGCACAATCGTTCTGCCCTGCCTTGGCCACGCCATAGCATTTTTCCTTGTCGGCGGGGGCGGGACCATCGTGCGCGGCCGCGCTGACGGTGGCGCCGGCACAGATGCCCGCGAGGGCGGCGGCGATGAGAGCTTGACGTTTGTTCATGGGAAATCCTCTTGCATGAGTCAAAGTAATCGGTAAGTCCTGACGGCACGCCCCGGGCTGCGCCATGGGCAACGCGAGGTGATGGACGTCATTTTACCGAATCGGCCGCGCCATGGCGAATCATGGTCAGTTAATCAACTTGATGGAGGCGGAAAGGAAGGCGGGAAATTCGGGCAGCGATGACGATTGCAGCGAAGAAAAACAAACACGCCCACGCCACCGTCGGCAGCGGTGGCGTGGGCATAGGTATCGCGAGCGCCGAACTGGCGCTACAGACCTGCATTCAGGCTGTCGTGTTGATGCGGTTACCGAGGTGAGCCGGCAGACTCGTCGCCGACTGTACTGGCGGCAGGGCTGCCAGCAAGGCAGTGGCAGTCGAACTTTGAATATCCTGGGCTTTTTTCAGGACAGCCAAACCGACGGCTTGCCGCGTGCCTGTCTCCGCCATCGTAGTTGACAGTTGAGCAATGCTTCCGACGTCCATACGTTTCTCCAATGAGGTTCTATCAGTATTAACGGATGGCTGCGGCAAACCTTTAGCTTATTTTTCCAGTCTGTGCAGCAGCCAGGCCAGCACTTGCTCGCGCGCATTCAAGTCCAGCCATTGCACGCCCTCGCGCAAGTCGGCCGGTGCCGGGCTGTCGGAGGCGACGGCGATCACCTGCGGGTCATGCGGATACAGGGGCGCCTGCCCCACTCCCGGGCGAAACACTTCCAGCTTGGGGATGGGGTCCGTCTTGAAGCCTTCCACCAGCGTCAGGTCTGCCGGCCCCATGCGAGCCAATTGCTGCGCCAGGCTCGGCTCGGGCGCGCCGCGCAGCTCATGCACGATGGCAAAACGATACGGCGACGCCACCAGCACTTCCGCCGCCCCCGCCAGGCGCAACCGGGCGCTGTCTTTTTGCGGCGGCTCCAGCGCCAGGTCATGGTGGCTGTGCTTGACCAGGTTGACGCGCAAGCCGCGCGCCGCCAGTTCCTTCACCACAAATTCCAGCAGGGTCGTCTTGCCGCTACCGGAACGGCCGATCACACCCAGTACCGGGTGGGCGGGCATCGCATCGTGCATGGTCACTCCTTGATTGAGAAGGAATGATTATACGCAGCCCCACCGGCGCCGGCGCCGTGCATTGCCCAGGTCAGCGCCCAGCTCATCGCCCAAGTCAAGCGCCACAGGATTTCCGCATGGCATCGCCTGTGGGACGGCGTCTGTCTCAACGGCCGCCGCCATCGAGCGTGCCCTTGCCGGACCGCGCATCGGCGTGCGCTGGCTTGCCGCCCTGCCGCCGGCGCCGGCCTGCCGGCCGGGTCGCTGTCTTGCCATTCGCCGTCTGTGCATTCCTGGCCGAGCGCGCCAATTGCCGGTGTGCGGCGACCACACCCGCTTCAGCCTCCGATTGCACGGGCACGGCGGCAGTGGCGGCCAACTCGCCAGCCAGCGCCAGCGGGGCGAATTCCTGCGCCCGCACCTCCGCTTCCCATGCGGCGCGCTGCACCAGCACCACGGCGGGCACGACCGGCGCCGCGCGGGGCTGGGCCAGGGTCAGCACCGCACCCAGGCCGCTGGCGGCTGCCACGCGCGCGCCCATCTGGGGCAAGGCGCCATCGGCGGCGCGGCAAAAGCGCTGCAAGATGGTCTTGATGATGGACGTGTGGTCGACCACCTCATGGCTGACGCTGCCCGGCGCGATCAGCGGCGACACCAGCAACATGGGCACGCGCACGCCGTACTGGCGAAACGCGGGCTCGTCGTCCACAGCGGCAGGCGGCGGCACATGGTCGAAAAATCCGCCGTGTTCGTCATAACTGAGGATCAGCAAGGTGCGCGCCCAGGCCGGTCCACGCGACAGGGCCTGGTAAACCTGCGCCACCAGTGCCTGGCCGGCGCGGATATCGGCCGGCGGATGGTCGTCATTGCCAAAGAAATGCGGATCGATCCAGCTGACCGAGGGCAAGGTGCCAGCCAGCGCATCGCCGATGAAGCCATAGCGGCGCCCGAAAGAGCCGAAAGGCTCGTAAAACTCGGACGAGCGGTAATGGTCGTCCGTCAGCGCCAGGCTCCAGGGTTTCCAGGCGGAATAAAATTTCCAGCTGACCATGGCATGCTCGAGGTGGCGCACGAAGGACTTGTTTGCATACTGGGGCACGCGCTTGCTGTCGCGGCTGCCGGCCGCCTTGCCGCTGATCGCATACAGGCGGTTGGGCCAGGTGGCGCCCGGCACGGAGCTGTAGCAGCGGTCGCAGACGCAGAACTGCTGCGCCAGGAAATCATACATGGGCAAGTCGGCCCCATTGTAGTACCCCATCACCAGGTCGATGTCGGGGTCGCCCGGATGCGTTTGTGCATAGTCGTCGATGAAGCCGCCGTTATTGTTTTGCAATTGCTGCGCCACCGACAGGCCCGTATGCGACGGGTCTTGCTGCGGGCCGAAGGCCGTGCGCCGCAAATGGTGCACGGGGTACGCCACGCCCGCGTGCAGGTTGGCATGGCTGGCCTGCAAGCCGTCGATGTCGGCGCGCCCGCCTTCCAGGCTCAGGTAGCCGAGCATGTGGTCGAACGAGCGGTTTTCCATCATCAGCACGACGATATGCTCGATGCGCGCCAGATTTTCCGGCGCATCCGCATCAAAGGCACCTTCACCAGCAGCAGCAATCATCGGAACTCCCCGGCCGCGCACACGGGCGCAGCGACCCTGGTTCGACCAGGCCAGGCCAGTATGGTTCAGCTATGGCGGCCCGGCCTTGATGCGCAACAAATCAATACGGCACGCGGTAGCGGTAGCCCTTGAAACTGAAGATGGCCGCCTTCGGCTGCAACTTTTCCAACACCAGGCCGGGCGCCAGTTCCTCGCCCTCGTGGCGCAAGACCTTGTCGATCAGCAACAGGCGGTCGGTCGGATTCTTCGAATAAATATAGCCGCCGATGGCGACCGGCGGGATTTGCCGCTGTATCGGCTCGGGCAAGTCGCGCATGCCGGGCACGCTTTCCTCGGCGCCAGGCGTGGGCGTGGAAGCGGGCGGCGCTGCAGGCATCGGAGCCACAACGGGCGGCGGTGCGACCTGGCCGGGCGTCTCTTGCCGGGGTTCCGCCACGGGCCTGGCATGGTGCACGGGCGCGGCGGTGGCCGCCGACGGCAGGGACGGGGCAGCCAGCGGCACAGGCGCCGGCGCGGGTACGGCTGGCGGGGCAGCGACGGGCACGGGTGCGGGCACGGCCTGGGCCAGCACGGCAGGGACGACAGCAGCGGCCGCAGGCGCAGCCGCACCCGCCTGCCAGGGCTGCCACAGCAGCAGCGCGGCAGCCACGGCCACGCTCACACCGCCCAGCGCCAGCCAGACGGGCGCGCGCCGCGCAGCAGAGGACGCTGCAGCAGCGTGCAGCTGCACTTGCGGTGCGTGGATCGAAGGCAACTCGCCCAATTGGCGCTCGGCCTGCGATTTTTTCAGTGCTTCAAGTATGTAGGACATCTTATTTCCCCGCCACCATCGCCGTCGCAGCGGGCGCTGCCACGGCAGGAGCTGCGCTGCTCAGGCGCGGCTCCGCGTTGTCACCCAGTTGCATCAGGCGTATGTACGTTTTCGGGCCCGCCAGGCCATCGGCCCGCAAGTTCTGGCTCTGCTGGAAAGCACGCAGCTGGCCTTGCATCTCGGCATCGAGCGACAGGTTGGCGGCCGGTGCCGGCAAGCCCCGCTGTTGCGCCAGGCGCTGCGCCAGCCAGTCCACATCGGCACCGCGGGCACCCTGCGGCACCTCGTCGCGCCAGCTGCGCGGGGCGCGCCAGAAAGTGGTGAAAATGCCATCGCTGCGCTGCGCCAGCTGGCCCAGGGGCAGGCTGAGTTGCTTACCGTCCAGCATCAGCGTAGCGGTCTCGCCCTGCAGCCGCGTCAGCAGCGCCAGCTGTTCCGCCCCTTGCCCATCGCGCAAGGCCAGCATGGCGGGACGGTCCAGCACGCGCAGTTCGGCGATGCCGCCCCGGCTGTGCAGGCAGCGCAGGCCGGCACGCGAACCCGCCTGGCAAGCATCGCCGGCAGGCAACTGCTCGCCCCACAGGGCGGCCAGCTGGCGCAGCACGGCGTTGCGGTCCGGCACGCTGGCGGGTGCGGACGCGGCCACCGCTGCGGACGCCGCCGGCACGGATGCGGCCAAGGCCGGTGCCGGCGCAGTGACCGCCGGTACGGGCACGCTGGCGTGCGGCATGAAATGCCATGCCAACGCAGCCGTGACCACGGCGCCGGCCAGCACGCCGGCCGCCACGTGCGGCCAGTGCAGGCCCCGTCCGACAGCCGGTTTCCCCTCTTCGGCAAACACTTCCTCGGCGGCACGGCGCAGTATCTGGCGCGTCACCTGCGGCTGGTTTTCCACGTAGGCACCCAGCAGCGCGCGGTCGCACAGCAGGTTGATGCGGCGCGGCACGCCGTGGCTCAAGGCATGGATCTGCGCCATCAGGCGGGGCGCGAACGGCGTCTGCGCCGTGCTGCCTGCCACGGCCAAGCGGTGGCGGATATAGCTGGCCGTTTCCTCGGCCGTCAGCGAGCCAAGGTGATAGCGGGCGATCACGCGCTGCGCCAGTTGCTCCAGCTCGGGCCGGGCCAGCATGGCGCGCAATTCCGGCTGGCCGATCAGGATGATCTGCAGCAGCTTGCGCTCGCTCGTTTCCAGGTTCGTCAGCAAACGCAGCTGCTCCAGCACGGCGGCGGACAGGTTTTGTGCTTCATCAATGATCAGCACATTGTTCTTGCCTTGTGCATGGCTGGCCAGCAGGTGTGCATTGATGGCGTCGACATAGCCTTTCACGCTGGCCACGCCGGGCGCCAGGGCGATGCGGAATTCCTCGCAGATCGACAGCAGCAATTCCTCGACGGACAGTTTCGGATTGAAGATATACGCCAGCTGGCAATTTTCCGGAATCTGCTCCATGAAGCAGCGGCACACGGTGGTCTTGCCGGCGCCGATTTCCCCCGTCAGCAGCACGAAGCCGCCGCCGCTGCCCACGCCATACAGCAGGTGCGCCAGCGCTTCGCGGTGGCGTTCACTCATGAACAGGTAGCGCGGATCGGGGGCGATCGAGAACGGCGATTGCTTGAGCTGGAAATAATGCGTGTACATGGAGACCCTGCGGATGAAACGATCAAAATGCGCGGCGGCAAGCCGATACCCTCATCGGGTGCGAGCGGGCGGCAACGGCTTGTATTTGGCGCAATACACTTTCGCCTTGCTACGGAAGTAGACGATTTTACTGCCAGGCACGGAAGCACGGACAGGAAAGGCGGAATTGTCGAGTTTATTGAAACGCAGGCCCGAGGCGCTGCGGATGGCCGGTTCCAGCTTTTCCGGCGTCGCGTCCGCTACCACGCCCATGAAGACGAGGGGACTGGTGTCGTCGCTGACGATCACGTCGGTTACGGGCGCGCCCCACAAGGTGGCGTCCGTGCGGAACCAGTAGGCGCCCCCTTCATGCTTGTAGGCAGGACCGAAGGCCGTCAGCAAATAGGCATAGAAGGCCTTGTTGTCGATCTGGTCGATGCACAGCACGGCATTGCCCACCACTTGCCCGAACGTGGACGGCGGTGCTTTTTGCTGCGCCAGCACGCCGGACACGGGTACACCGAAGGCCAGCAGGGCGAACGCCGCCAGCAGGGCCGGCGCACGCCACCGGCGCATCAATGAACGGCGCACGCGCATGATCAGCGCTTGCGCTCTTCTTTCTTGACCTTCTTGGCTTCCTTCTTCTCCTTCATGCTCTTGGCCGGTTCCTTCTTGGCTTCTTTCTTGCTGTCCTGTGCCTTGCTCATCATTTACTCCATACCTGGGCGAAAATGCCTGAGCCATTATGACACTCCCCCATGAAAATGCCACGTCATTTCCCCCATGCAATAAATCCCACCCCGGAAGCACAGGCAGCGCATGCGCTTATTTGCAAAAAGAGTTTTGCATTTTCATTTTATTATGTTTTAATACACGCAATTTATAAAAAGATATCATTTCGGTGCGGCATGACCAGCACTGGAGGCAAGCATACACACTGGGGACAGGACATGGGCCGGCATACGGCGGGACCATGTGTCATCGACGTACAGCCCTCGGCGGAAATAGACAATATGATGAGAAAGATGATCTTGCTGGGCGCGGCCCTGTCGCTCTGGGCCGCTGGCAACACGCATGCGGCGGGCACACCACCGATTCACGCGGCCACCTACCAGGCGGCGCCCGCCACCCTGGCCATGCGCCTGGCCAGTTTCCAGTCACCGGAAGGCAGCCTGCACGCCCCCACGCCGTATGAACCGAGCACGCAATCGCTGCTGCTGGTCGCCCTCGTGCTGCTGAGCCTGCGCATGCGCGTGCGCGCCAGCAGCGAAAAGTTCAGTACCTGACGTTAAAACGGCCGCACAAGGCGGCCGTTCCAGTCACGCGCGCGTGTCAGCCTAGTGCAGGCACAGGCGGCGGCGCGTCTTTTCGATCAGCGCTGCATCGTAGGGATACAGGTTCTCGATAAAGAACAATTCCGTTTCCGCCTCGTCTTCCAGGCACATTTCAATCATGACCGGGCCATCGCTTTCGCGGCCCAGGAAATCCTTCGGCCAGCGGTTCTTGCGGTGCGTGCGCATCATTTCCATGCCCAGCGCGGCCAGCGGCGCCGACACGCCGGCGGCCAGCGCCTCTTGCTGCCAGTCGTCCCAGTACTCGCTCTTTGCTGCCTTGTCGTTCATCATGCTCTTCCAACTCAGATGTAAAAGGCGGACTTTACTCTTCATGGCGCGCCTTGCCAAGCATGCATACAAGCAATACCACAGTGCGCGGCACAGACCACCCGGGAAAAATTGGCATTAAACAAGGCCAATTTCAATACCATTCACGGCACACAAAAACTCCTTTATTAACAATTACTTGCAATCATTCCCTCGGGCATGGCGCGCCATCGCACAAGGCATTTATCAATACCACTTAAATACCTGTTGACAAGCCATCGAGGCGACAATATAGTGCCTTCAGCTTTTTCGCCGCCCGACAAATAAAAGAACCGAGACAGGCGCAATCAACCAAACGCGGGACTGCATAACATGATCGAATACATAATCGGCGTCGACGGCGGGGGAAGCGGCACTCGCGTACGCCTGGCGCGCCTCGATGGCCAGGAGCTGGCGCAGGGACAAAGCGGCCCATCCGGCCTGGGATTGGGCATCGAACGGGCCTGGACGTCCGTGGCGCATGCCGTCACCCTGGCCTTCCGCGCCGCCGGCCTGGAACAGCCGCCGCTGCAGCGCATGGCCATCGGCCTGGGCCTGGCCGGCGTGCACAACAAGCAGTGGGCCGCCAGCTTCATCGAACACAATCCCGGCTATGCCTTTGTCGCACTCGAATCGGATGCCCTGACCACCCTGCTGGGCGCGCATGCCGGCCAGCCGGGCGCCATCGTCGCCATCGGCACCGGCAGCGTGGGCGAAGTGTTGCACGCGGACGGCAGCCGTCACGAAGTAGGCGGCTGGGGCTTCCCCTCCGGCGACGAAGCGGGCGGCGCCTGGATCGGCATGCGCGCCGTCAACCACGCGCAGCAAGTGGTCGACGGGCGCGTGCCCGGCAGCGCCTTCGCCACGGCCGTCATCGAGGCCTGCGGCGGCCAGCGCGACGCCATGCAGGTGTGGCTGGCGGCCGCCAGCCAGACCACTTTCGCGCAACTGGCGCGGCTGGTGCTCGAACACGCGGCCACCAATGTAGTGGCACGCACCATCCTGATGGGCGCGGGCCAGCAGATCGCCCTCATCGCCAGGGCGCTCGACCCGGCCGGCACCTTGCCCGTGGCCCTGTGCGGCGGCCTGGCGGCACCGTTGTCGGCCTACCTGCCGGCGGCATTGTTGCAACTGGTCGTGCCGGCACAGGGCGACTCGGCGGCAGGCGGCCTGCGCCTGATACGCAAGCACTTGCAGGAGCAATGACCATGCTGGCCAAACTGTCCGCCTTCAAACCCAATCCGGCCAGCGACACGCCGCTCTACATGCAACTGGCGAACATGCTGTCGGACGGCATCGCCAGCGGCGACTGGCGCGCCAACCAGGCTTTGCCTTCGGAGCGCGTGCTGTCGGAAATCCTGGAAATCTCGCGCGTCACGGCGCGCAAGGCCATCGACATGCTGTGCGACCGGGGCATGCTGACGCGCAAGCGCGGCTCGGGCACCTACATCACGCCCAAGCTGGAGCAGCCGCTGTCGCGCCTGACGAGCTTTTCGGAAGAATTGCGCCAGCGGGGCTTCACGGCCGGCTCGCGCTGGCTGCAGCGCGATATCGGCGCGGCCGCGCCACTGGAACTGCTGTCGCTGGGCCTGTCGCCGCACATGCCGGTAGCGCGCCTGCGCCGTTTGCGCACGGCCGATGACGTGGTGATGGCGATCGAGACGACCACCATCCCCGCCCTGTACATGCCGGACCCGCAGCAGGTGACCGATTCGCTGTACGGCTACCTGGAGTCGCGCGGCACCATCCCGATGCGCGCGCTGCAGCATATCCGCGCCGTCAACGCCACGGCGGAACAGGCCAAGCTGGCCAATATCAAGACGGGTGAAGCCATGCTGCACATCACCCGTGTCAGTTATCTCGACAACGGCGCAGCGGTGGAACTGACCCACTCGTATTGCCGCAGTGATTATTATGAATTCGTAGCGGAGTCGCGCAGATGAGCAGCACTATCAAAGGCAATATCCTTACCCCCGGCGGCTGGATCCACGGCGCCATCGCCTTCGGCGAGCGGGTCGACAGCATCACGGGCAATTCCCTCCACCCGTCGAACAACAGCGACGATTATATTTTGCCCGGTTTTATCGACCTGCACGTGCATGGCGGCGCCGGCAAGGACATCATGGAAGGCGGCGACGCCGTCTACACCATCGCGGCCATCCATGCGCGCCACGGCACCACCAGCCTGCTGGCCACCACCATGACGGCGCCGCCGGAAGATATCGACATGGCCCTGACGGCCATCGGCATCGCCGCCAACCACCGCCGTCCGAACACGGCGCGCGTGCTGGGCGCCCACCTGGAAGGCCCGTACATCAATTCCGGCAAGCTCGGTGCGCAGCCCAACTACGCGCGCGCCGCCACGCTGGCCGAAATCGAACGCCTGCAAACCCTGGCCAAGCTGCGCGTCATCACCGTGGCGCCGGAAATCGCCGGCCACCTGGAACTGGTGCGCTCGCTGGCCGACGCCGGCGTGCGCGTGCAGATCGGTCACACGCTCGGTTCGTATGAAGATGGCGTGGCCGCGCTGGAACACGGCGCCATGGGTTTCACGCACCTGTTCAACGCCATGAGCGGCCTGCATCACCGCGAGCCTGGCATGGTCGGCGCCGCCCTGGCGCACGCCGAGTACGCCGAACTGATACCCGACCTGCTGCATGTGCATCCGGGCGCCATCAAGGTGGCCCTGCGCGCCATCCCGCGCCTGTACTGCGTCACCGATTCGACCGCCGCCACCGGCATGCCGGACGGCGAATACATGCTGGGCCGCCACGCCGTGCAGAAATGCATGGGCGGCGTACGCCTGCCCGACGGCACCCTGGCGGGCAGCACCCTGACCCTGGACCAGGCGCTGCGCAACCTGGTGGGACTGGGACTGGATCTGGCCGACGCGTCCAAGCGCGTGTCGACCAACGCCGCCGATTACCTGGGCCTGGAAGAACGTGGCCGGCTGGCCCCCGGTACTTACGCCGATCTGGTGGTACTCGATCGCGATCTCAAACTCAAAGCTGTGTATATAGAAGGAGAAATCTGTGACCTCAATGATGCTTAAAGAAGCCATTTCCGCCGCCGAATGCGTCGCCCTGCAACTGGCCAGCGACACGGAACGCTACGCGGAACTGGGCCGCAAATTGAGGAGCACCTCATTCTCGACCGCGCTGACCATCGCGCGCGGCAGCTCGGATCACGCCTGCAACTACGTCGCCTATCTGATCATGGCGCGCCTGGGCCGTGTCGTCGCTTCGCTGCCGATGTCGCTGGTGACCCTGAACAAGTCGCCGCTGGTGACGCGCGACACCCTGGCCATCTCGATTTCGCAATCGGGACAGAGCCCGGACGTGGTCGAACCGATCCGCTACTTCCGCGACGGCGGCGCCACCACCGTGGCCCTCGTCAACGATATCGATTCGCCGCTGGCGCACGCCGCCGAATGGGCCATGCCCCTGCGCGCGGGCAAGGAACAAAGCGTCGCCGCCACCAAGAGCTTCATTACCAGCCTGGTCGCGGGCGCGCGCATGGTGGCACAGTGGCAGAACGACCCCGAGCTGCAGGCTGGCCTGGAAGCACTGCCCGAAGCGCTGCTCGAAGCGACCCGCGTCGACTGGTCTCCGGCGATTGACGTGCTGGCGCCGGCGCGCAACATCATGGTCGTGGGCCGCGGCATCAGCTTCCCCGTGGCGCTGGAAGCGGCATTGAAATTCAAGGAAACCTCGGCCCTGCAGGCGGAGGCCTTCAGCGGCGCCGAAATCAAGCACGGCCCGATGGCCCTGATCGAAGACGGCTACCCGCTGCTGATTTTCGCCACGCGCGGCCCGACCCAGGCCGGCCTGCTGCAGCTGGCCACGGAAATGCGCGGCCGCGGCGCCAAGGTCTTGCTGGCGGCCCCCGCCGACGTGGCCGAGCGCGACCTGACCCTGCCCGTGGCGGCCACGCCGGATCTCGACCCTATCGTCGCCATCCAGTCCTTCTACGTGATGGCGGCAAAACTGTCGGCCGCGCGCGGCATGGACCCGGATGCGCCGCGCCATTTGAGCAAGGTCACGAAGACCAACTAAGCAGTATCGGCAGCTGCGTCCCCGGCACGGGGCGCAGCTGCCGGCAGCAGCACCCGAATATAAGCGACGGCAAGGGCATGTACCCGCGCTGCGGACTCATGGACATTGGAGCGCCACGCTCCAGGATAAAAATGACGATCAAGAGACTGTTGGCAGTGTTTGCCTGCGCGGGCCTGCTCGCGCCACAGGCATGGGCTGCCGAGAAAATCGAATTCTGGACCTTCAGCATGAAGCCCAAGTTCACGCCGTATTTCAATGCGGTGGTGGCGCGCTATGAGGCGCAGAATCCCGACGTCAAGATCGAATGGATAGACTTCCCGTGGGACGTCATCCAGACCAAGCTGGTCACGCGCATCGTGGCCGGCACGCCGCCCGCACTGGTCAGCCTGAACGTGCCCTGGGCCGACGAATTTGCGCGCGACGGCTTGCTCACGCCCGTCGATGGCCTGATCGCGGAGGCGCGCGCCAACTACATTCCCAGCGCCCTGGACGACTTGCGCTTCAAGGGCCGCACCTACGGTTTTCCCATGTACAGCAATGTCGCGGTGATCGCCTTCAATACCGCCATTTTCAAGCAGGCGGGCCTCACGCGCGGCCCCGCCAGCCTCGATGAACAGCTGGCGTTCGCACGCCAGATCGCGCAACGCACGGGCAAGGCCGGCATCGCCCCCGCCCTCTCTAAAATCGACGGCCTGTTCATGCAGCAAGGCCTGGCCGTGATCCAGGACAAGCGCGCCGTCTTCAATTCGCCGCAGCACGTGGCGCTGGTGCAAAAGCTGGCCGACACTTATAAAGTGGGTGGCCTGCTGAAGGAAAGCCTGTTCGCCGAAGATAATTTCCCGGCCGTGATCGACGCCTACAAGGGCGGCCGCCTGGGCATGCTGCTGGCGCCGCCGACGGCCATGCAGCGCATCCGCGGCGACGCAAAGGACATCTACGCCATCACCGACGTGGCGCCCGCGCCGCTGGGCCCCACCGGCATCGCCGATGGCGGCTGGCTGGTGCACTTCGCCATTCCAAAAGGCGTGCCGGCGCGCCAGCTGCCATCGGTCGGCAAGTTCGCGCGCTTCCTGACGAACGACGCCAACCAGCTGGCCTTCGCCAGACAGGCCAGCGTCTTTCCCACCACCGTCAAGGCAGCCGCCGACCCGTTTTTCCTCGCCACGCCGCAGAACGCGGGCGCGGCCGAAAAGGCGGTGGCTGCCGGCGCCCTGTCGATGGGCCACTCGCGCACCCTGTACGTGGCCGGCATCGACGACTACGACGAATTGCGCCGCTCGCTGGTAAAGGCCGTCGAGGCGGGCGTGACGGGCAAGCAGGATGTGAAGCAGGCGCTGGATCAGGCCGTCGCCATCTGGAACCGCAAGCTGGCCACCCTGCCGCGTCACTGAGGACACCATGAAACTCGCCCACCGCCACACCGTGCAAGCCTGGCTGTTCCTGACCCCGGCCCTGCTGCTGCTGGCCGCCTTTTCCTTCTGGCCCGTCGGCTACGGCTCCGTGCTGGCCTTCACCGACTACAGCCTGATACGCGAGACGCGCTTCGTCGGCCTGGATAATTTCCGCTACATTTTCAATAACGAGATGTTCGTCTCGGGCCTGAAAAACTCGCTGATGTTTTTGCTGATGGTGCCCTTTGTGCAGGTAGGCGCCATCGTGCTGGCCGTACTGGTCAACAACCGCCTGCCCGGCATCCGTTTGTTCCGCGCCGCCTTCTACGTGCCGGTGGTGACCACCGTTTCCGTCGTCGGCATCATGTGGGGCTTCATGTTCCACGAGCAGGGTGCGCTCAATTACGTGATGCTGACCCTGAAACTCGTGAACGCGCCCGTGGGCTGGCTGACGAACGACAGCCTGGCCCTGTTCGCCGTGATGTTCGTCACCCTGTGGCGCGGCCTGGGCTGGTACATGGTGATGTACCTGGCGGCCCTGCAATCGATTCCGTCGGACATGCAGGAAGCGGCCATGCTCGATGGCGCCAACCGCTGGCAGCGTTTCTGGAAAATCACCGTGCCGATGCTGCGCCCGACCATCATGCTGTGCTCCATCCTGTCCGTGCTGGCAGCCTTGAAGGCATACCAGGAAGTCGACGTGCTGACCCAGGGCGGGCCGATGAATTCCACCTTCACGGCGCTGTATTACGCCTACGATCAGGGCCTCAAGCACTTGAAACTGCCGCGCGCGCTGGCGGCCAGTTTCGTCGTCTCGCTGTTCTGCATAGGCATCGCCCTGCTGTGCCTGCGCTATTTGAAACCGAAGCACCGCTGACAGGGGAATGACCATGAAAACCCGCTCCCGCCCCCTGAAAACGCGCCTGCAAATACTGGGCCACTATGCCGTGCTGTGCGCGATCGCCGTCGTCTGCGTCTTCCCGTTCTGGTGGACCCTGGTGACGGCCATCTCCACGGAAGGCAATATCTTCGCCTTCCCGCCCACTTTCTGGCCAAAGGCCCCGTCCTTCGACAACTTCATCGAAGTCTTCCAGGCCATCCCGATCTGGTCGTTTTTCAAAAACTCGGTGCTGATCGCCGTGTTCACCGTGTTCTGGAAACTGCTGCTGTGCTCACTGGCCGCGTATCCGCTGGCGCGCCTGAAATTCCGCGGCCGCAAGCTGGTGTTCGGCCTGATCCTGGCCACCCTGGTGCTGCCGTCGGAAGTGAATTTCCTCGTCAACTTCATCACCATCACGCAAATGAGCCTGGTCGACACTTACACAGGCGTGATCCTGCCCAACGTGGTGACGGCCGTGGCCATTTTGCTGCTCAAGCAGGCGTTCGAGGAAGTGCCGCAAGACCTGATCGACGCGGCGCGTGTCGATGGCGCTTCCGAGTGGGTCATCTTCAGCCGCATCATGCTGCCCCTGATTACGCCATGGCTGGCCACCGTCGGCATCCTGACGGCCGTCGAATCGTGGAATGAATACATCTGGCCCTCCATCGTCATGAGCAAACCCGATGAATTCCCGCTCTCTGTCGGCGTGCTGTATTTGCGCGGCACCTTCGGCAGCAGCACGCGCGTGATCGCCGCCGGCACCCTGATCACCATCGTGCCGACCCTGCTCGCCTTCCTGTTTACCCAACGCTTCTTCATGCGCGGCATGGACGGCGCAGTCAAATGAAAACGTCTCTCAATAAGGAAGCCTCCATGCACGACAAGCGCATCAGCATCAGCAAGAAAGCACGCAGCCCGATTTCCTGGGTGCCCACCTTGTACTTCGCCCAGGGCCTGCCGTTCTACGCCGTGGCCCTGGTGGCCGGCCTGATGTTCAAGAGCATGGGCGTGCCGAACGACCAGATCGCCCGCTGGACGGGCCTGATCGGCTTTGCCTGGGTCTTCAAGTCGCTGTGGAGCCCCTTCCTGGAACTGGCGTCGAGCAAGAAAACCATGGTGGTGCTGTTCCAGTTCGCGGGTGGCCTGAGCCTGGGCCTGATCGCGCTGGCGCTGCAAACGCCGCTGTGGTTCGCCGCCTGCATCGCCGTGCTGTTCGTCGCCGCGCTGGCCTCGTCCACACACGACATCGTCTGCGACGGCCTGTATATCGCCAGCCTGTCGGACAAGCAGCAGGCCGCCTACGCGGGCTGGCAAGGCGCCTTCTTCAATGCCGGCAAATTCATCTCGCTGGGCGGCCTGGTGATCCTGGCCGGCTACCTGGAGAAAAAAATCGGCATCAAGCCCGCATGGTCGGTGATCTTCCTGATCATCGGCGCCATGATGCTGTCGCTGGCCGCGTATCACCTGTGGGCGCTGCCCCAGGTGCGCAATGCGGCCGTGGCCGACAAGAGCGTGGCAGGCGTCAGCCGCACCCTGTGGGACGTGCTGGTGGACTTCCTGAAAAAGCCCGGCATCTGGGGTATGATCGCCTTCATCATCCTGTTCCGCGCCGGCGAGGCGCAAGTGCAGACTATCGGCCCGCTGTTCCTGCGCGAAGCGCGCGAACTTGGCGGCCTGGGCCTGTCGACGACGGAAGTGGGCGCCGTGTACGGCACGGCCGGCACCGTCGCCTTTTTGCTGGGCAGCATAGGCGGCGGCTACTTCACATCGTGGCTGGGCCTGAAGCGCGCCATGTTCTTCCTGATCCTGGCCATGAACCTGCCGAACCTGGTGTTCTACTACCTGAGCCACAGCATGCCGACCGATTTGACCCTGATCACGGCCGCGCTCAGCGTGGAAATGTTCGGCTATGGCTTCGGCTTCGTCGGCCTGATCCTGTTCATGATGCAGGTGGTTTCCGTCGGCAAGTACCAGACGGCCCACTATGCGTTTGCCACCGGCGTGATGCAGCTGGGTTTCGTGCTGTTCAAGATGATCAGCGGCGACATCCAGACGGCGCTGGGCTACAAGACCTTTTTCCTGTGGGTGCTGGTGTCGGCCGTGCCCGTCTTGATCCTGTCGCGCTTCATGCGCATCGGACCAAAGGCCCCCTCCGACCAGGCTGATGCCGGCGCCACGTCCGCGCCGGCCAGCGCAAGCTAGGAATCACACAGTCCATGGCACACATCGTTTTAAAGAATATCGTCAAGCTGTACGACGACAAGCACCCGGTCATCCACGGCATCGACCTCGATATCCGCGACGGCGAATTCGTCGTCTTCGTGGGGCCGTCCGGCTGCGGCAAATCGACCCTGCTGCGCATGATCGCCGGGCTGGAAGACATCACGGACGGCGAGCTGCATATCGGCGGCAAGCTGGCCAACGATATCGCGCCGGCCGAGCGGGGCCTGGCCATGGTCTTCCAGAGCTACGCCCTGTATCCGCACATGACGGTGTACGAGAACATGGCCTTCTCCCTGAGCCTGGCCGGGCACAAGAAGGCCGAGGTGCGCGCCGCCGTCGAGCGCGCGGCCGAGATCCTGCAAATCACGCCACTATTGAAACGCAAGCCGAAAGACCTGTCGGGCGGCCAGCGCCAGCGCGTGGCCATCGGCCGCGCCATCGTGCGCAAACCCAAGGTGTTCCTGTTCGACGAACCGCTGTCGAACCTCGATGCCTCCTTGCGCGTGCAGATGCGGGTGGAAATTTCGCGCCTGCACCAGGAACTGAAAACCACCATGATCTACGTCACGCACGACCAGGTCGAGGCGATGACCCTGGGCGAGCGCATCGTCGTCTTCAACGGCGGGCGCATCGAGCAGGTGGGCAGTCCGCACGAACTGTATAACCGTCCCGGCAACCTGTTCGTGGCCGGCTTCCTGGGCGCGCCGAAGATGAACTTCGTCGCCTGCGAGGCCGTCGCCTGCGGTCCCGGCTCGGTGGCCGTGCGCCTGCCCGGCGGCACCGTGATCGAGGTCGAGGCGCACGGTGATGGCGTGGCGCCGGGCGAGCAACTGACCCTGGGCGTGCGCGCCGAGCATGTCGTCCTGCAGCACGGGGAGACGGCGAACAACAACGTGATCGGGGCCAGTGTCAGCCATGTCGAATACCTGGGTGACGTGGCCATCGTCTACGCCAGCATGCCGGGCGTGGCAGAGATGCTGGCCGTCAAGCTGCCGGCCGAGGATGGCTTGCGCCAGGCGGGCGACGCCATGCGCCTGCATCTGCCGCCGCAGCGCTGCCTGCTGTTCGATGCCAAAGGGCAAGCACTCGCGCGCACGTTTGCCGCACCAGCCCAGCAGTTTATGTGACAATAGCCGCTCTGTATCATGCCGCTTCTGTTTGACTTATGCAGGCAGACTGGCAGAAATGTGTTTTTTCGAGCTTCCTTGCCCCTCTGGCAATGCCACTGCACGATGTTGCGGCTGCCACTGCAGGTGCGTATTTTTGTTATTGATTGAAGGATAACCCATGTCCCAATTCCGTCTTGCCCGTCTTAGCCTGATCCTGGCCGCCATCGGCCTGAACGTCCTGCCAGCCCTGTCGCACGCGCAGGATGCCAAGCCAGCCGCTGCCGCCGGTGCGCCCGCCGCCGTGCCCGCAGACACGGTGCGCCCTGAAGTGTTCAAGCTGCTCGATCCGACCGTCGTGAAGGCCTCGATGGATGCCAAAAACTACGCCGACGTGCAAAGCCGCATCGACCAGGCTGCCGCCATTCCCGCCCTGACGCCGTATGAAACGTTCGTGCTGAACCGCCTGCGCGTGGCGCTGGCTTCGACCACCAACAATGCACCGATGGCCATGACGGCGCTGGAAGCGGTGATCGAATCGGGCAAGCTGGACAAAAAAGCCCAGGGCGACTTCATCCAGGCCTTGGCGAACTACCACTATAACGCCAAGGATTATCCGAACGCCATCAAATGGTTCACGCGTTACCAGACGGAAACAGGCGACGTGGCTACCGTGCGCCCCTACATCATCCGCGCCTATTACTTCAGCAACGATTTCGCGCGCGCCAAGCAGGAACTGATGGCCGACGTGACGGCCAAGCAGCAAGCGGGCAAGACGCCGAGCATCGAAGAATTGCAATTGCTGGCCAACACGGGCTCGAAGAGAAAGGATCCGGCCACCTACCTGGTCGCCATGGAAAACCTGGTGCGCTACTACCCGTCGGACGACTACTGGACCGACCTGCTGGGCCGTCTGCAGGGCAAGGCCGGCTATTCGGACCGCTTCGCGCTGGACGTGCTGCGCCTGCAATTCAAGGCCGTCGACACCATGCCGCCGCAAGATTACAGCGACATGGCTGAAATTGCCCTGCAGAACGCCTTCCCGACGGAAGCGAAAAAAATTCTCGACGCGGGCTTTGCCAAAGGCGTGCTGGGCACGGGGGCGAATGCCGCCAAGCACAAGAAACTGCGCGACCAGGCCAACAAGGCAGCTGCCGACGATGCGAAAAATATCGCCAGCGGCGAAGCCTCGGCCATGAAGAGCAAGGATGGTACGGGCTTGATCAACCTGGGCTACGCCTTCGTGACGATGGACCAGTTCGACAAAGGTATCGACCTGATCCAGAAAGGCATCGCCAAGGGCGGCTTGAAGCGTGCTGAAGACGCCAAACTGCGCCTCGGCTATTCCTACGCCATGGCGGGCAAGAAAGACGACGCCATCAAGGTACTGGAAACGGTCAAGGGCGGCGACGGCGTGGGCGACCTGGCCCGCTACTGGATCCTGTGGCTGAACCGTCCTGCTACGGCAGCGGCGGCTCCGGCAGCAGCGGCACAGTAATTCCGGCTCCCTCAAGCATGCGCAAGGCAGTTCCCGGCTCAGGCCGGGGCTGATTTTTTTTCGACCTGTCGTCTGCGCATCGCCTCCCTGGCCGCGCGGCATGGGCTAACGTAAAGTTTCAGACCTTGATATAGATCTTGCGCTTGTCCATGCCGTAGGCGATCAGCCAGCACAGCAGCATGAAGCTGACGGCAAACAGCATGGATCCCACGCGCGCTGGCGCCCAGCCTGTAAAGCCATGCTGGTACAGCCACTGGTACAGCTTGCCGCCGCCGACGCGCACGGTAAACGCGATGATCACCAGCACTTCCGACACCAGGTAGATAAACAGGGTGTTCTTGCCGAAGACTTCAAAAAAATACGTCCAGCCCGTGATCTTGCGCACGTCGATGACGAACATCAGCAACACCAGCAGCAGCAAGTCCAGGCCGATACCCAGCATCACGTAAGAGCTGGTCCACAGCTTCTTGTTGATCGGAAACACCTCGTTCCAGCACAGGGCCACCGCCACGCAGAGGACGCCAGCCACGGCCAGCTTAACCAAGCTGGAGCGCAACTGCGCCGGCGCCGCCTGGCGCAGGAAACTGCCCGCCAGGTAGCCGGCAATCACATTCACGACCGAGGGCAAGGTGCCGAGGATACCTTCCGGATCGAAGGCGATGCCTTCGCCGTGGTACAGGTGGCTGTCGCCCAGCAAGATCAGATCCAGCTTGGCCGGCGCGTTACCGTGCAAGCTGTAATCGCCCCAGGTCGCCAGGATGGCCCAGTAGCCGAGCAAGGCGCAGGCGCTGAAGAGCAGCGCACCGCGTGTCTTCCAGTAATGCAGGATCAGGGCGGCGGCCAGGTAGCACACGGCGATGCGCTGCAGCACGCCGGGGATGCGCGTATGCGACAGGGGCGACCAGGCGAACTGGCCCGCATCGTCGAGCTTGAAGAAGGGGAACCAATACAGCAGGAATCCCAGTAAAAAGATCAGGGCGCTGCGCTGGCACAGCTTGGCCAGCACGGCGCCATGGCCCAGGTTTTCATATTTCCCCAGCGCAAAAGCCAGCGCATTGCCGACGACAAACAAAAAGCTGGGGAAGACCAGGTCCGTCAGGGTAAAACCATGCCATTCGGCATGCAGGAACGGCGCATACACACTGCCCCAGTCGCCGGGCGTATTGACGACGATCATCAGGGCCACGGTCAGGCCGCGCAGGACGTCGGGGGCGAGGTAGCGCTGAGGTGCAATAGTCATGATCAAACAATTCCAAATAAGAAGAACCGCCTTCCTGCTTGCGGCAAGGCGGCGGCAGAAAACCTTACGCCGCCGGATACAAGCTTAGCGGGCGCAAGTCATGCTGGCGACCGGCGGGGACAGCCCTGGCGTGAAAAAGACAGAAGCAGCACTGCCGGTGAGCGCAAAAAAAAAGCAAGCCCCTGAAGCAGGAACTTGCTTGAAAGACAGAGGAAGACCTGGCCTGACGCGGGCGCATCAGGCCAGATCGTCTTGCTTACAGCTTGCCGCGCAAGCCCAGGTAGAAGGTACGGCCGTTGCTATAGAAAGCGCGTGGCTGATCCTTGTTTTCCGCGTACATCTTGATGGTTTCATTGGTCAGGTTAAGCGCATCGAACGTAATCGTGAAGTGCTCGTTGATCTTGTAGTTGAGCGAACCTGCCAGGGTGCTGCTGTCGTCGACGTGCTGGCTGGCGCCACGGTCCACGCCCGCTTTGTAAGCCGAACGATAGTTGTAAGCCAGGCGCGCGCTAAAACCGTGGGATTCGTAGAAAGCGGTCAGGTTGTAGGTGTTCTTCGACGCGTTAAGCAATTCGCTGCCATCGTTCAGCTTGCCATCAGCGTAGGTGTAGTTGGCCAGTACGCCGAAATCACCCAGCACCGGTTGCTGATAGCTCAACTCGATACCCTTGTTCTTGCCCTTGGTGTTGTAAGACTCGGTAACTTGGAACACCCTGTCTGCACCGACCTTGGTATTGAAATAGGTAGCGTTGACGTTACGTTGCGCCACGATCGAATTCAAATCCATGTAGAAAATACCGGCCGATACCGCCGATTTTGGCGCGAAATACCACTCGGCGCTGACTTCGGCATTGTTCGAACGCACAGGATTGAGGTTGATGTTGCCCTTGGTACCACTCAGGGAATCCTCATTCAGCGATACGGCGCCGCCCAACGCGCTGTAGTCAGGACGCGCAATGGTCTTGGCCAATGCGCCGCGCACAACGAGATCGCGGCTGACATCAAACTTGATGTTGGCACTAGGCAGGAAATCGTTATAGCTGCGCTCGTAGGTATTTTGCGAGTAGGCGCCAAAAGCGGAACCTGTGATCGGACCGCCACTGGAATTAACAGTAGTGGACTGCTTGGTATGGACTGCACGCACGCCGAAGTTACCGCTCCAGTTATCGCCAGCCAAATTGGCCATACCGTAGACTGCCTGGGTTTTTTCCTGCAGTTTGAATTCATCGCGCCAATTGTGGCGCGCTACGCGATCGGGATTGCGGTTACCGGGAATCGCCGCCCATTTTGCCAAGGCATCACCGTCATAGCGGAAATAGTTGGTAGGCAAATTGCCGCCCAGGTTGGAGGCGAAATTACCAGGATACTGCGTACCGTTCCAGATGGGGCCGGCACTGTCCAAACCTGTCGCGCCAGGACCCGTTTCAAACGGATGCTCGGCAGTACGTTTATGGTCAGTGAAGCGTGCACCAAACTTAATAGAATCCCATATTCCGTTTGACAGGCGTAATTCGCCATCGATCTGGGTGTACAGTTCCTTGTCGACCGACTGCGATTCCCCGCCACCGATCCATGCCGTGCCCAATGGCGCGGTAGTCGTGCCGCCCGGATAGGTGACGGTAGCCGGACTCATGCCATTAAGCGCATAGTTCATGCCACCATCGACCTTGTTTTGGTAGTACACATCATCACGGTCGTAGCCCACGCCGTGGGTCTTGCCCAGCTTGCCTGTGAAGGTCAGGTCCTTGCTGGCACGATATTTGAAGTTGAAATCCAGATAGTACGTTTCACCGCCTGCGTCGGGACGATAAATATTATCGACCTCGCCAGCATTCTGCGTGAAGTTCGCCGCCACAAGCGTATTATTGCGCACCGTGTAGGACGTCGGTACCATCCCCGCGTTAATCGAGCCACTCGGCGCGGCCAAATGGTTGGTGTTCGAATGTGGCGCCTTCAATTGCGAATAGAAGCCATTGAAATCCAGCGTCAGATCCTTGCTCGGTTTGAACTCGATATCAAAAGCACCACCTTCCCGGGTTTTCTTTTGCTCGAAGAAACTCGCGCCTATGAAGGTAGGAGCCAGTACTCCCACCAGGTCAGGATGCGCCTTCGCAGCAGCCTTGTCAGCCGCAATTGCCGTGTAACCGAGGATTTCCTGGCCGTCACGACGCACTTGCGACTTTTGCGAGAAACCCTGAACCATGATCCCCAACGTATTATCGTCATTTTTCCAGTTCACCATACCGGAGAATTGCGGCTGTGTTTTTTCCGACAGGTCGTTGTAGTTGGCCTGAATGGAGCCTTCGGCGGTAAGCTTGTTCTTGAACTCCAGCGGGCGACGGGTGATCACGTCGATCGCACCGGACACGCCACCTTCCACCAGATCGGCTGTCGCGCTCTTCCGCACGACAACCGAGCTCACCAGCTCCGATGGCAGCAGGGAGAAGCTGCTGCTGCGGCCGACGTTGCCACCGAACTGGTTCAGCACGAACCAGTCGCCCGTGCTGATAGCGTGGCCATTGAACAGAGTTTGCTGCAAGCTGGGGCTGGTGCCGCGCAGGCTGACGCGGTCGTTTTCGCCGAAGCCGCCTTCGCCACCCGCAGACGATTGGGTATTCACACCTGGCAGGCGCTGGATCGCGTCAGCCACGTTACGGTCTGGCATCTTGCCGATATCTTCGGCGGTGACCACTTCCACCACGGAATCCGCATTACGTTTTTGCTTCAGCGATTTTTCCAGCGAGGCACGCACGCCGGTCACCGTCACTACGGTGGACACGTCGTCGGCGGGTGCTTCCTGCGCCTGCGCCGAAAAGGCCAGACCAGCGACCATCACGGCAACGGCCATAGCGATCGGCGTACGGCTACGCGATCCGGATTTCACGACGGCAGCTGCAGGTGTCAAATTGCGTTTCATGTACTCCCCCTTGATTTAGGCTCCAGGATTGGACCCTTTTCATTTTTAACGTAGGTCTTCTTTCCAGCCCGCCCACTCTCGCCGGCATGCTGCAGACCCTTCGGTACAACCACTTACAAAACCAATTCAACGCCAATATACTACTATCCAATACCAGAACACTACCAGTTGCAACTTTTTTTTTATAACGTTGTTTGAATCACACAGACCACTTCACCTGAATCAATCTGTAGCCCGTATGAGCGGGCTAAATACCAGCGAGGCCAGGCATAAATTGCCGGCCTGATAATTCAAATTGGTTTTATAACGGTCTTTTTTGGTATTATCCAGCGACACAAAACAGATACAGAGCGCGTCTGCAACGCGCCGTAACGGAGACCCTCAGCGTATGACAACCCTGGCTCACATCATGCAAGGCCTGGGGCAGACGAGTAGCCTGCCCCTGTACCAGCAACTGCAGCGCGCGCTGCGCGAAGCGATCGACAAGCGCATCCTCGGTCCCGACGAAGCCCTGCCGGCCGAGCGCCAGCTGGCCAGCGACCTGGCCGTCTCGCGCATCACCGTGCGCAAGGCCATTGATGGCCTGGTCAACGAGGGCTTGCTAGTGCGGCGCCCCGGCTCGGGCAATTTCATCAATACGCGCATCGAGAAGAATTTCGCCAAGCTGACCTCGTTTTCCGAGGACATGCGGGCGCGCGGACGCACGCCCCGCAGTGTCTGGCTCAAGCGCGCAGAGGGCACCGTTACGCCGGAAGAGGCCTTGCGCCTGCGGCTATCGCCGGGCGCGCCCGTGTACCGCTTCCACCGCATCCGCTATGCGGACGAGGTGCCGATGTGCCTGGAGTACGCCACCATCGTCGCCAGTTGCCTGCCGGCACTCGACGCTGTCGATATCTCCATGTATGACGCGCTGGAACAGGCGGGCAACCGGCCCGTGCGCGCCTTGCAGCGCCTCAGCGCGCTTTTACTGACGGGGGAGCAGGCCAGCCTGCTGCAGGCGCAGGAAGGTGATGCGGGCTTGTCGGTGGAAAGGCTGGGCTTTTTGCGCGATGGCCGCGCCGTGGAATTTTGCCGCTCCTACTTCCGCGGTGATATGTATGACTTCGTGGCTGAATTAAGTACCAATTAATACCAGCCGCCCGAATTTCTCAATACCAGATAACACCACTTATTGCAGTGCAATATATATGCCGGCATCGCCGCCGATATAGGCACCGCAATGGTGAAATAATCGGCGGTGATTATAGGGTTAGCGTATGGAGAATATAAAAAAGGCGACGCAATGCAGTTTTGCGCATTGCAGCAAAACGTAACATTTCCGGTCAGGAAGCGGGCGCGGCGCGGCGGCCCAGGCACAGCAAAATCACGCCCAGCGCCACGCACAGCCAGCCGAATAGCGGCCCCAGCCATCCTGCCCAGGTGGCGACGGGCGGGTGCACCGGCAACGGCGCCAGCAAGGTGCTGCCCGGCATGGCGCTGCTGGCCCGTTCCGCCAGTACACGTCCATACACATCGCTGACCGTCAGCACACCCTCGCGCGCCGCGCGCAGCACCGCATAGCCGTTTTCCACGCCCCGCACCATGGTCATGCGCGCACCCATCCAGGCGTCCAGCTGAAAATCCCAGGCCGGCACCAGCATCGCCTGCGCCCCGGCCGCGCCATACGCCTGCCCCAAGGGCGAGAAATGCATGTCCTTGCAGATGGCCAGACCCATGGCCTGCCCCGCCACCGGCTGCACGGCATACGCGCTGCCAGCAAGAAAATTGCGCTCGGGCGGCGCCAGATGATGTTTTTGGTAGCTGACGAGCGCGGCGCCATCGGGCGCGAACAGCCAGGCCAGGTTGCGCCGGCCGGCAGCGTCTTGCACGCCGATGCCCACGGTGATCCACACGCCCGCGCTGCGCGCCAGCGCATGGAAACGCTGCCGCACGGCATCCGCCTGCGCGGGCGCCAGCACGGCTATCTTTTCCGGCAACAGCACCAGCCGGGCGCCCTGCCCGGCCAGCTCTTCGACGTGGCGCGCGTACTGGTCCCAGATGGCTTGCGCGCGTGCCGGCGGCGTGGCCGGGCCGATAAAGTCATCGATGGCCACCAGCCCTGCCAGCGGCCCGCCTGGCGCCGGAGCGCCCTGCACGCGCCAAGCGCCACACGCCCACGCGGCCAGCAGCAATAGCACGGTCGCGCCCGCCGCTGGCGGATATGCGCGGCCGCCCGCCAGCAGCAAGGCCAGCGCGGATGGCAGCAGGCAAAGCAAAAATAGCAAGCCAGGCACGCCCGCCAGGGCAGCCAACTGCAATATGGCAACATTGTCCGCTTGCGAATACGCGAGGCTGCCCCAGTTGCCATCGGGCAGCAAGGCCGCCATCAGCGTATCGATGGCGACCCACAGCACCGGATACGCCAGCACTGTCCAGCCGGAGCGGTAGCGCAGCACGAGGCGCCGCGTGGCCAGCACCACCAGCAGCCACAGCATTGCCTTGACGGCGATCACGGCCAGCACGGTCGGCAAGGGCATGAGCAGGCGGAAATAAGCAACGTTGGATGACAGGCCCAGCACGGCGGCCAGGCACGTCATCCAGGCGGCATCGCGGCGCGAAGAGCGCAGGGCCAGCCATAGCACGGGCAGCGGCGCGCACCAGGCGAGCCAGCCCAGCGGCTGCGGCCCCAGCACCCAGTACAGGGGCAGGCCCGCCACCAGCGCGGCGGCAGTTTGCAGCAGGCGCTGGCGCAGCGCCGTACTGCTGGCAGCCGGCGCAGACAAGGTATTGAGCATGCTCAGGCTTTCAAGGGGAGCCAGATTTCCACGCCGCCGATGCCGCTGGCGGGATCGAACTGCTGGTCGTAGCGTTCAAAATCGGGCGCGTCGGCCACTTCCAGCCCGGACTGGGGCAGCCACGCGTTCCACAGCGTGTGCCAGGTGGCGCGGATGGTGGAAATATGGCCCCGGTGACGAAACACGGCATAGCGCTGCGGCGCGATGCGCAGCCGCGTCCAGCCGTCGGGGGCCTGGGAAAAGTCGCTTACCGGCATGGCGCACAGATAATCGAAATTGCCCGCATCGTCATTGTTACAGCACACGCCATACACCAGCTGGCCGGGCGCCACATGGGGCAGGAAGCGCTGCCACAGGGCGGGGATGGCGGCAGAAGTTTCTGCACGATAACGTTCAACCAGCCCCGCCACCAGCAAGGCGGGCCCCTGCTCGAAACGGGGCGGTTCCAGGACCACGCCCGGCGCCACATCGAGGTTGATGGCCCCGACCAGCGCGAGGTTGGCGACGTGGCGCTGGGCCCGCACTCGTTCCGGCGTGAGCTGGAACTGGTCGCGGAAAGCCCGTGTAAATGCTTCATGGGAACTGTAACCAGCCTGCTGCGCGACCGAAAGAATGTCTTGCGCGCCCTGCGCCAGGGCTGCCTCGCTGAGCCGGCGCGCCCGCACATAGCGCATCACGGAGTGGCCCGTGGCCAGGCCAAATGCGCGCGTCAGGTGGCAGGGCGAGGCGCCGCCCACGTGGGCGATATCGCCGAGCGAGATATTCTCCGCATAATGCGATTCGATATACCAGAGTACCTTGGCCAGATAGTGCATGAACGCTTCCCGTTGAACGAGCAGCGACTGTAGCATTTTCGGGTGACGAGGATTTGACTGAAATTGCGCAATGCGGGTTTATTTGCGCGTGCGCTTTTCGCACACCAGCTGGCCGCTATTGATCCGAGCCAATCAGCAGCGCCGCTTCCTGCACGCTGCTGTCACGCTGACAATGTATGGTGTGCAGGGTACAGAGGGCCACTCCGTTTGAGGCAGAGTGTCCACGCTACGCCAGCCCGCCGTGGCGGGTTTGAGGCAAATCAATGGAAACGGGTCTTACTTTTCTTCGGGGGGCGGCAGGAAGCAGGCTTCGACGATCTGCAGGTCGTTATCCTTGGCGAACTCGCGCACGAAGTGAAACGCCATGGGCTCGATCTCGCGCAGCTTGGTGTTGACCACCACCGACTTGACGCCATTGACGACGGTCGGGCGCACGTAGGGCGAATACTGGAGGTGCGCATTGCGCCCGCCACCTTCGGGATTGAAACAGGACATCACTCCGCAAAGGCGCTCGGCCCAATCGCTGGGTCGGAATTGCTTGCCATTGCTGGTGAGACCAAGGATGAAGAACTCGTCTGAGAGTTCCCCTGTTTTTTGAGATAACTCGGCCATGTGGCTTGTCGGGACTGGATTGCGTGAATGGCCCCGGCGGGTAAGCCGGGCTGGTAATTCAACTACGTTTGCTGCGGTAAGCTAGTATTATATCTTATAGAAGACTTGGGTTCTACCTCGATCTGCCCTGAGCATGCAAACAGGGGCCGGCACGCCTTGCGCGCCAGCCCCTATTTTAACCTTGTTCCACGCGCAAGGCGCATGGACAGCGCGTGTGCGCCCGCGTCAGCCGAGGAAAACGGCGCCCGACATCAGCAGCAGCAGCAGCATCCACAGCAGCAAGGCGCGCCATACGAGGCCCACCGTGCTCTGCAAGGCGCGCGCGCCCGGCTCTTCGCCGGGCAGGATATCGCTTTCGCTGTCGCTGTCATCGACGGCCAGATCGGGCGTCGTCAACACGCGTGCCGCCGTTTCGGCTGGCGTGCCCAGGCGTACGCCCATGGCGCCGCCGCCTGCCGTCAGGATGATGCCGATGGCCTCGTCCTGCCAGCGCTGGGCGAAGTTGCGCCAGGCGTAGATGGCATCCTCGAAATTGCCGACCACGGCAAACGCCACGGCCGTCAGGCGCACGGGGATCCAGTCGATCCAGTAAAAGGCGCGTGCGGCGAACTGGCCGAAGGCTTCATTGCGCATGTGCTCGGGCTCGTTCCAGGCGCGCGCCAGGTATTCGGCCACGCGGTACATGACGGCGCAGGCAGGGCCCAGCGGCATGAGGAACCAGAAGAAGACGCCAAATACATTGCGATGCGTGGTGATCAGGGCTTTTTCCACGGCGATGCGGGCGATTTCACTCGCTTCCATGCCCACCGTATCGAGCTTGGTCCAGTCGGCCAGCAAGCTACGCGCGGTCGCTTCGTCGCCGGCGCTCAAGGCCAGCTGGATGGAGGTGAAGTAGTGGCTGTAATGGCGGAAGCCCAGGGTCAGGTAGACGATCAGGACGTTCCAGGCAAAGGCCAGCAAGGTCAGCTGATAATGCTGCAAGAGCCAATACACGCCTGCCGTCGGCACCATCAGCACGCCGATCATGAGGAACCAGCCCATGCGGCCGTGGTTGGCGTGGCCGGCATTGAACCAGGTCTCCATGCGCATTGCCAGGCTCTTGATTTCGGCGTAGATCGGATTGTCCGCGCGCAAAGGTTTGAGCTGCTCGATCAGCAATGCGCAAAGTATGGAGAGAAATGTCATCAAACGTCCTTTTTGTCTTTTTCAGCAATACCGCAATGCCCGCTACGATAGCGCAGTGCAGTGCTGGAATCAAACTTATTACGTGCGGGGCACCATTTTACGCGCGCAAGAGGTGAAACAGATTGCGCAGCATGCCAGCGGTGGCGCCCCAAATGTAGAAGCGCTCATACGGCATGGCGTAGAACGAGCGCCGTCCACCGGGCAATTCCACCGACAGGCGCTGATGGTTGAGGCCATCCATGAGGAAAGCCAGCGGCACTTCGAAGATTTCCGCCACTTCAGAGGGGTCGGGGCGCAGTTCGAACGGTGGCGCCACCAGGCCCACCACGGGCGTGACCTGGTAGCCGGTGCCCGTCAGGTAATCGGGCAGGCAGCCCAGCACTTCGATGTGTTCGCGCGCCAGGCCCACCTCTTCCTGCGTTTCGCGCAAGGCCGTGGCCATGGGCGACGCATCGAAGGCTTCGCTGCGCCCGCCGGGAAAGCTGACCTGGCCCGCATGGCTGCTCAGGTGGTCCGTGCGCATGGTCAGCAAGATGGTCAAGCCTTGCGGGCGTTGCACCAAGGGAATGAGCACGGCGGCGCGCACGGGCACGGCGCGGGCGGAAAGGAAATCCTGGGTAATCTCGGGCTGCCAGTCAGGCTGTTCGGCCAGGCGCTGGCGCAGCCAGTCCGGCGTCAGGCGCACGGCATCCAGCGCCGCCTCGCCGGCGATACTATCGATGGCAAGTTGTTGTGGATCAAATAAGGACGCCATTACTATCTCTCTCATCACAACGCCACAAATGAAAAAAGGGCACCCTGAGGCGCCCTTTTTTTCCAACGCAGACGCTGATATTACGCGCTTGCTTTCGCCACAACGCGGCGATTTGGCAATTTTTCTTTGATACGCGCCGATTTACCCGAACGCTCACGCAGATAGTACAGCTTGGCGCGGCGAACGTCACCACGGCGTTTCACTTCGATCGAAGCGATCAGCGGCGAGTACAGTTGGAACGTACGCTCAACGCCTTCGCCGGACGAGATCTTACGAACGATGAAGTTCGAGTTCAGGCCACGGTTACGACGCGAGATAACGACGCCTTCGTAAGCCTGGGCGCGCTTGCGCGTACCTTCGACTACGTTGACGCTGACGATAACGGTATCGCCTGGTGCGAATTCAGGAATGGTTTTACCCAGACGAGCAATTTCTTCCTGCTCTAATTGTTGAATCAAGTCCATTTTTATAACTCCGAAAACCATCATGCCGGCGCACTGTGGATAGCAAGTATCCGCCCGGTAGAGGATGGGTAACACAATTTGGGCAACATGCCCGGCACTACTGGCCACCCTGCCGACCATCCGGAGACGGCTTACAGGCTGGCCAGGAATTTTTCGTCGTTCTTGCTGAGCAAGCCGGCGGCGCGCGCACTGACCAGCAGGTCAGGCCGCTTTGTCGCGGTCGCTTCCAGCATGCGCTGACGGCGCCACTTGACGATCTCGGCATGATTGCCACCCATCAAAACGGGCGGCACAGCCATGCCTTCATACGTTTCCGGCCGCGTGTAGTGCGGCGAATCAAGCAAACCATTGACGAAGCTGTCTTCGATGGCCGATGCCTCGGTGTTCAAGACACCCGGCAACAGGCGGATCACCGCATCCATCAGCGCCATGGCAGGCAATTCACCGCCCGACAGGACAAAGTCGCCGACGCTGCATTCTTCGTCGACGCAACGGTCCAGCAAACGCTGGTCCACGGCTTCATAGCGGCCACACAGGATCACCAAACCAGGTTCAGCTTTCAACTGCGTAACGCGCTCGTGCGTCAGCGGACGGCCTTGCGGCGACATGAACACCACGCGGGGCGCCGCCAGTCCCAATGCTGCCTGGCGTTGCTTGGCGGCATGAATTGTCGCTTCGAGGGGACGGGCCATCATCACCATGCCGGGGCCGCCGCCATACGGGCGGTCATCCACGGTACGATGATTGTCGGTGGTGAAATCACGGGGATTCCACAGCGACAAGCCACATTTCCCCTGCTCGAAGGCGCGCCGGGTCACACCCGACTGCGTCAGCGCGGCAAACATCTCCGGGAACAGGGTCACGACATCAAATTGCATCGCTCACCATCCTGCAAAGTTTGCCCGGCGCAATATAAAGCGCAGGCGGCTTAATAATCGAGGCCCCAGTCGACCGTGATCTTGTTGGCGGTCTTGTCAACGTTAATGACAAACTGGCCAACAAACGGGATCAGGCGCTCAGGCGCCATTTCAACGGTCTCATCGGCAGTGGCGACGGGCGTAACGCGCAAGATCGACTGCGGACCATTGCTCATCATGTCGTGCACTGTGCCGAGGCACTCGCCTTGCAAATTCTCAACTGTCAGCCCGATCAGATCGGACCAATAAAATTCATCGGCCGTCAGCATCGGGAAATGGCTACGCGGAATTTGCACAGAGACGCCTTTCAGCGCTTCTGCGGCATCCCGCCCGACCACACCCACCAGCTGGGCCACGACGTCGCCGCCGTGTAACTTCGCTTGCCTGACTTGAACATCATGCAAGGTCGGTTTATCAAACCACCAGGTTTTGACGCTTAATAATGCATCCGCGTCGTCGGAGAAAGGAGTGATCCTGACCCCGCCAGCAATGCCATAAGCACCGGAGACATAGCCTACCTGTACCAGGTCATCGGGGACTTTCACCCCGGATGCAGTCTTGACCGTCAAACCAGTGATCTAATTAAGCTGCTGCTTTGTTGTTGCTGGCTACCAAGCGAGCAACGGTTGGCGACAATTGTGCGCCAACGCCTTGCCAGTAGGCCAGACGGTCTGCGGTGATACGCAGTGGAACTTCGCCACCTTGCGCCATCGGGTTGTAAAAACCGATACGCTCAATGAAGCGACCATCGCGGCGATTGCGCGAATCAGTAGCGACGATGTTGAAGAACGGGCGCTTCTTGGCGCCTCCACGAGCTAAACGAATAACGACCATAATATTTCCAAAAAGTGTGCTGAGGCGAAAAAAGCCGCAAATTATAGCGCGCTTTACCGCCAGGCAGCAAGCGTTATGATGACGGGCGTGTAATTTGGGCTAATCAAACATTATGACCAGTCATGGCCGAAGACGCAATAGGCGTGTGCGTCTATCGTGCCGGCAATGTCACGCCAAGGCGGTGATATTGCGCGACAGCATCGCCTGAACGGCGCATGAAAGTGCTATCGTTGCGGCAGGCAATGACCGATACTGACAATCTTTACCGATGAGCAACTCTGGAGTCCCATGACCACCGCTACCATTTTGCAACAGTCGCACAAGAACAAGGCGTTCACGACACTACTGGCCTTCCTGCTGGGCATGCTGGGCGCGCACCGCTTCTACTTGCATGGCGCCAAGGACCGGTGGGGCTGGCTACACTTGGCTGCCCTGCCCGCCTCCTTGCTGCTGCGCCAGCTGCTTCCCGAAGCCGACTGGTTTTACCAGATATTGCCACTGACCCTGTCCGCCCTGGGCGGCTTCCTGGAAGCGCTGGTGCTGGGCCTGATGCCAGACGACAAGTGGGATGCCCGCTACAACACCGCCTCCGGCCACCTGTCGGACACGGGCTGGCCCCTGGCCGTGGTGCTGGTCGCTACCTTGATGCTAGGCGCAGGCGTGCTGATCGCCACCATGGCCCGCCTGTTCGACTTGCTGTACACAGGCGGCGCCTACGGTTAATTCCCATATAGAAATTACATCATTGCCCGCGCCCCGCACGCACATGTAAGTGTTGGTAAGCGATCATGATTTTCCTCTATACTGCATTCACAATGCCGACATTACTGACACATTCCACACCCCCCTAGGAGAAGATCATGATTCGTCGCCCACTCATCCTCGCAGTCGCCATCACGGCCCTGTTCAGCACTTCCACCTTCGCGCAAAACCTGTCGCCGAAAGCGCAATACGCCTACGATACGAAGCAAGCCAGCACGCGCTATGCGGACGACAAGAAATTGTGCGCAGAAGAAACCAGCTCGAAAGCCCGCATGCAATGCCTGCGCGACGCCAAGGGCGAATACGACCAGGCCATCATCAACACCAAGGCCGCGCAAAAAGCCGGCAATTCCTACGCCAGCCAGCCTTCCAAGCAGCCACAACATCAGATCTGCGCCGATTGCGGCAAGGTGCTGGCAGTCAACGTCGCTGAAAAAGCGGGCGAAGGCGGTGCCCTGGGCATGATCGGCGGCGGCGTGGCTGGCGCCCTGCTGGGCCGCCAGGTCGGCGGCGGACGCGGCAAGGACCTGGCCACCCTGGCCGGTGCCGCTGGCGGCGCTTTCGCGGGCAAGCAAGTCGAAGGCCACATGAAAAACAGCAAGGTGTGGACTGTCACCGTGCAATACGAAACAGGCGCCAAAGCTGACTTCGCGTTTGACCAGGATCCAGGCCTGGCAGCTGGCGACCTCGTGCGCAATTCGGGCAACGGCATCGCCCGCCGTTAAGCACGCAGAAATAAATAAAAAAGCGCTGGAGATCACTCTCCAGCGCTTTTTTTGCATTCAGCCGGCTCCCGCCGGCCCCGCTTCAACTTAAAACTGCTCTTCCGACAAGGCCATCACACCGGCGCTGCCATCGATGATGGTGGCGCGCAGTCCTGGCGCTTGCGACAGGATGTGGTCGGCAAAGAAGCGTGCCGTGGCGATTTTTGCCTTGTAGAACGAGGCGTCGCCGCTGCCCTCTCCCAGCTTTTGCTGCGCCACCACGGCCGCGCGCGCCATTTGCCAGCCGCCCAGCACGATGCCGGCCAGCTTCAAATACGGCACGCTGCCCGCAAACACGGCCTTGATATCGGTCTTCATGTTCGCCACCACGTATTCCACCACCGCTTCCAGCGCGGCGCTGCCTTCGGCCAGGTGGCGCTGCATGGCCTGGAAGTCCGCGCCGGAAAGCTCGCCCAGCTGGGCCTCCGTGGCGCGCACCTGGGCGATGATGGCTTTCGCCACGGCGCCGCCGTCGCGCACCGTCTTGCGGCCCACGAGGTCGTTCGCCTGGATGGCCGTCGTGCCTTCATAGATGGTAAGAATCTTGGCGTCACGGTAATGCTGAGCGGCACCTGTTTCCTCAATGAAACCCATGCCGCCATGCACTTGCACGCCGTCACGCGTGACGTCCTGCGACATTTCCGTGGCCCAGCCCTTGATGACGGGCACCAGGTATTCATAGGTGGCCAGGCTTTCCGCGCGCACATCCGCCTCCGGATGATGGTGCGCCACGTCGCTGATGGCCGCGCCCACGTAGGCCAGCGCGCGCGCCGCCTCCGTTTGCGAGCGCATGGACATCAGCATGCGGCGCACGTCCGGGTGGTGGATGATGGAGACGGGACCAGGCGAGCCCGCCAGGTCGCGCGACTGCACGCGGTCCTTGGCGAACGCCACGGCCTGCTGGTAGGCGCGCTCGGCCAGGCCGATGCCTTGCAAGCCGACGCCGAAGCGGGCCGCGTTCATCATGATGAACATGTATTCGAGGCCACGGTTTTCCTCGCCCACCAGGGTGCCGATGGCGCCGCCGTGGTCACCAAACTGCAATACCGCCGTCGGGCTGGCCTTGATGCCCAGCTTGTGCTCGATGGAAACACAGTGCGCGTCATTACGCTCACCGAGGCTGCCATCCGCATTGACGAGGAATTTCGGCACGATGAACAGCGAGATGCCTTTCACGCCAGCAGGCGCGTCCGGCGTGCGGGCCAGCACCAGGTGGACGATGTTTTCCGCCATGTCGTGCTCGCCATACGTGATGAAAATCTTCGTGCCGAACACTTTATAGGTGCCGTCGCCCTGCGGCACGGCGCGCGTGCGCACGGCGGCCAGGTCGGACCCCGCTTGCGGCTCCGTCAGATTCATGGTGCCCGTCCACTTGCCCGACACCAGGTTTTCCAGGTAGACCGCCTTTTGCTCATCGCTGCCGGCCGTCAGCAGCGCCTCGATGGCGCCGTCCGACAACAGGGCGACCAAAGCGAAGGAGATGCTGGCCGAGTTGAGCATTTCGATGCAGGGCGTGGCCAGCAGCTTGGGCAAGCCCTGGCCGCCGAACTGCGTCGGATGCTGCACGCCCTGCCAGCCCGCTTCGCCGTAGGCCTTGAACGCTTCCTTGAAACCTTTCGAAGTGCTCACCTGGCCGTCGTGCCAGAAACTGGGTTCCTTGTCGCTGGGGCCGTTCAAGGGGGCCACCACGCCGCCGCAGAACTTGGCGTTCTCTTCCAGCACGGCTTCGGCCGTGTCCGGCGTGGCGTCTTCGCAACCGGGCAAGGTGTGGATTTCGGCCAGGCCGGCCAGTTCGTTCATCACGAACAACATATCTTTCAGCGGGGCTTGATAGCTCATCTTCTTTTCTCCAAGAAAAAAGCCACGCGCGGCTCGCCGTGTGGGGCGGGCCGGCGTGGCTTTGTCAGTAACAAAACCGGAAGGGGTGTGACTTAACCCAGTTCTTTGACCAGTTGCGGCACGATCTCGAACAGATCGCCCACGATGCCGTAGTCGGCCACGGCAAAGATCGGCGCTTCCGGATCCTTGTTGATGGCGACGATGGTTTTCGAGTCTTTCATGCCGGCCAGATGCTGGATCGCGCCCGAGATACCGACGGCGATGTACAGCGATGGCGCGACGATCTTGCCCGTCTGGCCCACTTGCCAGTCGTTCGGCACGAAGCCGGCGTCGACGGCGGCGCGCGAAGCACCCATGGCGGCGCCCAGCTTGTCGGCCAGCGGCTCCAGGATGTGGAAGTTCTCGGCCGAACCCATGCCACGGCCGCCCGACACGATAATTTTCGCGGCGGTCAGTTCAGGACGGTCGGACTTGGCCAGTTCGCGGCCCACGAAGGCCGATTTGCCGGCGTCGGCAACGGCGGCGACGGTTTCGGTGGCAGCCGCACCGCCGGTGGCGGCAGCCGCATCGAAACCGGTGGTGCGCACGGTGATGACCTTGACCTTGTCGCCAGATTGCACGGTGGCAATGGCGTTACCGGCGTAGATCGGGCGCTCGAAAGTGTCAGGCGAGTCGACCTTGGTGATTTCCGAGATCTGCGCCACGTCCAGCTTGGCGGCCACGCGCGGCAGGATGTTCTTGCCGTAGGCGGTAGCGGGAGCCAGGATGTGGCTGTAGTTGCCGGCGATGGCCAGCACTTGCTCGGCCACGTTTTCGGCCAGGCCGTCGGCGAAATATGGCGCGTCGGCCACGATGACTTTCGTCACGCCGGCGATTTGCGCGGCGGCAGCGGCAGCGGCCGATGCGTTCGAGCCAGCGACGAGCACGTGCACGTCGCCGCCGCACTGGGCAGCCGCGGTCACGGTATGGTGGGTGCTGCCCTTTAAGGTAGCGTTGTCGTGTTCAGCAATAACTAATGCGACCATGATTATTCCTAATAGTATATGCAACTGCCGGGGTCAGGCCTGAAGGACTGACCCCGGGTATAGATATGAACGGCGGGGCCGCGCTTAGATGACTTTGGCTTCGGTACGCAGCTTGGCGACCAGGGTAGCCACGTCCGGCACCTTGATGCCGGCCGAGCGCTTGGCTGGCTCGACGACTTTCAGGGTCTTCAGGCGTGGCGCAACGTCGACGCCCAGGTCTTCCGGCTTGACGGTCTCGAGCGGCTTTTTCTTTGCCTTCATGATGTTTGGCAAGGTCACATAGCGTGGCTCGTTCAAACGCAGATCGGTGGTGATGATCGCTGGCAAGGTCAATGCCAGGGTTTCCAGGCCGCCGTCGACTTCGCGGGTCACGGTGACTTTACCGTCTTCCAGTACGACTTTCGAGGCGAACGTGGCTTGCGGCCAACCCAGCAGGGCTGCCAGCATCTGGCCGGTCTGGTTGCTGTCGTCATCGATCGCTTGCTTGCCCAGGATGATCAGTTGCGGCTGCTCTTTCTCGGCCAGGGCTTTCACCAGCTTGGCTACGGCCAGCGGCTCCAGTTCGGTCGTCGTTTCCACCAGGATGCCGCGGTCGGCGCCGATGGCCATGGCCGTGCGCAAGGTTTCCTGGCACTGCGTCACGCCGCAGGAGATGGCGACCACTTCAGTGACCTTGCCAGCTTCTTTCAGGCGCATCGCTTCTTCCAGAGCGATCTCATCGAAAGGGTTCATCGACATTTTGACGTTGGCGGTATCGACGCCAGTGCCGTCACTCTTGACGCGGACTTTGACGTTATAGTCGACCACGCGTTTGACGGGTACCAAGACTTTCATAGCTATGCCTTTGGGAAATTATAAAAATGACGGATCAAGTGCTGATTGTGCGTTCGATTATAAGAGAAATTTGTATCCCGAACCGAATTTAAGCACGATCGTGCGATTTTTTGTTAGAGCAATCCATCTAAACTGTCCAGCTTTGAGGATTTCAGGGGACTCTGCCGCTACGCTGCAGGGCAGCAAAACGGCGTGGAAATGGCACGGCAGGTGATCAAGCAGGCCGCACCACGGCGGCCCCGGCTGGCAGAATTATTTGCGTTGCATCAGGAAGACGAATTCGGTGCCCGTCTGCACATGCGACAGCAGGGCATTGCCCGTTTGCTTGGCGAAAGCCTGGAAGTCGCGCACGGAACCGGGATCGGTTGCCATGATGCGCAGCACTTCCCCGCTCTGCAGCTCTGACAAAGCCTTTTTCGCCTTCAGAATCGGCAAGGGGCAATTCAAGCCCCGCGCGTCGAGTTCTTTGTGAAATTCCATAATCTCGGTATCAAGTAGTGTGTCGCTCATCATCAATATCCCACCATTGTTTTGTTGTACTGATTTTCGACATACTACTCTAAATCAGGGGCATTGACGCGCTGCACCAAAATAGTTCATCGGCTGTTGTGAGGTCACAACGAGATTCCACACGGCAAAACGGCCCACAAACAGTGTCTGCGGGCCGTTTTCAAGGGGCTGTGGGGCGAAAACCCCGCATGTCCTCTAGCTTACGCCTGTGTTGCGCGTTCGCCGACCCAGGCCGGCACGCCGGCCAGGGCATTCGCCAGGCCGCTAGCATCCGTGCCGCCCGCTTGCGCCATATCGGGGCGTCCGCCGCCTTTTCCGCCCACTTGCTGTGCAACGAAGTTCACCAGCTCGCCCGCTTTGACCTTGGAAGTCGCGTCCGCCGTCACGCCGGCGATCAGGCTGACCTTGCCGTCAGTCACGCTGGCCAGCACGATGGCGGCCGTCTTCAGCTTGTCCTTCAGCTTGTCCATGGTTTCGCGCAAACGGGCCACGTCGGCGCCTTCCAGCACGGCGGCCAGCACCTTGATGCCGTTGACATCGACGGCTTGCGTGACCAGCTCATCGCCCTGGCCGGATGCCAGTTTCGATTTCAACGCGGCCAGTTCCTTCTCCAGCGCCTTCACGTGGTCTTGCACCTGGACGATGCGGGCAGTCAGCTCTTCCGGCTGCACCTTCAAGGCATTGGCCGCTTCGACCAGGCGGCGGTTGATGGTTTGCACCAGCGCCAGCGCGCCCTCGCCCGTCACGGCTTCCACGCGGCGGATACCGGCGGCAACACCGCCTTCGCCGATGATCTTGAACAGGCCTATGTCGCCCGTGCGCTGCACGTGGACGCCGCCGCACAGCTCTTTCGAACTGCCGATGTCGAGCACGCGCACTTCGTCGCCGTATTTCTCGCCGAACAGGGCCATCGCGCCATGCTTGACGGCATCGTCAAACGACATCAGGTGGGCTTGCGTGGCGCGGTTTTCCAGGATCTCTTTGTTGACGATGGTTTCCACGGCGGCGATTTGCTCGGCCGTCATCGGCGCATGGTGACTGAAGTCGAAACGGGTTTTGTCCGGGTCGACCAGCGAACCCTTTTGCGCCACGTGGCTGCCCAGCACTTCGCGCAAGGCCTTGTGCATCAAGTGCGTGGCCGAGTGGTTGCGGATGGTGTGCGCGCGCTTGGCCGTGTCGACTTCGGCCGAGACGGCGTCGCCTACCTTTAACACGCCCGATGCGAGCACGCCGTGGTGGCCGAACACGTCGGCCTGGATTTTCAGGGTGTCGCTGACGGCAAAGGTACCCGCACCGGAGGCGATCACGCCCTGGTCGCCCACCTGACCGCCCGATTCCGCGTAGAACGGCGTGGTGTCGAGCACCACGATGCCATCCTGGCCCGCTTTCAGTTCCTGCACGGGCGTGCCGGCCGCGTACAGCGCCACGACCTTGCTGCTGAACGTCAATTGATCGTAGCCGACGAAGGTGTTTTTCTCGCCCGTGTACTCGACCTTGCTATCCTTGTGCGTCTTGCCACCCTTGCGCGACAGTTCCTGGCTTTCCTTCAGGGCCGCGTCGTAGCCCACCTGGTCGAACGTGATATTGCGTTCGCGGCAGATGTCGGCCGTCAGGTCTGGCGGGAAGCCGTAGGTTTCATACAGGGTGAAGGCGGTGGCGCCGTCGATGCCCGTGGCATCCTTGGCCAGCTGCGCTTCCAGCACTTTCATGCCCGTTTCCAGGGTTTCGCCGAAACGCTCTTCCTCGGCTTTCAGCATGTTGGCGACGTTGTCCCTGGCTTCTTCCAGCTCCGGATAGGCGCCGCCCATCTCGATGGCCAGGTCGACCACCAGCTTGTAGAAGAACGGCTTGGTCTGGCCCAGCTTGTGGCCATGGCGCAAGGCGCGGCGGATGATGCGGCGCAAGACATACGCGCGGCCTTCGCTGCCCGGAATGATGCCATCGACGATCATGAAGGCGGCGGCGCGGATGTGGTCGGCGATCACGCGCAGCGACTTGTTTTCCAGGTCCGTGGCGCCCGTTTCGCGCGCGGCGGCCTTGATCAAATGCTGGAACAGGTCGATTTCATAGTTCGAATGCACGTGCTGCAGCACGGCGGCCAGGCGCTCCATGCCCATGCCCGTGTCGACGCACGGCTTGGGCAGCTTGTGCATGACACCCGCTTCATCGCGGTTGAACTGCATGAACACCAGGTTCCAGATTTCAATGAAGCGGTCGCCGTCCTCGTCAGGCGAGCCCGGTGGGCCGCCAGGAATGTCGGCGCCGTGGTCGTAGAAGATTTCCGTGCACGGACCGCATGGGCCCGTATCAGCCATCTGCCAGAAATTGTCGGACGCGTAGCGCGCCCCCTTGTTGTCGCCGATGCGGATGATGCGCTCGGTTGGCACGCCGATTTCCTTGGCCCAGATGTCATATGCTTCGTCATCTTCGATGTACACGGTGACCGTCAGCTTGTCGGCCGGCAAGCCATACACCTTGGTCAACAGTTCCCACGCGTACTGGATCGCATCGCGCTTGAAATAGTCGCCGAAACTGAAGTTGCCCAGCATTTCAAAGAAAGTATGATGGCGCGCCGTGTAGCCGACGTTTTCCAGGTCGTTGTGCTTGCCGCCGGCGCGCACGCAGCGCTGCACCGAGGTGGCACGCGTGTACGGACGACTGTCCGTGCCCGTAAACACATCCTTGAATTGCACCATGCCGCTGTTCGTCAACAGCAAGGTCGGATCGTTGCCTGGCACCAGGGAGCTGGAACGGACGATGGAATGGCCCTTGGACTCGAAAAATTTGAGGAACTTGTCGCGGATTTCAGATGATTTCATGTTTTTTTGGCAAAGAGTGGCGGCAGCTTTAAAGGGAAGATTATACGTGATATGGGAGTAGCAATTGCGGCAGGCACGGGCATTGTTGCGCCCGTGCCAACACGGAGGGCCGGACCGCTCAGGCCGGGTCGTGGCCGCTGGCGCAGGCGTGCGGTGCAATTGCAACGGCAGTAGCGCCGGCGGCGGCATTGCAGTCGGCGCAGCGGCCGTACAGGGTCAGTTCGTGGCGCTCGACGACAAAGCCTTGCGGCGCCATGCGCTTCAAGTCACCCGGGCAATCATGCACGTCGAACACGCGCTGGCACGTGGTGCACTGGAAATGGTGGTGGTGATGATTGGCGGCCGTGTTCGATTCATAGCGCGGGTTTTCACCCGGCAAGGTCACCACGTGCACCTTTTCTTCCAGCACCAGCGATTTTAAATTGCGGTAAACGGTGGCAATGCCCAGCTGCGTCACTTGCAAGCTGGCCTGTTCGAGGATTTCCTGCGCCGACAAGGGGCGCTGGGCCGACTCGATGGCGGCTTGAATAGCGGTTTTTTGACGTGTTGTGCGTTCCATAGCCGACAGAATACACCATCCGCCTTCTTCCACCGCCCGGAAAAACTGTCACACAGTAATGATAATGGGTTATCATTATCATCTTCAGGCAGTCACCCCATCCGGCAACAGCCTGCCCAAACCCCGCCAACACCGCTAGCCGATAAAGGAATTTTTGCCCATGTCCGTCCGTCCTCAACAACCAACTCCCCTCGCGCTGGCCATCATGCTGGCCTTTGCTGCCCCTGCCAGCGCACTGGCGCAGCAGGCGGCCACCTTGCCTGCCGTGACCGTCTCGGCCAGCGCCCTGGCGCTGGGCAGCGACGACATGAGCACGCCCGTCACCGTGCTGGAAGGCGAGGCACTGGTGCTGGCAAGGGCAGCAACCCTCGGTGAAACCCTGGCTGGCCAGCCCGGCATTACGTCCAGCCATTTCGGCGCCGGCGCCAGCCGTCCCATCATCCGCGGCATGGATGGCCCGCGCGTCAAAGTGCTGTCCGATGGCGCCGAAGTGCAGGATGCCTCGACCATCAGCCCCGACCATGCCGTCGCGGCGGAACCAATGCTGTCGGAACAGATTGAAGTGCTGCGCGGCCCGTCCGCGCTGGCCTACGGCGGCGGCGCCGTCGGCGGCGTCGTCAATGTGATCGACAAGAAAATCCCCACGCGCGTGCCGGCGAAAGGCTTTGAAGGCAGTGCGGAAGTACGCGCCAACTCGGCCGCGCGCGAAAAGGCAGGCGCCTTTGAAGTCACTGGCGGCTCCGGCAACATCGCCTTCCACGCGGAAGGCGTCAAGCGCGACGCGAAGGAATACAAGGTCGGCAGCGGCTGGGAAGGCGGTTCCAAAGTGGCCGGCAGCTACAACAAGACGGACACGGGCAGCGTGGGCGTGTCGTGGGTGGGTCAGCGGGGCTTCCTGGGCCTGGCCTTCACCAGCCAGCACGCGGAATACGGCTTGCCTGGCCACAACCACGAATTCGAGAGCTGCCACCCGCACGGCACGCACCTGCATTGCGGCGGCCATGAAGGCCACGACCACGGTGCTGAAGAGGAACATGACCACGAGCACGGCAGCGTCCCGTACGTGAAACTCAAGAGTGAACGCTGGGATGTGCGCGGCGAATTGCGCGATCCCGTGCCCGGCTTCGCCAAGCTGCGCCTGCGCGCCGCGTTCACCGATTACAAGCACGACGAAATCGAAGGCACGGAAATCGCCACCACGTTTAAAAACAAGGGCCACGACGCGCGCCTGGAAATGGAACACCATCCCCTCTTCGGCTGGCGCGGCGTGGTCGGCCTGCAAACGTCGAAGCGCGATTTCTCGGCCCTGGGCGAGGAAGCTTACGTGGCGCCCACCGTGACCAAGAAACACGCGGCTTTCCTGGTCGAGGAATACAAGCTTGACCAATGGCGCTTCGAGGCGGGCTTGCGCCACGAATGGCAAGACATCACGGTCGACAGCGCCACCTTGCAAGACCGCAGCGCCAAGGGCACTTCCATCTCGCTGGGCGCCGTGTGGAAATTCGCGCCCCAGTATTCGCTCGGCTCGACCATCTCGCGCACGCACCGTTTGCCCAGCGCCGAGGAACTGTATGCGCACGGCGTGCACATGGCCACGGCCACGTATGAACTGGGCAATCAAAACCTGGGCAAGGAAACGTCGAACAATATCGACTTGACCTTGCGCAAATATGCGGGTGCCACGACCTTCTCGGCCAGCGCCTACCGCAACAAGGTGGACAACTACATCTTCGGCAGCACGCTGGACAGTCACGAAGGCTTCCAGCTGATCCAGTACGCCCAGCGCGACGCCACGTTTACGGGCATCGAAGGGCAAGTGCGCCAGCAGCTGAATCCCATGTTCGGCGCCAGCGTGTTCGGCGACTATGTGCGGGCCAAGCTGGCTAACGGCGGCGCGGGTGACAACAATAACTTGCCGCGCATCCCCGCCCAGCGCGCCGGCGTGAAGTTTGACGCCAACTGGCAGGCGTGGAGCGGCGTGGCCGAGTTCTACCGCGTGGGCAAACAGGACAAGGTCGCCGCGTTTGAAACGGCAACCCCGGGCTACAACATGCTCAACCTCTCCGCCAACTACGACACGCGCATCGGCACGACACCGGCCCAGTTCTACATCAAGGCGAACAACCTGACGAATGAACTGGCGTACAGCCACACCTCCTTCATCAAGAATGCGGCGCCGTTGACGGGACGCAATGTCACGGTAGGCATGCGCGTGACTTTCTAACTTTTGTCCGAACGACAACTGCCGAACTGCTGGGGTCAGACCCGACGGGTCTGACCCCGGATTTCCGCTGCGTATTCATCATATTATTCCGCCGCTCCAATCAGGTCGATCCGGTCCGTACAAAACCCGTCCACGCCCCAGGCCAGCAGTTCGCTGGCCCGTTCCGGGGTGTTGACGGTGTAGCAAAACAGTCCCAAGCCCCCCTGTTTGACTGCCAGCGCCAGCGCGCACGTCAGCTGCTGGTGGTCGCAATGGATCGCCACCACGCCCAGCTCGCGCGCCGTCCGCGCCCAGTCATCCGGTATGGCTTCGACCAGCCAGCCGCGCGCCAGTTCCGGCGCCGCCTGGCGCGCCGCTTCCAGTGCGGCGATGCTGAACGACGATAGCAGCGGCAATAATTCTCCTGCAGCAATTTCCTGTGCAAAGTGGCCCCGCGTGGCGCGCGCCACCGCCTCGCCCGTGGCCACGTCAAAGCCTGGCGCCGGCTTGATCTCGATATTCATCCAGATGCGCTGGGCCTTGCAATACGCCACGACGGCATCAAACGCGGGCACGCCTTCGCCCACGAACGCGGGGCCGAACCAGGCGCCCGCTTCCATGACGCCCAGCTGCGCGGCCGTGTACTCATTGATATGGCCGCTGCCAGCCACCGTGCGCCCCAGCTCGGGGTCGTGCACGACGACGGGCACGCCGTCGGATGCCAACATGACGTCGAATTCCACGGCGCGGTAGCCGTAGGCCAGGCCGCAGCGCAGGGCGGCCAAGGTGTTTTCAGGCGCCAGGGTGCCGCCGCCGCGGTGCGCCAGGGTGCGTGGATAGGGCCACATGGGATTTCCTTTATTGCAAATCTAGCGGCTCAAGACTGTCTTGCCATACTATCGCGCGCCCGTCCTGAAAAGTAAAGCGGGCCCGTTTCGCGACGCGCCGCTGCGAATGGCGGCGCGACTGCCCCGTTTCGTCGCAGCCCTGTTGCGCCCTGGCCTGCGCTGGCACACAATGCCCCATCGTTACCAGCAGACACTGACATGAAATCCGACGCCCCCTCCGCCGATACTCCCGCCAAGCGCCGCTCGCCCTATTACCGCATGCTGCCTGACGCGCGCTATGCGCTGGCGCTGAACGTGATCTGCGCGCTGGTCATCACCTTCATCCTCAATCCGGGCAGCCATTTCGGACAAAACCTGGTCGCCTCGATGTGCATTGGCACGATCGCCTTCCTGCTGATCGACGGCATGCGCCTGACCCTGTGGGGCGAAGGCCAGCGCCCGAAATTCCTGCCCTTCATGCTCATCATCCTGATTTCCGTGCCCGTGGCGCAAATGCTGGGCCTGACCCTGTTCAGCTGGCTGACGGGCGTGGAGGTGGGTGGCATCGAGAACTTGCTGCCCACGCAGATGATGGGCACGCTCGTATTTACCCTGCTGGCCACGGGCGGCGCCGTGCTGTTTTTCTCCAGCCGCGAAAAGATTGCCCGCCTGCAAATGGAAGCCGCCCAGGAAAAGGCCCGCGCCGAATCCGTGGCGCGCCAGGCCATGCAAGCGCAGCTGCAATTGCTGCAGGCGCAGATCGAGCCGCACATGCTGTTCAATACCCTGGCCAACCTGCAGGGCCTGATCAGCTTTGACCCCGACCGTGCCCAGTTGCTGCTCGATCAATTGATCCAGTATTTGCGCGCCACCCTTTCCTCCTCGCGCGCCGAATCCACCACCCTGGAGCAGGAGTTTTCCCTGATGCAAGCCTACCTGGGCCTGATGTCCATCCGCATGGGCGCGCGCCTGCGCTTTACGCTGGACTTGCCCGAGGCCTTGCGCCAGATCAAGGTGCCGCCCATGCTGCTGCAGCCACTGGTGGAAAACGCCATCCAGCACGGCCTGGAACCGAAGATCGAAGGCGGACATATCCACGTGCAAGCGTCCACGGACGCTGGCGTCCTCATCCTCACCGTCAGCGACGATGGCCTGGGCCTCGGGCATCCGGGCCAGTCCAAGGGCACCCACCTGGGCGTGGCAAATATCCGCGAACGCCTGCACGGCATGCATGCCGATGCCGCCAGCCTGTCGCTGGCCGCCAACCATCCGGCCGGCGCGACCGCCCGCCTGACACTCCCCCTTCCACCCACCATCACGAGTCCCCTCGCATGAGCCACCACACCCCGCGCGCGCCGCGCGCCCTGATTGCCGAAGATGAACCCATCCTCGCCGCCGCCCTCGCACACGCCTTGCACCGGCTGTGGCCGGAGCTCGACATCGTCGCCACCTGTCCCAACGGCGTGGAGGCCTTGCAGCAAGGCCTGGCGCTGCAGCCCGACATACTATTTCTCGACATCAAGATGCCAGGCAAGACGGGCCTGGAAGCGGCCGAGGAGCTGGCAGAACAGTGGCCCGACGGCGTGCCTTTCCCGCACATCGTGTTTGTCACGGCGTATGACGAATACGCGCTGGCCGCCTTCGAACATGCGGCCGCCGACTACGTTTTGAAACCCGTCAACGATGCACGCCTGGGCAAGACGGTGGAACGCCTGCAGCAGCGCTTGCGCGACAGCGCCGGCGGCAACGGTACAAGCGGTACAGTAACGGCAACGGCAACGGCAGCGCCAGCGACGGCGGCGGCGGCGGCGGCGGCGGCCACGCTGGCGCCCGTGGCGGCGATGGAAACAGCGTCCGCCAGCGACGACAACCTGGCCCGCTTGCTGAGCCAGCTGCAAGCCATGCTGCCACCCGCCCCGCGCCTGCACATGATACGGGCGGCCGTCGGCAACAGCGTGCGCATGATCGCCCTGGCCGACGTCGTGTATTTCGAAGCGCTGGACAAATACATCAACGTTGTCTGCCAGGACAGCGAAGCGCTGATACGCACGAGCCTGAAGGAACTCTTGCCCCAACTGGACCCGCAACAGTTCTGGCAAATCCACCGGGGCACCATCGTCAATGCCGGCGCCATCGCCACGGCCGTGCGCGACGACGCGGGCAAGCTGTCACTGACCCTGCGCCAGCATCCGGCGCAACTGCGCGTCAGCCCCTTATATGCCCATCTGTTCCGCCAGATGTAACACGGTCAATGCAGCTGGTGCTTCAGGTCCGATAATTCATCGTGGACCTTGAGCACGGCGCTCTTCATTTCCGGCGTCACGCTGGACGCCGTGCCGCAGGCCCGCTTGGCGCGGTCGCCCAGCGATTCCATCTGCTCGACGGCTTGCCGGATGCGCGCATCGTCGTGCGTGTCGATGGCTTGCCGCACGGCGCTCTTTTGCTGGTCCAGCTGGTTGATGCAATCCTTCAAGTCCATGGGCATGCCCTGCTGCTTGCCGCACAGCTGGGCCGCCTGGCCGATCGCGTGTTCGATGGCGCCAAAGCGCCGTGCCACTTCCTTTACTTGCATCATGATGATCTCCTGTTCGCGTGGTATCCGGGTTGGATCGCCAAGCTGGCACAGGGTTCCCCGCCAGCGGCCATGGCATCGAAATTTCCGTGTGGCACTTTTTTGTAAGCACGTGTGACATTTTAGATAATAATCAAGTACCTCAGATACATTGGCGCACCTGAACCACCATGCCATCCATGACCTCGTTGCCCATCCTGCTCCGCCGCACTCCCGGCCTGCTGCTGATTGTCTTGCTGCACGCGGGGCTGGCATATGTCATCGTGCAGTCACGCCCCCGCCTTGCCACCGACGAAAACCTGCCGCAGGGTCCGGCCATCACCTGGCTGCGCCACACGCTCCCGGCGCCGCCCAAGCCAGTCGCGTTGCCCAGCGCACAAGCAGCCGCTGTGCGCCTGCCGCGCCTGCCACTGCCGGCGCCCATCAGCCGCCCCCTGCCCCCTCCCACCGTCGAACAGGCGCCAGCGCCAGCAACGTCAGAAGCGATCACGCTCGTCGCGCCACCCAGCGCCGCCGACATCCTGGCGCAAGCCAAGCGCGACGTGGGCAAGATCGACAGGGATTTACGCAAGGAATTCCCGCAGCGGGGAGAACAAAAACTGGACGACACGGGCTTCAAGCGCATGCAACAGGGCTTTGCCGAGGCCTACGCGGCCGTACCGCCGAAATGGTATGAAGCGTCAAAAATCGAGGAAGTGGGCGCGAATGCGGCCAAGGGCAGCCGCACCTACAAGATCACCAACGCGCTGGGCACCTTGTGCGTGACCACGGGCGCGGGCAAGAATGGGGAAACGATGATCGGCAACTGTCCCAAATAGCCGCTCAGCCCACCGCTTCGCGTGCGCCCAGCGGCTGCAGATGCCGCAGGCGCAGGGCGATCAGCACGCCGCCACCCAGGCACAGGCCCAGCATGATGATGACGCCCGTCCAGCCGTCGAAGCCCCACATCATGCCCGAGGCGGAACCGATCAGACTCGATCCCAGGTAATAGAACAACAGGTAGAAGGCCGAGGCCAGCGCCTGCGGCGCGCGCGCGCGGCGGCTGACCCAGCTGCTGGCGATCGAGTGCGAGGCGAAGAAGCCGAAGGTGGCCAGCGCCATGCCGATGACGATCAGCGGCAGGGAATCGAACAGGGTCAGTAAAATGCCGGACAGCATCACCGACAGCATGATCCACAACACGCCCCGGCGCCCCAGGCGGTCCACCAGGCGGCCCGCCCAGACGGAGCTGAAGATGCCGATCAGGTACAAGAAAGCCAGCAAGCCGACCGTGCTCTGACGCAAGCCAAATGGCGCGGCCAGCAGGCGGTAGCCGATGTAGTTGTACAGGCTGACAAAACAGCCCATCAGCACGAAAGCCAGGCAGAACAGCCACGGCAAGCCCTGGTCGGAAAAATGCTGGCGGATGGCATGCGGCAGCGCATTCCAGCCTCGGGTACTGGGCACGAAGTTTTTCGACGCGGGCAGGCTGCGCCAGAATTCGGCTGCGGCCAGCACGCCGGCCACGCCCAACACGCCCAGGGCCCAGCGCCACGAGAGGAAATCGCTGAGCATGGAGGCCACCAGCCGCCCCGACATGCCGCCAAACGCGCTGCCGGCGATGTACAAGCCCATCGACAGGCCCAGCGACGGCCCCTCGATTTCCTCGCCCAGGTAAGCCATGGCCACTGCCGGCATGCCGCCCAGGGCCACGCCCAGCGCCGCGCGAATCGCCAGCAGTTGCGCATAATCCTGGGCGAAGGCGGACAAAATGGTCAACATCGCGGCGGAAAACATAGCCGCCACCATCAGCGGCTTGCGGCCGATGCGGTCCGAGACGGCACTCAGCAGCACCAGCGAGATGGCCAGCAAGCCGCTCGACACGGACAAGGACCAGCTGCTTTGCGCCGGCGTCAGGTGGAACTGCTGCGACAGCAGGGGAAACAGGGGCTGGATACAGTACAGCAAGCTGAAGGTGGAAAAGCCGCCGAAGAACAGGGCGCGGTTGCTGCGCTTGAATTCCGCCGTACCCTTGGCGATGGCCGAACGGGGAGCGGGAGCGGCAGGAGAAAGCGCCGGGAGGGCGGCAGAGGCATAAGCGAGCGATGAATCAGACATGGCCGTATGAAGGAAGTAAAGAAGCGAAAGAGGAAGCGAATTCTCATGTTAGGATTGCCAACTCATATCGTCCAATATATATTTAAGGCCCAAGTCATACTTTAAATATATTACTAACTATGGAATTGCGCCACCTGCGTTACTTCGTTGCCGTCGCCGAAGAGCTGCACTTCACGCGCGCGGCCGAGCGCCTGCACATCGGCCAGCCACCGCTGAGCCAGCAAATCCAGGCGCTGGAAGGGGAAATGGGTGCGCAGTTGTTCGAGCGCAACAAGCGCTCCGTGCGCCTGACGCAAGCAGGCCGCCTGTTCCTCGACGATGCGCGGCGCATCCTGGCCCTGTCGGAACAGGCAGCCGTGACGGCGCGCCGGGCCCAGCGGGGCGAGGCGGGCGAATTGCGCATCGGCTTTACGTTTTCCACGCCGTTTACGCCGTATTTCGCCACCGTCATCAACCGCTACCGCCAGCAATTCCCGCACGTCACCTTGACCTTGCACGAGATGGCGACATTGCATCAGCTGGAAGCGATCTCGGGCAGGACGATGGACCTGGGTTTCGTGCGCCCGCCGGAAACGACGTACCCATCCGATATCAAGCTGACGCAACTGCGGCAAGACCCGCTGTTCCTCGTGCTGCCCGTCGCCCACGCGCTGGCGGCCAAGGAGGCCATTGCCATTGCCGACATGGCGGGCGAAGGCTTTGTGATGTACCCGAAGGATGCGGGCACGGGAATTTATCCGCAGATCTTCCGCCTGTGCAAGGCAGCCGGCTTCGTGCCCCAGGTGGCGCAGGAAGCGGGCGAAGCATCGACCATCATCGGCCTGGTGGCGGCCGGCTGCGGCATTTCCGTGCTGCCCGCCTCATTCGACCGCATCCGCATGGATGGCGTGTGCTATCGCCCCATCGCCGACCCGCAGGCGACCACCAGCCTGTTACTGGCCCAACGGGACGAAGAGACGTCGCCGCTGGTGGCGGCTTTTGTAAAACTGGCCGAGGCAGCGGCGCTGGAAGAAAAAGAATAGGCCGGCGCGTGCCGGCCTACGTTGACGTACGTCAGGAGTAATCCGCGTCCAGCTCCGAACCCGCGTAGTTCTCCAGGTCCTCGAACAGGCTCTTCATGCTGGCCCGCGTGAGGATTTTATGCACCACGGTGCAGCTGCGGCGGTAGGATTCGATGCGGTCGAGCAGCACCGGGTGATGCTGCACGGGCACCTTGGCCACCAGGGCGGCCCAGCCTTCTTCGAAGTCGGGCTTGTTCTTGCGCACGGAACGCACAAAGCGTTCAAACTCCTTTTGACCCGTGCGCGCCATGATGCGTCCGCCGCCTTCGATGGCGAAGATGATGGCCACGGCAATCACACCCTCGGCATTCAAGTCGCTGTCGCTGACGGGGCCGTTGTCATGGTGGCGGCGCAGCCAGCTGGCCAGGCGCACCACGGCTTGCACTTCCTTGCGCTGTTGCAACTGCACCGCATACTTTTCATAGCCGGCCCAGTTCTGGTTCGGGTCGGCCTGGCAAATATCGATGAACAGCTCACGCAAGCGGCGCTGCAGGTAGACGGGGTCCTGGTCGTATTCGCCGACGAGGGCGTCTTCCGGCAGCTGCGACAATTCCTTGATCAGGCGAAAGCCTACCTGGAATGCGTGCTCGGCGCCGTGCTCGACGAGGAAATCGAGCGCGGCCTGGTCGCCTTCATGCGTGACGGCCTGCTCCAGGCCCAGCGACACGCCGCCCACCGTCAGGAACAGCGCTTTCTGGATGCCGTCGGCCGTGCGTTCATTCGTGAACTTCTCGGCCACCATGGCCGTGATGCCCGTCAATTCGTCGGCCAGGTCCAGCGCCGCGTCTTCGCGCGGGTCGTTCGGCAACAGCTTGATGGCGCGCACCAGGCGCGGAAGATTCTCTACAACAATTGCTGGCAGCATTAGACGTTCCCTGCTTTCATTACGAGAAAATACCCGTGCCCAGGCTGCGGCGCGTGCTGGAGCGCGGCGCACTGCGCGTGCTCGGCACTTGCTTGCGCAGGCGGTACAGCAATTCCTTGGTACTGCGCTGTAACATCGTCGGCTCTTCGTCCGGGTCGTCCGAATATTCGGCATCGGCCAGGTCGGCGCTGTGGCGGAAGTCGGGGAACAGTTCGAACAGCGAGCGGTCCCAGCCGTCTTCATTCGCTTGCGCCAGCTCAATGGCCAGCGGCACGACGTCGTTGTCGGACGAGGTCACACCCGTCACGTACGGTCCCTTGATGACGATTTCGCCCGCCACTTCGAGGATTTCCTTTGGCGCCATCGAGAACAAAATGGCGAACGCCGTGGCGCCCCAGTCGGTGGCGGACGCTTCCAGCAGCAGCTCGCGGCGGCGCTCGGCGTCGTCGGTGGAAAACACCACGCCGTGGATGTGCGCGAACAGCGACTCGGCGATGCGCTCCGGATCATCCTCGATCTGGTCGTCGCTCCAGGTGGCGGCGATGAAGGCCAGGCTGTCGGCCCAGGCCTTCGGCGGCACCAGCAAGGTTGCCAGCGACATCTTGCCGCCGTCAAAGCCGGCCAGGTGCAGGGCCGTCACTTGCGGCGGTATGGCGCTCAGCACTTCCACCACGGCCAGATCGCCGTACTGGTCGGCCGCGTCGGCGAACGCCTGCTCGGCGTGGCCCAGCGAACCGGACAGCACCAGTTCCGTGACCTGTTTCGTCAGCGCGGGAAGATTGCTCTTTTGTTCATCCTTATTATCGGCCATGGTCATCTCCATCCTGGTCAAACATCTGGGCGAAATCGTCGGTGGCGTCATCTTCGTCGTGCTCGTCGTCGCCGTCGTCATTGGCGGCCAGCTGGTCGAGCGACTGGTCGTCATCGTCCCACAGGCGCGGATTCTTGTGCAAAAAGGCCGTGATGATGGCCTGGCGCGCCAGGTCGGGGAAGCTCTCTTCGATGGCGGCGTACATCTTGGCCGCTTCCGGCGCGGCGCACGCAGCCATGGAAAACACGCGGGCCGGGTCGCCGAACTCGTAGTCTTCGCTTTCGGCCAGCAAGCCCTTCGGGTCGCTGAAGGTGATGTGGTCGACCAGCGCAAAAGCCAGCATGTTCACGTCTTCGATGCCGCCGCCGCTGGCGTACTCGCTCACCAGCGCGTCAACCATGCTTTTATAGTTCTTGCGGTTCGGCGGGTCGCCGAGGATGCCATCGATCTGGCCTTCCAGCTCGCGCGACTGGTACGCGAATTCAGGGTGTACTCTTCTCATGTTGTGCTTTCCAAGGTGATGCGCGGCGCTGTTATAAATAAGCGCCATTGTTGTTTTTCAAATTATTCAGGCTGGCCAGGCAGCCGCCAGCGGACTCAGTCAGCTGGAAGCGTGGTGCCATGCAGGCGGAATACGCCGCACCACAGGGCATAGGCTTCCGCTTCCGGATCGATGATGATGCGGTGGTTCACGCTCTGGTCGTATTCGGCGCGCTTGGCCGGGTCGGCCAGGATTTCATACGCCTTGGTGACGCTCTTGAAGCGTGCCTCGGCGCCGGGGGCCTGGTTGCGGTCGGGGTGGAAGCGCATGGCCAGCGAACGGTAAACCTTCTTGATTTCATCGTCGCTGGCATTGGGCGCGACACCGAGGACGTTATATAAATTTTCCATAAATGGCTCCGGGGTCACGATTTGTTTGCTAATTAAAGGCAGATTATCCTATAGAACGGCGCCCACGTCGCTTGCATGCTGGGATATGGGGGCAAATACGTGCTTATAAAGCGCTTGCGGTACGGTAAAATGCTTTTTACTGTCACTCTTCCGCATTGATCAATGAGCAACGATAAACCGAATACCGCCGCGCCAGCGCTGGCGCCCAATTTCTTGCGTAACATCATCGAAGCCGACCTGGCTGCCGGCGCCCACGTGCGTCCCGGCCTGCCTCAGGTGATCACGCGTTTCCCGCCGGAGCCGAACGGCTACCTGCACGTGGGCCACGCCAAGTCGATCTGCGTCAACTTCGGCCTGGCGCGCGATTACGCCGGCCAGTGCAACCTGCGCTTCGACGACACCAACCCGGCGAAGGAAGAGCAGGAATACGTCGACACCATCATGGACAGCGTGAAATGGCTGGGCTTTGACTGGGAACCGAAGAATGCCGATGGCCAGAGCCACCTGCACTACGCGAGCGACTATTTCGACCAGTTGTACGCGATGGCCGAGTACCTGATCACGGCCGGCTTTGCCTATGTGGATAGCCAGAGCGCCGAAGACATGGCCGCCAACCGGGGCAATTTCGGCCAGGCCGGCAAGAATTCGCCGTTCCGCGACCGTCCGCGCGACGAATCGCTGGCCCTGTTCCGCGCCATGAAGGCGGGCGAATACAAAGATGGCGACCACATCCTGCGCGCGAAGATGAGCGAAGATGCCATGCGTTCGCCGAACATGAACTTGCGCGACCCGGCCATCTACCGCATCCGCCATGCGCACCACCACCGCACGGGCGACGCCTGGTGCATCTATCCGATGTACGACTACACGCACCCGATCTCGGACGCGCTGGAAAACATCACGCATTCGATCTGCACGCTGGAATTCCAGGACCACCGCCCCTTCTACGACTGGCTGCTGGAAACCCTGTCGGCCGGCGGCTTCTTCCAGCAACCGGTGCCGCGCCAGTTCGAATTCTCGCGCCTGAACCTGACCTACATCGTCACCAGCAAGCGCAAGCTGCGCCAGCTGGTGGAAGAAAAAATCGTCGACGGCTGGGACGACCCGCGCATGCCGACCCTGGTGGGCATGCGCCGCCGCGGCTACACGCCGGAAGCGATTCAACTGATGTGCGAACGCACGGGCGTCACCAAATCCGACGGCTGGATCGACTACAGCGTGCTCGAAGGCTGCCTGCGCGAGGACCTGGACCCGAAGGCACCGCGCACGGTGGCCGTGCTGCGTCCGTTGAAATTGATCATCGACAATTTCCCCGAAGGCGAAAGCGTGGCATGCACGGCACCCGTGCATCCGCACTTCCCGGAGCGTGGCTTGCGCAACTTCCCCATCTCGCGCGAGCTGTGGATCGAGGAAGACGACTTCATGGAAGTGCCTAATAAAGGCTATTTCCGTTTGTATCCGCCGATCGACGACAAGCCGGGCAGCAAGGTTCGCTTGCGCTACGGCTACGTGATCGAATGCACGGGCTACGACAAGGATGCAGACGGCAAGGTCATCGCCGTGCATTGCAGCTATTTCCCGGACAGCAAGTCGGGCACGGAAGGCAGCGCCACCTACAAGGTCAAGGGCAATATGCACTGGGTCAGCGCGCCGACGGCCATTCCCGCCGAAGTGCGCCTGTACGACCGCCTGTTTACCGACCCGCAGCCGGACGCGGGCGGCAAGGACTTCAAGCTGGCCCTGAACCCGCTGGCCAAGGACGTGGTGCAAGCGTGGCTGGAACCGGGCGCGGAACTGGCCCAGCCGGAACAGCGCTTCCAGTTCGAGCGCCACGGCTACTTTGCGGCCGACCGGGTCGACAGCCAGCCCGGCAAGCCCGTCTTCAACCGCATCGTCACCCTGAAAGATAGCTGGCAGCCCGCCAAGTAAGGCGCCGCACGCTCCACGAAAAAAAACCGCCGCGGCGGTTTTTTTTCGTTTTAGCAATGTACCTCACCAGAGAAATATTGCCAGTTGACTATATTCACGATAATTTTGTATATTAGGCAGCTATTGAGCAATTTGCAATGCCGATAGTGCTTGTGCAACTCCGTACAGCCTCCAGCACACAGGCGGCACCCGATTCCTCTTCCTGATGCGGATGGCGATGTCTTCTACTGCCGGCAAACACCCCTTAACTGCTGAAAAAAAACCGCTCTGGCTGCTCGGTTTCGTGATGTCGCTGATGGTGAGCCTGCTGTTCTACATGGCCGCCTCGCTGTCGATCGAAAACGATGCCAGCGAGCTGTTCAACAATCTGGCGCGCAATACCCAGAAAAGCATCACATTGCGCGCCAAGTCGTATGCCAACCTGCTGCGCGGCACGGCCAGCCTGTTCCACGCCAACGAACACGTGAGCCGCGAGCAATTCCACCGCTACGTGGCCAATATCGCCTTGCAACAGAACTACCCGGGCGTGATGAATCTCAATTACAGCCGGGCACTCGACGAGTCGCAGCGCGCCACCTTCGAAGCGGCCATGCAGCGCGACTATCCGCCCGGGCGCGACGGCTATCCGGCGTTTGCCATCCATCCGCCCGGCCCGCGCGCCCATTATTCCGTGCTGTTGTACATCGAGCCGATTGCCAGCGCCCCGGAAAAGTATGGCTATGACATCGCTTCGCGCCCCCTGATCGCCGAGGCGCTGGCGCAGTCGCGCGATTCGGGGCAGATCAGCAATTCCGGCGTACCCGTGCCGATGGAAGGCCGGCCGCGGTTGACGGGCATGGCCATGCGCCTGCCCGTGTACCGCTTCGGCATGCCGACCGGCACGGTAGAACAAAGGCGCGCGGCCTACCAGGGTTCCGTCGGCATCGGCTACGACCTGGTGACGATGATGCGCAGCGCGCTGGCCGACATGCCGGTACGCAATGTCCGCCTGACCCTGTTCGATATCGGCCCGCAGGCGCCGCTTGAACAGCCGGACTTGCCGCTGGAGCTGCCGCACGACATGCGCCCCATCTTCGACAGCACGACGGCGGGCATGCATGCGCCATGGTGGCTGCCCGGCAACTCGGGGCGGTATCTGAGCAGCACAATGCTCATCGAGCACAATGGCCGCGCGTGGCAGGCGCTGTTCAGCGTGCGCAAGAGCGACCTGTATACGCGCTTCGACGCCTTCCTGCCGTGGCTGGCCCTGCTGACCGGTTTTGCCAGCACCATGCTGCTGTACATGCTGTTTCATGCCCTGGCATCATCGCGCCGGCGCGCCATCCAGATGGCGACGGGCATGACGGCGGAATTGCGCGCCAGCCAGATCCGCCTGCAGCTATCGCACCAGAAACTGCGTCGCCTGGCAGCCCACGCCGACCGGATCAAGGAAGAAGAGCGCAAGCGCATCGCGCGCGAAATCCACGACGACCTGGGACAGAACCTGCTGGTCTTGCGCATCGATGCCGACATGCTGGCCTCGCGCACGCAACGCCACCACCCGCGCCTGAACGCCCGCGCCTGCTCGACCCTGGAGCAGATCGACGCCACCATCAAGAGCGTGCGGCAAATCATCAACGACTTGCGCCCTACCGTACTGGACCTGGGTGTGAATGCGGCCGTCGAATGGCAGGTGGCGCAATTTCGCCTGCGCACGGGTATCGCCTGCGAAATCAGCGAAAGCCATGGCGACATCTGTCTGAGCGACCAGTGTGCCACGGCCCTGTTCCGCATCCTGCAAGAGTCGCTCAGCAACATTTCCCAGCATGCCAATGCCAGCAGCGTGCAAGTCAAGCTGGAAAAGTGCCACGACACCGTGTCGATGAGCGTCAGCGACAACGGCGTGGGCGCAGCCATCGACGGACGCAACAAGCTGGGCTCATTTGGCCTGGTGGGGATCGAGGAGCGCATCAAGTTGCTGGGTGGCACTTTCTGCATCGAAAGCAGCCCCGGCGCCGGCATGAGCGTGCATGTCAGCGTGCCGCTGGGTGCGGACGCCACCGCGTTCCCCTACCAGGAAGACAGCCGGACCAACATCTGACAGGCAGGCCGCGTTGAAGCAAGCTCAGCTTGCGTATTTTGTAATTAAATGCAATATTAATGTAGAACAACTCAGCGCCTGCCCGCCATGGACCAGGCATTCCTCGACTACTTGCCAGGAGTACATACCCACCACTCTCCCTTGTTGCACTGTATTTCCCACAACGCTCTTTACCAAAGGACATTCATGGATACGAACGACAGTTTCAAGGCAATTGCCGATTTGAATTTGGACGCGATCAAAGTCAAGCTGATGCACCGGGAGTCAGGCGAAGGATGGAGCCTGGAGAAGGCCAATGCGGTGGAGTTCGAGTACCGGCGCTTTCTGATCCTGATGAAACAATTTCCGGAAGAAGAAACGGCACCACTGATGGACGTCGATACCTTCTGGCATTACCACATCCTCGACACCCTGAAATATGCGGCGGACTGCGAACAGGTCTTCGGCTACTTCCTGCATCACTTCCCTTACATCGGCCTGCGCGGCGAAGACGACGAAGCGGCGCACCAGCGCGTGGGCGAGCGCATGAAGCAGCTGTATGAGCAAACGTTCGGGGAAGATTATATCCGCGCAGAAACGGCGTATTCGGGGCGCGCCGTGCAGGCAGCGTATTCGGGACGGGCTGTACAAACTGCGTTTTCCAGTGCCGCGGTGCAGGCGACAGCGTACTCGGGCCGGGCTGTACAAACTGCGTTTTCCAGTGCGGCGGTACAGGCGACGGCATACTCGGGCCGGGCCGTGCAGACGGCGTTTTCCAGCGCAGCGGTGCAGGCGACAGCGTATTCTGGCCGTGCGACCGGGGCTGCCAACACCGCATTTTCCAGCGCGCCCGCCACACTGGCCGCCGCGGTGGTCAAGTCGTCCACGACCGGCCTGGAAATGGGGCGCTTCTATGTCGATCGTCCGGTGCTGAACCGCGACCCGCAATAGAGCAGCGGAAAACAGATGTGGCTGCCGCACGCGGCAAGCCTGACGTACCCAGACGGCACCTCTCAGTTTGCCGTCTGTCAGGCGCTCTTAGGCAGCCATCAACTCGCGCAGTTCACGAATGCTGAAATCGCTGATTTCATGCATGCGGATGAGGATCGTGGCGCCGATCGGCAAGGTGTTGTGACGTATCTTGCTGATGACAGGTGGCGCCACTTCCAGCGCGCGCGACAAGGCGGCATCGTTTTTCAGCTGCAGCTTGTCGATGATCGCATCGAGGACGCGATTCGGGTTGTAGGTAGGCAAAGAGGTAATTTGTTTGAGAGACATGATCAAAAATCCGTACTTGTTGTATTAGAGCACAAAGAAACAGAATGTCTCTTCTGCAATAATTCAGGGTAAACACACTAAAAAGCGCCATCACTTATGCGGCCTTTACACCACAAACAATATAATACACGTTATTGTTGATTTTTGCGTAACTTAAAGCAAAATTGTGATAATTGAAGAGAATTGACGCAGTTGGAATGTGCTAGAGGATAACTCAAATCGGAAAAATTTGCTGCAAGTCATCAATTTTTACAATGAGGAACACCGCTGTGCATCAGCCAGACAATCGCCATGAGCGTGCTCAGGCGAGCCATGTCCGCTGATAAATGCCAGCCTTGCGCGGCCACGCCGGCCGGGGTGGCCGTCAGGCAGGTACCGGGAAAGGCGTCCACGCGGCACCAGGCCAGTTGCCGGCGAATTTCATCGGGCGGCGGCGGCGGCTGCAGCGCATGTTCACGGCGGCGCATATAGGCGCGCACTTGTTCCTTGCTGGGGTGACTCGTAGATCGCATGGTTCGCTCCTGCTGACGGGAAACAGCGTCGCGCTGTGTGGAGCCCGCCACAAGAGCCAGGACGCGTGACGACTTTGCTCACCATATCGCCAGCGCGCCATGACGCGTTTGCGTTGCATCAAATGACAAGACCCCGGTGTTGCGCCGAAGCCCGCACTGCTCCATGCTCCAGCGGCCTGGCGGTCGATGGCCTGCTCTTATTTCTTTTGCTGGCGCACGCGCTGTTGCTGTTTTTCCTGCGTTTGCTGGCGATTCTGCTTGCGCTCGAACAGGGTGACCGCATCTTTCTTGGCTTGCTCGGCGGTACGCATTTCCTCATGCGCATCGTGCGGAACAAAAAATTCGGCATCCTGCGCCGCCACGACCAGCTTGATGGCAGCGTCGTCGTCGAGGTCGTACAGTTCCGTCAGGACGGTGGTGACCTCGTCCAGGTATTCTTCGTAAGTGAGGGTGGTCATGCTGTAGTCCTTAAGTGAATGGCGCACCGCCGCAACGGCGCGCTGCGCGCCGGCCCAGCAAAGTGCGCAGATAACCGGCCATTTTACCCGATGCTGGCCGCATCGGCGGACAGCGGCTGCAAGGCATCGGCCACGCGCACGTAGCGCAGGCACACGCCCAGCTCGCGCTTGAGGCGCACATTGTGCAGGCGGCGCGATTCGGACATGAACGACAGCAGCATCGGCGTGACCACTTGCTGCAGTTCGGCACGCGGCAGGCGCGGCGGACGCGGCAGGCCGAAGGTGTCGGCCACGGCATCGAAATAGTCCGCCATTTTGAGTTCGCTGTCATCGCTGGCGTGATACACGCGTCCAGGCTTGCCACGCCACAGGGCCCGTTCGATGACGCGCGCCAGGTCATCGGCATGGATATGGTTGGTGTACACATCGTCGTCCGCAGCCAGGGCCGGCGTGCCCTCGCGCAGGCGCTTCAGGGGCAGGCGGTCGTGCGCATAAATGCCGGGTACGCGCAGGATGGCCACGCTGGCACCGCGACGCGCGCCCCAGCCACGCAAGACCTGTTCGGCATCCACGCGCCGCTTCGCCCGCGCATTCGCCGGCGCGGGCGGCCGCGTTTCATCGACCCAGGCGCCGCCGCAATCGCCATACACGCCGCTGGTACTCACATACACCATGCGTGCATGCTCGGGTAAAATGGCGACCAGATTGCGCGTGCGCCGGTCCAGCAGGCCCGACGACCGGGGTGGCGCCAGGTGCACGATCAGCGGCGCCAGTCCCGCCAGCCGTTTCAGGCTGGCACGGTCGTCGAGGTTCGCCACGATGGGCACGGCGCCGGCGGCCCGCAGCTGCGCGCAACGCGCCGGCTGGCTGGTGACGGCAAAGACGCGAAAGCGCGCGCGCAGCAGGGGCAGCAGACGCATGCCGACGTCGCCACAGCCCAGGATCAGCAAGCGCGGCAAGCCCACCGGCTTGCGCAAAGAGTGCATTAACATATTTTTCATCTCAAGGATTGTATGACTTTTCAAATTACTGTTCAGCCCAGCGGCCACCAATTCAGCTGTGAAGCGGACGAAACCGTCCTGTCGGCAGCGATCCGCGCCGGCGTGGGCTTGCCATATAGCTGCAAGAGCGGCGCCTGCAGTTCCTGCAAGGGCAAGATCGTGTCCGGCAGCGTACAGCATAAGCCATACCAGGCCAGCTCCCTGACGGAAGATGAAGCGGCGGCCGGCTACTCGCTGCTGTGCTGCGCCGTGCCCCAGGGCGACCTGGTGGTGCAGGCGCGCGAAGTGGCGGGCAGCAGCGACTACCCGATCAAGAAAATGCCGTCGCGCGTGACCACCATCGAAAAAGTCGCACCCGACGTCGTCGTGCTGACCCTGCAGTTGCCGGCCAGCGAGCGCCTGCACTACCGCGCCGGACAGTATATCGAAATCATGCTGCGCGACAACAAACGCCGCAGCTACAGCATGGCCAGCGCGCCCGTCGAAGGCGGCCCCGTGAGCCTGCACATCCGCCACATGCCGGGCGGCCTGTTCACCGACCAGGTATTCGGCAGCATGAAAGAGCGCGACATCCTGCGCTTCGAAGGCCCGATGGGCACCTTCTTCCTGCGCGAGGATTCCGACAAGCCCGTCGTGCTGCTGGCCTCGGGCACGGGCTTTGCCCCCCTGAAAGCCATCGTCGAGCACATGATCAACGAACAATCACAGCGCCCGATCACCCTGTACTGGGGCGCGCGCCAGCCGCACGACCTGTACATGGATGCGCTGTGCCGCCAGTGGGCGGCCGACTTGCCGCAGTTCACCTATGTGCCTGTCGTCTCGGAAGCCTTGCCGGAAGATGCCTGGAGCGGCCGCACGGGCTTCGTGCACCAGGCCGTCATGGCTGACTTGCCGGATATGTCCGCTTATCAAGTGTATGCCTGCGGCGCACCCATCGTCGTCGAATCGGCCAACCGCGATTTTGTGCAATTGTGTCGACTTCCGGCCGACGAGTTTTACGCGGACGCCTTCACCACCGAAGCCGACCTGGCCAAGTAAGCATCCAGACAGCGCGGTGCTGCTGGCGCGGCATCCGCTGCCGCCACCGCTCCACCCCGCTGTTCCCTGGAAATCTCATGTCCCTCGCGTCTGCCGGCAACGGCTTCAGTATCCTGCGTCACCGCAATTTCGCTTTTTACCTGTCCGCCCGCGTGCTGGGCACGGTGGCCGTGCAGATGCAAAGCGTGGCCATCGGCTGGCAGGTGTACCAGATCACGGGCAGCCTGTTCGACCTGGGCTTGATCGGCCTGGCGCAGTTCGCACCCTTCCTCGTGCTGATCTTGCCGGCTGGCCACGTGGCCGACCGCTACAACCGCCGCAACATCATCGCCTGGTGCCTGGCGGCGCAGCTGGCTTGCGCGCTGGCCCTGCTGGCGTTCACCTTGAGCGGACTCTCCATCGTCTGGCCCGTGTTTGCCGTGCTGGTACTGTTCGGCAGCGCGCGCGCCTTCATGATGCCGGCCACGCAAGCCGTGCTGGTCAACATGGTGCCCACGCAACACTTCAGCCGCGCCGTCGCGCTCAGCTCATCGAGCTCGCACGTGGCCATCATCCTGGGACCTACCCTGGGCGGTTTGCTGTATTACTTCGGCCCCAAGGTGGTGTATTTGATCTCGTCCGCGCTGCTGGTCGTGTCCGTCTTGCTGATGCGCGCCACCACGCCGGCGCCGCAAGTGGTGAAACGCGAACCCGTCAGCTGGCACACCCTGCTCGAAGGCTTGCGCTTCGTCTGGTCGAAACCCATCGTGCTGGGCGCCATTTCGCTCGACCTGTTTGCCGTGCTGTTCGGCGGCGCGACGGCCCTGTTGCCGGCGCTCGCGCATGACGTGCTGCATATCGGCCCCAGCGGCCTGGGCTTGCTGCGCACGGCACCCGGCGCCGGCGCCGCCCTGTGCTCGATCGCGCTGGCCATCTATCCCATCACGCGCCGCGTGGGCGCCTGGATGTTCGGCGGCGTGGCCGTCTTCGGCCTGGGCACGCTGGTGCTGGGCAGCACCAGCTATTTCCCACTGGCGCTGGCGGCGTTGTTCCTGATGGGCGCCGGCGACATGGTCAGCGTATACATCCGCCACCTGCTGGTGCAGTTCGAGACGCCGGACGAGATCCGCGGCCGGGTCAGCGCCGTGAATGCCGTCTTCATCGGCGCCTCGAACGAGCTGGGCGAATTTGAATCGGGCTTGACGGCCGGCTGGTTCGGCCTGGTGCGCGCCGTCCTCTTCGGCGGCGCCGCAACCCTGGCCGTGACGGGCCTCTGGGCCGTGCTGTTCCCCGTGCTGTCGCGCATGGACCGCTTCCCCCACCACGAGAAGGAAGCGGCCGCCAGAACGGCCACCGCGAGCGCAAACTAAGGACTAAGATGCGCTATTGCCATTGACCACTCCGCACCATGAAAATCACGCTTCCCTTGCACAGCTTCATCCGCAGCCGCCCCCACCTGAGCATGGCCACGGCCATCGGCGTGGCAGCCGGCCTGCTGCTGCCCTCCTCCTGGCAAGAGATGACGCGTCTGCTGACGGCGTGGAATGTGGCCGTCTGGTTCTACCTGGCGACGATGGCCTGGATGATGATGCGCGCCAGCCATCACAAGGTAAAGGTGATGGCGGCGCGCCAGGATGAGCGGGCCACCACGGTGCTGTCGGCCCTGTCCGTCGCATCCGTGATGAGCCTGGTGGCCATCGTCTCGCAGCTCTCCTCGATGAAAGACATGGCGCCGGACGAGCGCGCGCTGCATTACGGCCTGACGATCCTGACGCTGGTCGGTTCCTGGTTCCTCGTCGGCACCCTGTTCTGCTTCCACTATGCCCACCTGTATTACCAGGCCGACCCCACGCTGCGCCCCCTGAAATTTCCCGACGACGAGCAAAACCCCGATTACTGGGATTTTTTATATTTCGCCTTCACCATCGCCGTGGCCGTGCAAACGTCGGACGTGTGCGTGCAGACGCGGCTGATGCGGCAGATCGTGCTGGGGCAATCCGTGCTGAGCTTTTTCTTCAACCTGGTCGTACTGGGACTGTCGATCAATATCGCGGCGGGCCTGATCAATGGGTAAGCAGCGGGACAAAAGAATTCCGCAGGAAAACTTGACCTGGCTGAAGGGTTAAGCTCATCTTAATCGTGCGCACCCTCTTGAAATACTGGAAAGAGGAGTAAGATAAGTTCCATGCACAGAGGTCATGTGCATGAGGCAGCAACCAGGCCGCAACACGCCTGAGATGGGTTTTTTTTGAATTGACAGGAGTAAGCATATGCAAATCAATATTCATACCGACAGCACCATCGCCAACACCGCTGGACTGAACGAACATGTGCAATCCGTACTTGAAAGCGCACTGAATCGCTTCCGCGACAACCTGACCCGCATCGAAGTCCACATCAGCGACACGAATGGCCCGAAAGGCGGCGCTGACGATATTCGCTGCGTCATGGAAGCACGCGTTGCTGGCTATCAACCGATCGCCGTGACCGAACAGAACGCCACCGTGCATCAATCCGTTGCCGGCGCCACCGACAAACTGAAACGCGCCATCGATAGTGCCCTGGGCCGCCTGCAAGACAGCAAGCGCCATGCCACAGGCAAGAATGCCGTGATCGATACGGCCGAAGCGGAAGAAACCGCCGAGTAATTCCCCCACTGCAGCATTCGCCAGAGACCAAGGCAGCCGTTCAAGGCTGCCTTTGCACATCCGGCGCCCTCTTTCGCTCGCAGCAACAGCAGTAATAAAACCACAAGCATTTCAGCTGATTAACACGGCAATGAAATAATTGTCGTATTTCTCACAGTAAGTGACATCAAGCAAGCCTTTGCCGTTACAGCCAAGGCCGCTTTAGGCTATCATGAAGATACCGGCTCCCTGCTCGCGCGCCGGCTTTTTGAAAGTATGATTGTGGAACAGATCGGCAACTTCGGCGCTTCAGGCTGCAACATCGGCGATTTACAGCTATTTCGCGATGGGGCGGACAGCCAGACGGCCGCCATGCTGGCGCCCTGTCCCGTCATGCGCCTCGAAGCGGGCGAAGCCATTGCTGACACCCAGGGCACCAGCCTGTACATCGTCCTGCGCGGCTCGCTGGCCGTGGCCGCCGACATCCACACGGGCATGGATGACGGCACCGTCAGCAAGGTCTTGCCCGGCGAAAGCGTGGGCGAACAATCGGTGCTCGATGAAGCGAGCAACCTGGCCGCCATTTCCGCCCTGGAAGAAACTGACTTGCTGGTGATCGACGCGGCCATCGTCTGGGAATTGATCGAGCAATCGAATGGCCTGGCACGTAACCTGCTGCGGCTGCTCTCCTTCCGCATCCGCGCCGCGAATGCCCTGCTGCGCCGCCGCCAGAAACTGGGCGAATTCTACCGCCAGCTATCGATGGTCGACAGCCTGACGGGCTTGTACAACCGCGCCTGGCTGAGCGATTTACTGCCGAACATGATCATCACCGCCCACGCCAGCGCCTCGCCGCTATCGCTGGTGATGATAGACCTCGACCATTTCAAGCGTTTCAACGACACCCACGGCCACCAGGCGGGCGACCAGGCGCTGCGCATCGCCGCGCAAGTGCTGGGCGCAGCCCTGCGACCCACGGATTTTGCCGTACGCTATGGGGGCGAGGAAATGATGGTGATCTTGCCCGACACCAGCGAAAACGTGGCCTTGCGGGTCGCCGAGCGCCTGTGCGAGCGCATGCAGCAAGCCGTCATTTTCGCCGACATGCGCAGCGCGCTGCCGCACATCACGGGTTCCTTCGGCGTGGCCAGCCTGGCGGCCGAACAGGACGACGAAGCGCTGATCGCGGCGGCCGATGCGGCACTGTACCGGGCAAAAGCCTCAGGCCGCAACCGCGTCATGCTGTAGCTCAGGCAGCCTTGCTGTCGGCCGGTTTGCTTGCATCCGGCTTGGCAGCCTCATCCTTCTTGCTACTGTGCGCGGCGATGAAATCCGCATAGCCCTTCTGCACCAGCTCATACGTCTTGTCGATATTGCCGGCGATATCGCCTTGCAACACTTTCAATCCGCCCAGAATATCGCGCGCTTCCTTGAAGCCTTTTTCCATGCCGCCGCTGATGGTGTCCATGAACTTGGTCAGGGCCGTATCGTCGTCCATGCCGGGATTCTGTTTCTTGTAGGCGTCAAAAAATCCCGTCGACAGCGATACAATGCGGCTCGCCGTCGCTTCGGCGCTATTGTCCTGCGAGGCGGCGTTCTGGATCGCGTCCTCGCCGTACTGGCCCTTCAGCGCTTCATTGATATTCGTGATGGCCGTCTTGTACAGCAGCGCCAGCGGCTCGTTTTCCGAACCGATCGACACGTTCAGCGAGGCCTGCATGATGGAGGCGTTCAATTGCAGCTTGCTGCGGTCGTTAACGCTCATTTCAGCGTTGACGCCGTCCTTTTGCTGGACTTTATCGTCCTTGCCGGCAACGCCCGTACTGACGGATGTCACGGAAGGGGTGGAATTGCCGCTTGCGGCGATAGGAATTGACACGATAGACCTCCTTGAACGGGCAATATATGCCACCATGCGGGAAACGCAATGATGACCATCCTCTCGTGTAGTATCGGCAGGTTTTCAGAAAACTGTAGCAGCGACTCTTTGAGCGGCCCAGATAACCAATGAAGCAACGACCATCAATGACTACCCAGACTTTCCTTTGGCACGACTACGAAACCTTTGGCGCCCAGCCGCGCCGCGACCGCCCGGCCCAGTTCGCCGCCATCCGCACGGATGCCGAACTCAACGAGATCGGCGAGCCGATCATGCTGTATTGCCAGCCTGCAAATGATTTCCTGCCCGACCCGCAATCATGCCTGATCACGGGCATCACGCCGCAGCAGTGTTTGCAACTGGGCGTGCCAGAGCACCAGTTCGCCGCCACCATCGAAGCGGCCTTTTCGGAACCCGGCACCATCGGCGTGGGCTACAACACCATCCGTTTCGACGATGAAGTCACGCGTTTCCTGTTCTGGCGTAACCTGATCGATCCGTATGCGCGCGAATGGAAAAACCATTGCGGCCGCTGGGACATCCTCGACGTGGTGCGCATGACGCACGCGCTGCGCCCGGAAGGTATTCAATGGCCGAAGCGCGACGATGGCCAGACCAGTTTTAAACTGGAACACTTGAGCAAGGCCAATGGCCTGGTCCACGAAGCGGCGCACGATGCGCTGTCCGACGTGCGCGCCACCATCGCCCTGGCCCGCCTGATCAAGGAAAAGCAGCCAAAACTGTTCGAATTTTGCCTGGCGCTGCACAAGAAGGACAGGGTCGCCAGCGAAATGGGCATGCACCTGGCCGCCAGCGAGCGCCAGCCCTTCCTGCACGTGTCGGGCATGTTCCCCGCCGAACGGGGCTGCCTGGGCGTCGTCTGGCCGCTGGCCACGCACCCGAGCAACAAGAATGAAATCCTCGTCTGGGATTGCCAGTACGACCCGCGTGAACTGTTCGCGCTGGACGCCGACACCATCCGCACGCGTTTATTTACGCGCAAGGATGCCATGCCGGAAGGCATGACGCGCCTGCCCGTGAAAAGCGTGCACCTGAACAAGTCGCCCATGCTGGTCGGCAATCTGAAAACCCTGTCGCCGGCCATGGCCGCGCAATGGGGCATCGATCTGGACGCCGCGAAGGTCAACGCCCAGCTGGCCACCACGGCGCCGAACATGGATGCGATCTGGGCCGAAGTCTTCCAGCGCCCGGGCACGCATGTCGCGCTGGACGTGGATGAAGATTTGTACAATGGTTTCGTCAGCAACGACGACCGCCGCCTGCTCGAATCGCTGCGCCGCGACACGCCAGCCAAGCTGGCCACGGCGCGCCCCTCGTTTGCCGATGAACGCTTGCAGGAATTGCTGTTCCGCTACCGCGCCCGCAATTTCCCGCAAACCCTGAGCGAAGCGGAAAACCTGCGATGGGAACAGCACCGCGCCGCCCGCCTGTTCGACGGCGACGGTGGCGCCCGCACCATCGAAATGCTGTTTACGGAAATCGACGTGCTGTCGGAATCGGTGGATGAGCGGGGGGAAGAGATATTGGGCGAACTCTACGATTACGCGGAGATGGTGGCACCACAGAGAGACTAAATGCAAAATGCCGGGCTAGCCCGGCATTTTCATGGATGCAACTTAAACCGCGCGGTGTTGATTGATCGCATCGCGCGTTTCGATCGCCACGCGCCGCGCCGCGTCGGCGAAATCTTCGCCCGCTTGCGGCGTGGCGTAGATGATGGCGCGCGAGGAGCTGATCATCATGCCCATGCCGTTGGCCGTCTGGCCCGCGCCGACGGTGGCGGCGATGTCGCCGCCCTGGGCGCCGATGCCGGGCACCAGCAGCGGCATGTCGCCGACGATGGCGCGCACTTGCGCCAGTTCTTCAGGGAAAGTGGCGCCGACGACAAGCGCGCACTGGCCGTTCTTGTTCCATTTCTCGGCCACCAGGCGCGCCACGCGCTGGTACAGGGGCACGCCGTCCGTGTCGAGAAATTGCAGGTCCGAGCCGCCCGGATTCGAGGTGCGGCACAGGATGATCACGCCGCGGTCTTGCCACGCCAGGTAGGGATCGAGCGAATCCTCGCCCATGTAGGGGTTCACGGTGACGGCGTCAGCGCCGTAGCGCTCGAACGCTTCGCGCGCGTATTGCGTGGCCGTGGCGCCGATGTCGCCCCGTTTCGCGTCGAGGATCAGGGGGATGTGCGGATAGTGTTCGCGCACGTAGCGGCAGATGTCTTCCAGCTGTTTTTCCGCGCCCAGCGCGCCAAAATACGCGATCTGCGGCTTGAAGGCACAGGCCAGGTCGGCCGTAGCGTCGATGATGCGCGTGCAAAAGGTGGTGATTCCATCGGGCAAGTCGCGCAATTCGGCCGGCAGTTTCGCCAGGTCGGGGTCCAGTCCCACGCACAGCAGGGAATTATTGGCCGTCCACGCGGCGGATAATTTATTGATGAAATTCACGGCACACCTTCTCTATATTCAGTTGCAAACCCCGTATTGTAACGCGGTGCAGGGTTGCCACGGCGCGCCAAGGCAGTCAGGGGCGGCGTCCAGCGCTTATTAAACCGACATCCCGGGCCATTTCAGGTATATTTGCCTCACCTCCCCCATAACGCACGGAACCCATCATGCAAATCACCAATCAATTCACCAAATGGCTGCGTCTGGCGCTAAGCGTCACCGTCCTGACCGGCATCCTGACGGGCTGCGGCTACAACGACTTCCAGAGCAAGGACGAAGCCACCAAGGCCGCCTGGGGCGAAGTGGTCAACCAGTACCAGCGCCGCGCCGACCTGATCCCCAACCTGGTCAATACCGTCAAGGGCTATGCCACGCATGAGCGCGAAACGCTGGAAGCGGTGACCAAGGCGCGCGCCGCCGCCACGAGTTTCCAGATCACGCCCGAAGTACTGAACGACCCGGCCGCGTTCGAGAAATTCCAGCAAGTGCAGGGGCAGCTGTCGTCGGCCCTGTCGCGCCTGATGGTAGTGTCCGAGAAATACCCGGACTTGAAGGCCGACACCAGCTTCCGCGACTTGCAGTCGCAACTGGAAGGCACGGAAAACCGCATCACCGTGGCGCGCCAGCGTTACATTACCGCCGTGCAAGATTACAACGTGCATGCGCGCAGCTTCCCGAACAACCTGACGGCCATGGTCTTCGGCTACAAGGTCAAGCCATCGTTCACGGTGGAAAATGAAAAATCCATCTCGACCGCGCCAACCGTCAACTTCGGCAAATAAGATGAAAGCCTGGTCTTATCTGGCGGCGCTGGCGACGGCGCTGCTGCTGTGCACCAGCCTGCCCGCCAGCGCACAGGGCTTGCAAGCCGTGCCGCCGCTGGCCGCGCACGTGACGGACAACGCCGGCATGCTCGACGCCAAGCAGAAAGCGGCGCTGGAAGGCGTGCTGGCCGATTACGAAGCCAAGACGGGCAGCCAGATCGCCGTGCTGCTGGTCAAGAGCACGGAACCGGAAGCCATCGAGCAATACAGCATCCGCGTGACGGATGCCTGGAAGCTGGGCCGCAAGGGCGTCGATGACGGCGTGCTGCTGATGGTGGCGAAAGACAATCCATCCTCCTTGCGCCGCCTGCGCATCGAAGCGGGCCGCGGCGTGCAAGGCGTGCTGACGGATGCACAATCGAAACGCATCCTGCAAGACGTGATCGCACCGCATTTCAAGCAGAACGATTTCTATGGCGGCCTGGTCGCTGGCATAGGCGCCATTGCGACCCTGCTGAACCAGGAGCAATTCCCCGCACCGGCCCAGCAAAAGGCACCGGCCACGGTGGACGCGGGCGGCATGACCTTCTGGCTGCCGCTGCTGTTCTTCGGCTTCCTCATCGTGCTGACCCTGTTCCGCTCGCGCGGCGGGCCTGGCCGGCTGCAGCGCGGCAGCAACTGGTCCAGCGGCGCCACGGGTGTCGTGCTGGGCAGCATTTTGAGCCAGGCGCTGAACAATCGCGGTGGCGGCGGTGGTTTTGGCGGTGGCGGTGGCGGTGGCGGCGGTGGTTTCGGTGGCGGCGGCGGCGGCGGTTTTGACGGCGGTGGCGCCTCGGGAGATTGGTGATGACGAAACAACTGACATTTGGACAGCGTTGCGGACGCGCCTTGAAGCATTTGCGTGGCACGCCCGCGACAGCGCGCCAGGCATTTCCCGAACGCACCCTGAAGGCCATCGAGACGACCATCGCCGATGGTGAGGCGATGCACCAGGCGGAAGTGCGCCTGATCGTCGAGGCGGCCCTGACGCCCGGCATGGCCTACCAGGGCATGAGCAACCGCGAGCGGGCGCGCGAACTGTTCGCCCAGTATGGCGTCTGGGATACGGAAGACAACGTTGGCGTGCTGATCTATATCAACCTGGCCGAGCACCAGGTCGATATCGTCGCCGACCGCCACGTGGGCCGGCGCGTCACGCCGGAACAATGGCAAGGCGTGTGCCGCACCATGACGAAAGGGTTCAAGGATGGCAATTACCACGACAGCACGCTCGATGCCTTGCAGCAGCTCAATACCTTGCTACAAAGCCACTTCCCCGCCGACGGTACGCGCGGCAACCAGTTGCCGAACGAACCCATCGTCCTCTGATTCCTGCCCAGGGATTAAAATCTGCCCATTGCCGCGCAGGCCGGTGGCCTGGGCAGCGCGGCCCCCATTACCGTCGAGGAGACCGCATGAAACTGATCAATAAAACCGCCATCGTCACGGGCGCCACGCAAGGCATCGGTCTGGCCTGCGCCACCCGCCTGATCGCCGAAGGGGCGCAGGTGATGCTGGTCGACATCAAGGAAGAAGGCGTGCAGGCGGCCGCCGCCCTCGGCCCGCAAGCGCGCTTCTTTTGCGCCGACGTCAGCCAGAAGGCGGACGTCGATGCCATGCTGAAGGAAACGCTGGCCCAGTTCGGCCACATCGATATCCTCGTCAACAATGCGGGCGTCACGCACGCGGCCGATTTCCTCGATGTCTGCGAAGACGATTTCGACCGCGTCATGCGCATCAACCTGAAATCGATGTTCCTGTGCGGCCAGGCCGTGGCGCGCGAGATGGTCAAGCGCAACAGCGGCTGCATCATCAATATGTCCAGCGTGAATGCGGAACTGGCGATTCCGAACCAGGTGCCGTATGTGGTGTCAAAAGGCGCAATCAACCAGCTGACCAAGGTCATGGCCTTGAATCTCGCCTCGCACGGCGTGCGCGTGAATGGCATCGGGCCGGGTACCATCCTGACGGAACTGGCCAAGCAAGCGGTGCTGTCGAGCCCTGAAGCGCGCCACACGATCCTGTCGCGCACGCCGCTGGGCCGCTGCGGCGAGCCGGAGGAAGTGGCCGGCATCGCCGCCTTCCTGGCCAGCGAAGACGCCACCTACATGACGGGCCAGACCATCTATGTCGATGGCGGACGCATGGCGCTCAACTACACGGTGGCCGTAAAGGAGTGAGAGTGAAACAGGAGAGTTATATAAAAAATGAATAATGCATATCTAAAAAGATCATTAGACACATATCGTGCGACGCACGCATAATGCACCTGTCTCCACTATTCTCCTCCAAGAAAATAGTTTTAAGCCCGCTTTCACCAGCGGGCTTTTTTTTGCTGTCACTCCTGAAACATGGCCATTCTTGCCATATCCCACAATTTTCCCGGTCATTCTGCCTGCCGCAAAAAAATGTTGCGGCGTGTCATCGGCCCGTCATGTTGGCCCCCTATACTTGCTTCATCTGCTGTACAGGCAACCGATATGCCTGACTACAGACAGGTGTGCTGCGATGGCACACCACTCCCCTTTCATGACCGTGGCGCGCGCCGGCAAGGCGCGCGACATGGTAAGCAACTCTCAACTCTTGACCCACTCATTTGGGTTTTTGGCCCGCGTCCCCGCGGGCCTTTTTTTGCCTGTACGGCAGGCTCTTGCGCAAAAACACAGCGGTCCGCCATGCACATGATATTGTGACTGCCTTTCCATCTGTCCTGACGCATCATGCCTGCACCATTGCTCGAACTCTGTTTTGCCGACCGCCACGCACGCCTGCGCTACCGTACCGCACTGCTGTTGTATGTCCTGGTGATCCTGGTCGGCGACATACCCGGCGTGCGCGCGGACGTGGGCCAATATGCCTCGGGCGGCGTGCTGCATTCCTTCGGTTATGGCGTGCTGGCCCTGATCCTGTTCAGCGGCACGCGCGGCGGCATGGCGCGCCGGGCGCTGCTGTCGGTGCTGATGGTGGCGGCCATGGGCGCGCTGGACGAATTCATCCAGAGTTTCCTGCCTTACCGCCATGGCGCCGTGAGCGACTGGGTGGTCGATATCACGGCCGCCGCGGCTGTCTGCCTGCCGCTATATTTCTTCTGGCCGAAAATGGTCGCCGCAGCCCTCGGCAAGGGCGCGCCGCTGCCCGAAGCTTGAACTGGCGCGTGACAGCCCGTCAGGCGCGGTCCGCTTCGCTATCCTGCAAAGCCAGCGACAACTGTCCCTGGCTGCGCGCGCCCAGGCGCCGCATCAGGGCGCGCGTCTCGCGCCGGCTGCCGGCGCCCACGGCGCGTGCCGCATCGCGCTGCATGTCCAGCAACTGTTCCGAGCGCACCAGCCTCACCAGGCCATGCAAGGCCTGGGTCAGCACATGGCGCGCACGGTCATCGCGCGCAGTGCCGACGACGGCCAGCACCAACTCATCGATCAGTTTTGCGGTAGGACCAGATGACATTTTTTCTCCCTATTCAACAGTGAGGAAACGTGCGGATGCACAAATGGTAATTGCCAGCATCGTTTATACCAAGCACGGCAATTAGCTGCTTGATCTAGCTCAATCGGCAATGACGGCTGCCGAACATCCCGGCGCCACCGTGCTCTTACATGCAGCAATCGCTGCTATCCGCATCACCGCGGGTGCCGATCCTGAGTGTTCGACCATGAGGAGAGCAAGATGCTAGCGAAAAAAAACCCGCTGCTGGCCGGCCTGGCTTGTACCTTGCTGGTGGCCTGCCACGCCACGGACAATGCCAGCCTGACGCGCAGCAATAGCGGCGCAAGCTATGCCGCACCGGCCAGCAGCACGACCAGCATCGCCACCGATACGGGCAAGGCCATGAGCAGTGACATGCGCAGTGAAATCAGCCAGTCCAGCATGAACATCAGTTCAGCGAGGTGCAGTCGATAGTAACCGTGCCGCGCGGCATGGATCAAGGCAGTGCCGACATGCAGGCGGGCACATCAGGCACCGCCGGCAGCACCTCGGGGGCGGCGGGCAATATGCTGTACCGCATCACCTTGCGCCTGGACGACGGCACGCCGCGCACCTTCATGCAAAATACCCAGCCCGTCTTCCAGATCGGCGACCGGGTCAACGTGCAAAAAGGCGTGATGCGGCGCTATTGATATTGCCGGGGCTTGCCGATGCTTGCCGATGTTTTGCGCACATGGCCGCATCAGGCCAAGGCCAGGGTCAGCGGCCGGCTGCGCCCCTGCACCACGGCGGAGGGCCAGGCCGGGTCGTGCGTCAGGTTGTGCAATTGGCTGCCGTCGAGCAGAAAGGTGTCTTCCACCGTGCTGCCGGGCAAGCTGGGGTGGAAGGCCAGCGCCATGCCACGCTTGAGGATGATTTCCGTGTGCGCGCCGGCGGCCACTTCGGGCGCCAGGTAGCCATGGATGCCGCCCTGCCGGCTGGTACGCACCGTGTCGGGCTGGCCGGCATACGCGTAAGCGCTGTCGAGCGCGTGATACACCATGCTCAGTGCATGGCCCGTCTCGCAAGCGTCGAGCGCCACCGCTTCCAGCGCCAGCATGGCGGCATCGGCATCGTCCATGGCCACCGCCGCGCCATCGGCGCGACGCTGCGCCGGGCCGAAGCGCCGTTGACGGCTCAGGCTGGCGCACAGACCGAAACGCCGCGCGCACAAGGCCAGCACGGCTTGCGTGCCCAGCACCACCTGGGCCGGCGGCGCGCGCCGATACCGCTGTTGGCGCGCCTCTCCGCTCACCAGCACATGCACGGCCTGCAAGCCCCGCAGCCACAGCGCGCGCACGCACGCGGCAGCCAGTTCCTGCTCGCTCCAGTCGGGGCGCGCCTGGCGCAGCGCATCCGCGGCCGCGCCGGCAGCCAGCCGTCCTACCTGGCGATAGCGCTGCTGCTCCGATTCCAGCAGCACCAACCGCTCTTCGCGCAGGGCCACGGGCAGGCTGCGTTCGCGCAAGCCTGGCCGGTCGGACAAGACAGGCGCACCACCGGCCGCATGCTGCACGAAATGCTCGCGCAACTCATACAGCTGCGGCTGCATCCAGGGCGACACTTGCCACGTCCATGGCCCGCGCACTTCCTCCTCGCGCATGCGCGTGGCTTCGGCTTCGTCTGTCAGGATATAGGCGGCGTCACGCGTCACGAGCACTTCCGCACAGCCGCACTCGGCCGTATGGCTATGGCTGTTCGACGCGCCCGCCGTGGCCCACGCAAACCAGTCCACGCCGCGCAGGCGCACGGCACCGGCACGTTCCTGCTCCAGCCAGCCCCGCAGTTGCGCCAGCTTGTGCGCCACTTCCAGTTCCAGCGGCCAGTTCATGGCCGCCCCTCGTCCGGGTTCAGGCGCGGCACCACACCGCCTACCCTGCCTGGCGCCAGCCGGGCCTCCTGTTGCTCATGCATAGCTGCTCCCTTCCTATATGGAAACGTCAGACCCGCATGCGCATAAAAAGTTCGGCGCCCGGATTCGTCCCAGGCTTGCAGTCTATGACTTCCCTCTATTTTTGCAAGCGGCTATTTCGCCAGTTCGATCAGCACGGCCGTGTACATCTGCAGATTCAGCAGCAACTGCTTTTCCGTGATGAACTCGTGTTCGGAATGCCCCGTGTATACCGTGTGCGGCATGGCCGGGCCGAAGCTGACGGCATTCGGGAACAGGCGAGAATTGGTACCGCCGCCGATGGCCACCGGTTGCGGATTTGCCATGCCCGTGTAGTGTTCGAAGACGGATAGCAGGGTGGGAATCTGCGGCGCGCCCATTTGCAGCCACGGCTCACCGATCTGCACCTGCAGCGCTGCCGGCACCTGGCGCCGCGCCTTCCAGCCATCGAAGGCGGCCGTCACCTGCTGCTGCAGCACGGCCGCCGTCTTGCCTTGTGGGCGGCGCACATTGATGTTCAGTTCCAGCGCGCCGCCCTGTTGCTTGAGCACGGTAGGCGCCACCGTCATCGGGCCCATGAAACCGTCGCGATAGGCGATCTGGTCGAAGCGTTCGCCGTAGATGCCCGTGCCCACCAATTCATTCAGGAACGACAGCATGTCGGCCGCCTGCGTGCCCTGCCACGGCTGCACGGCCAGCGCGTCGGCCAGCATGCTGATGGCGTTGAGGCCGTCTTCCGGCTTCGACGAGTGGGCCGACACGCCCAGCGCCGTTACCGTCAAGGTGTCGCCATCGCGCGTCAAGGTATAGCGCATGCCCTGTTGCTGCAGCGCACGGGCGCGGATGACCGCTTCCAGCGCCGCCGGTGCGTGCTCGATGACGGCTTGTGCGTCTTCCGGAATCTGGCTGCCGAAAAAGCCGCCTGTCAGCTGCGTCAGTACGGGGCCGCCCGCAACCGGCAGTGCCGTGCGCGGCGGCAAGGTCAGCTTGATGGAACCATAGCCCTTCTCGGCTGTCACCACCGGGTATTCCGCATCGATGGTGATGTTGACTTGCGGCGGCGTATGGGTCTTGAGGAACTGTTTCAGCGGTTCCCAGTCGGACTCCTCGGCCATGTAGACGTACAGTTCGATGCGCTTGCTTAGCGGCACCTGTTTATCCTGGATGGCTTTCATCGCATACAGGGCCGTGGCGATGGGCCCCTTGTCGTCTTCCGTACCCCGTCCCAGCAGTTTTCCAGGCTCACTGCTGCGGTCCAGCTCGAACGGCGAACGGGCCCATTTGGCGGGGTTCACGGGCTGCACGTCGCCGTGCGTGATCACGCCCACCCTTTCGCGGCCTTTCCCCATGCCGATGATCAGCACATGGCCATGATCGTGGAAATCGAAACCCAGGCGCTGCGCCTCTTGCGCCAGGTAGCGCTTGAAGCCCGTGTGCTGGGGATTGTCGGCAAACGGCACAGCCGGGTCGGCCACCGTGTTGAAACTGACCATCTTTGCCAGGCAGGCGATCAGCGGTTCGGGATAGGTGGCCAGCGCGTAGCGGGCCGTGTCCTGCGCCTGCAGGCTGACGGGCGCGGCGTGAACGGAGGGCTGCAACAGCAGGCCAAACAGAGACAACAGGATGGGTTTCTTGAGCATGGCGGGGCGCATAGAGTGGGGACGTCCACTCTAGCATTGCGAGGGACGATTTCCAATCGATACGAGTTTTTTACCGATCAGTACGCAAATTCCCGATTCGCATTATCATGTGCACAGTCTGTCTTCCCCGCCACGCTGTCCTGGGTAACCCTGCCAGCGTCAGGGGATAGACAAATCGTCCATTGTGATTTTCCACCACGTCCCGATATCGCTACCATGATTCCATTTTCCATACTCGACCTCGCACCCATCGCCGAAGGCAGCCACGCCAGCCAGTCGTTCAAGAATACGCTGGACCTGGCGCAGCACGGCGAACGCTGGGGCTACCACCGCTACTGGCTGGCTGAACACCACGGCATGCCCGGCATCGCCAGCGCCGCCACGGCCGTCGTGATCGCCCATGTGGCGGCCGGCACGAAAACCATCCGCGTGGGCGCGGGCGGCGTCATGCTGCCGAACCACTCGCCGCTGGTCATCGCGGAACAGTTCGGCACGCTGGAAGCGCTGCACCCGGGCCGCATCGATCTGGGCCTGGGCCGCGCGCCAGGCTCCGACCAGACGACGGCGCGCGCGCTGCGCCGCGACTTGCAATCCGACGCGGAGCAGTTTCCGCAGGACGTACTGGAACTGATCGACTACATGTCCGACGAGCCGCGCCAGCGCGTGCTGGCCGTGCCCGGCAAGGGCGCGAAAGTGCCCGTATGGATACTCGGTTCGAGCCTGTTCGGCGCCCAGCTGGCCGCCCATCTGGGCTTGCCGTACGCCTTCGCCTCGCACTTCGCGCCGCAAATGATGCTGCAAGCCGTGGCCTACTACCGCGAACATTTCAAGCTATCGAAGCAGCTGGCGAAACCGTATGTGATGCTGGGCTTTAACGTGTTCGCCGCCGACACGGATGCCGAGGCGCACCTGCGCGCCACCTCGATGCAGCAAGCCTTCGTCAACCTGCGCACGGGCCACCCGTCGCGCTTGCAGCCGCCCGTGCCCGGCTATCTGGAACAGCTGGGCCCGCAGGAACGCGCCATGCTCGACTCCGTCCTGTCCTGCACTGCCATCGGCGCGCCGGACACGGTGAAGGCGAAGATGGCCGCCTTCATCGCCGAAACAGGTGCCGACGAGCTGATGATCACCTCGCAGATCTTCGAGCACCAGCACCGGCTGCGCTCGTATGAAATCACAGCGCAGGTGCATGCGGAACTGGCGCAGCAATAGTAACTGAACGTTTCCTCCCTCGGTATATCCCCGTATACCCTTTTCCCGGCCATCGGTATCGATCGCCGGGATTTTTTTACCTGGCATTTTTACCTGCCACCCAGCCGCAAAATCGGCCGCGCCCGGCAAGAAATGCGCAGCCCCGCTATCATGCTGATCCAAAAGCGTCATTCCAAGAAAGTCGTACCGCATGAAATCTGCAGTCCCCCCTTCCCTCGATGCCAGCACCCTGCTGAGCTCCACCCGCATCCTGCTATTTGCCCTGTCGGCCGGCGTGCTCGTTGCCAGCCTGTACTACGTGCAGCCGCTCACTTCCATGCTGGCCGCCTCGTTTGGCGTGAGCGTGCCGCAAGCGGGCTACCTGGTCACGGCCACGCAGATCGGCTATGTGCTGGGCATCGTGTTTTTAGTACCCCTCAGCGACGTGTTGAACCGCCGCCAGTTGCTGACGTGGATGCTGATCGCCAAGATAGGCGCCCTGCTGCTGGCCGCCACCAGCCAGAATATTATCGTCTTTGCCATCGCCAGCGTCTTGATGGGGATCACGGCCAGCGCATTGATGGTGGTCACGGCCATGGTGGCCTCGTATGCGCCGGATCACAGTCGGGGCCGCATGGTAGGCACCGTCATGACGGGCTTGTTGTTGGGCATTCTGCTGGCGCGCACCGTCTCCGGCACGGTGTCGCAGATCAGCGGCGGCTGGCGCACCGTCTACGTGCTGGCCGCCATCGTCGTGGCCGCCCTGCTCGTCATGCTGCGCCGCATCCTGCCGAACGAGGCGCCGCGTGGCAAGCTGCAGTACGGCAAACTGATGGCGTCGCTGGCCGACATCATCCGCCAGGAACCCTTGCTGCGCCAGCGCGCCCTGTTCTCGGGCCTGGGCCTGGGCACCTTCAGCGTGTTCTGGACGGGCTTGACGTTCTTACTCAGCGGCGCGCCCTACCACTATTCGGAAATGCAGATCGGCCTGTTCGGCCTGGCCGGCGCCACGGGCGCCTTCGCTGCCAACACGGCGGGCCGCATGGCCGACCGCGGCTATGCGCGCCAGGCCACCTGGCTGCTGGCCGTCGCCTCGATCGCGGGCTGGGCATTGATCGGCTTTGGCGCCCACTCGTTGCTGCTACTGCTGATCGGTATCGTGCTGCTGGACATGGGCGTGATGGGCTTGCAAGTGACGCACCAGTCCATCATCTACAAGCTGGCGCCGCATGCGCGGGCGCGCGTGACCACCGTCTTCATCGCGGGCGGCTTCATCGGCGCCTCGGCAGGTTCGGCGCTGGCCAGCGCCAGCTTTGCCGCCGGCGGCTGGCCCGCCCTGTGCGCCGTGGGTGGCGCCATGCCGCTGTTGCTGCTGCTGGTGTGGAGCAAGTATCGCCACACGCAGCGCAGGCTGGAACGGGCGAGCTGAGACGCAAAAAAAACCGCTCAAGATTGAGCGGTTTTTTTATGCCGAGACAGTTACTTCGATTGCCCGCGCGCCTTGCCAAAAGAGTCGCCCGCCTTCCAGGTCGGCATCCTGGCGGCATTCGCCACGGCTTGTCCCAGGTTCAGGGTGAATTGCGCCTGCTGCGTCATGCCGGACAAATCCCAGCTGGCATCGTACTCATCAGTGACTTGGTGGTAGCGGGGGCCGTAGGCGGCCGCCTTGGCCTTCGACGCTGCCACGTCCTTGATGTACTCGCGTCCGCCATTGATGGAAAACGCGGGCACGCCCGCCTTGGCAAAGCTGAAATGGTCGCTGCGGAAATAGCCGCCGGCCAGGTCGGGTCGCACTTGCGCGATGTGCATGCCCATGGCTTTGGCCACCGTGGCCGCCATGGCACCCAGTTCCGTGCGCTCGCTGCCCTGCGCGCCGATGTCATGCGTGGCGCCGACAAAGTTCAGGCTATCCAGGTTCAGCGCGGCCGCCGTCTTGTCCAGGGGCCACAGCGGATCGGCCGCATAGGCGGCGCTGCCCAGCAAGCCTTGTTCCTCGGCCGCTACCCACAGAAAGATCTGCGTGCGCCTGGCCGGTTTCTTGACGGCTTCCTGCGCCATGGCCAGCAAGCCGGCCGTGCCGGAAGCGTTGTCGACGGCGCCGTTGTAGATCGTATCTCCCGCTTTTTCGTCACCCTCGCCTTGCTGGCCCAGGTGGTCCCAATGGCCGCTGTAGATGACGGCTTCATCCTTCAATGTCGGATCGGTGCCCGGCACCATGCCGGCGATATTGAATTGCTCCACCTTGCGCACGGCGGACTTCATTTCACCGCTCAACCTGGCGTCCAGCGCAACGGCCTTGAAGTCCTTGCTTTCCGCTTGCGCGCGCAAGGCATCCAGGTCCTGGCCGCCGGCCGCAAATAAGCGGCGCGCAGCATCTTCCGCGATCCAGCCCTGCAGCGGCGTGCCGGCAGTGCGGTCGGCCAATTGGAAGCGCTCGCTGCCGCTCCAGCTGTTTTGCACCACGCTCCAGTCGTACGATGCGGACGGTTTCGTGTGGATCAGCAATACGCCAGCGGCGCCCTGGCGCTTGGCTTCCTCAAATTTGTAGGTCCAGCGACCGTAATAGGTCAGCGCCTTGCCGGCGAAGCGGTTCGGCTCGGCAACAGTGGGCTGCGGGTCGTTGACCATCATGACGACGATCTTGTCTTTGACATCGGCGCCCTTGAAATCGTTCCAGCCCTCTTCCGGCGCCGTGATGCCGTAGCCGACGAATACGAGCGGCGCATCAAAGGTATGCGCGGCAACGGAGTCGCCCGTGGCCCACACCCAGGCAGGACCAAAGGCCAGCGGCACGGCCTTGCCGCCCGCCACGGCTTGCAGGCTGCTGTCTTGTGGCAAGGATTTCACGCCGGCGATTTGCACGCTCTGGCGGTAACTGTTGCCGCGCACGGGTTGCAGGCCAGCCATCTGCGCCTGGGTTTCCAGGTACGCCACCGTCAGGTCGGCGCCGCGCTGGCCCGTACCCCGGCCTTCCAGCAAGTCGTTCGACAGGAAAGCCAGGTGGGCGCGCAGCGGGGCCTCCTGCACGATGGGCAAGCCGTGCGCGGCAGGCGCGGCGGCGTGCGCGGAAAACGCCAGCGCCAGGCTGGAAGCGAGCGCCGTGACGGCCAGGGAAGAAAACAGCTTCTGCATAAGATCCTTTGGGTAAGAGGAGACATTCAGTCCGGCGGATGGCCGGGCCGGCGATTGTATGCCATGGGGAAAGATGCATCAAAATGCGGACGAAAAAAATCCCCGCGGCAAGGGCGGGGATTTCATGGCCGAGTAATTTACACCAGCAGGGCCGCCGCCAGGGATTCGATCTCTTCGGCCGATTCCTCCAGGATGGTGTGCAGGGTGCTGCCGCCGATGCCGAAGTCGATCTTCGCCGCCGCCTGGCGCCGCGCGGCGCTTTCCGGCGGGTGCAGGGGCGAGCCCACAGGCGACAGATCGTTGGCCAGCACCAGGGTCGCGCCCAAGGTACGGGGCGGGAACGGACTGCCGCCATGCCACATGCCTTCCACGGCTTGCAAGACCATGTCGGGCACTTGCAGCTGGCGCAGCACGCCACGGCCGATCAGTTTTTCGCCGTACTCGATCCAGTCTTCCGTATTGTCGTCCAGCAAGCCCGGATATTCCTCGGCGCGCGACAGCAGATAAAAACCGCCCACTTCGTGCACGATGGCGGCGAACATGGCCGTTTCCACGTCCACATGCGTGACTTTCCGGGCGATGACCTGGCTCAACGCAGCCACGTGGACCGTGTGCTCCCACAGCTTGGCCGACTTGGCGCGCAATTGCGGGTCCGTGATCTGGCTACCCAGCTGGCGCACGATGACGGACGCCACCATCGATTTCAAGGTGGCAAAGCCCAGGCGCGAAACGGCCGCGCGTACATTCGCGATTTCATTGCCGGAACGGTTGTAGGCGGCCGAGTTGGCCAATGCCACGACCCGCGCCGACAGCAGCGGCTCGGCCATGACCATGCGGGCGGCCGCTTCGATATGGCAATCGGGGTCGTCCAGCGCTTCCTGCAGCTTCAAGGTGGCCTTGACGTTGGCGGGGAACGTCAGCTCGCCCTTGCTCGCTTGCAGCGCGATAATCTTGAATACTTCCAGTCTGTCCATGGGTCGATCTCCGGTACGGGCCTATTCAGGCTCTGCTGTGTGGATGGGCCGGGAATGCGCTCCCGGCCCGGCTCCCGTTTCCGGCAATATTACAGCATGTTTACAGCCACTCCTATTACTTTCCGGAAACTTTTCCTGCCACGCCTTCGACAAAATAATCCATCTTCGTCAGCGCCGCATCATCCAGCACGCCTTTGTCCAGGCGCACCTTGCCATCGTTATCCTTGATCGGTGCGCTGAAAGGATTGAGCTTGCCAGCAACAAAGTCTTTCTCGCGCGCCAATACAAACTGTTTCACATCGGCGGGCACGGCAGCGTTGATGCCTTCCAGCTTGACCATGCCATCCTTGATGCCGCCCCAGGTGCTGCTGGACTTCCACGTGCCGTCCAGCACGGCTTGCGTCTGCTTCGTGTAGTACTCGCCCCAATGGTGGGTGACGGCGGCCAGCTGCGCCTTCGGCCCGTACTTTTTCATGTCCGAGTGGTAGGCGATCGCATACTTGCCCTTCTCTTCCGCCGCTTGCACCACGGCGGTCGAATCCGTGTGGTGGGTGACCACGTCAGCGCCCTGGCCGATCAGGGTGATGGCCGCGTCGCGTTCCTTGCCCGGGTCGAACCAGCTATTCACCCACACCACTTTCACTTCCGCCTTAGGGTCGACGCTGCGCATGCCGCGCGTGAAGGCGTTAACTCCTTGCAACACTTCCGGGATGGGGAAGGCCGCCACATAACCGGCCACATGGGTCTTGCTCATCTTGCCGGCCAACACGCCCGCCAGGTAGCGGCCCTCATAGAAACGCGCATTCGTATTGGCCACGTTGACGGCCGTCTTGTAGCCAGTCAGGTGGATGAACTTCACATTAGGAAATTGCTTCGCCACTTTCAAGGTGGGATTCATGTAGCCGAACGAGGTCGTGATGACCAGCTTGCTGCCCGTTTGCGCCAGGTCGCGGATCACGCGCTCCGCATCGGCGCTTTCCGGCACGTTTTCCACATACTTGGTGGTGATCTTGTTGCCCAGCGCCTTCTCCATTTCCTTGCGCGCCTGGTCATGCTGGGTGGTCCAGCCCGCGTCGCCGATGGGGCTGATATACACGAAGCCGACGTTTAATGGGGCAGCGGCAGGCGCGGCGGCCATGGCGGGCATCAAAACAGCACTGCAGACGGCGGCGCACAGTAATTTCTTGGACATGGTGTTCCTTGTGATGAGTGATTAATTTCCGGGATTGAAATTTTTCCCCAGTGAAGCGGGCATGTTGAGCTTGATGTAATTGGCATTGCTGGAGATCAGCACCAGCACGACGATGGCCGCCACATAGGGCAGCATCGACAGCAGTTGCGAGGCGATGGGCACGCCCAGCGCCTGCGCGTGGAAAGTCAAAATCGTGATGCCGCCAAACAGGTAGGCGCCGCCCACCACGCGCGCGGGGCGCCAGGTGGCAAACGTGGTCAGTGCGAGCGCGATCCAGCCCCGTCCCGCCACCATGCCCTCGACCCACAGCGGCGTGTACACCAATGACAAAAAGGCGCCGGCCAGGCCGCAGCAGGCGCCGCCGAACAGCACGGCCGCCAGGCGGATACGGCGCACAGGGTAACCGAGCGCATGCGCGGACGCTGGCGACTCGCCCACGGCGCGCAGCACCAGTCCCGCCCGCGTGCGATACAAAAACCAGGCGATAGCCACGCACAGCAATAGCGACAGGTACACCATAGCATGCTGGCGGAACAGGGCCGGGCCCAGCACGGGAATGTCTTCCAGGAAAGGGATACCAAACCTGCCGTTGTGCAAGCTGTTGCCCACATACTTCAGGCCGATATACGTGGATGCGCCCGCGCCGAACAGCGACAAGGCCAGGCCCGTCGCGTACTGGTTCGTGCCCAGCCACACGGTCAGCCAGGCAAAGAAGCCGGACAAGACCATGCTGGCCCCCGCCCCCGCCAGAAACCCCAGGGTGGGGCTGCCCGTGTTGACGGCCACGGCAAAGCCCGTGATGGCCGACACCAGCATCATGCCTTCCGCGCCCAGATTGACCACGCCCGCCTTTTCATTGACCAGCAGCCCCAGCGCAGCGAGCATCAGCGGCGTGCCTGCATTGATGCTGGCGGCGATCAATGGCGCTATCGTCAGGGCCAGGTTATCCATGTTTTCTCCAGCGCAGTTTGTATTGGATCAGCACGTCGCAAGCGAGCAAGGCAAACAGCAAGATGCCCTGGAACACCCCCGTGATGGCACTGGGCAGGCCCAGGCGCGACTGCGCCAGTTCGCCGCCGATATAAAACAGGGCCATGACGAAGCTGGAAAAAATCACGCCCACCGGATGCAGCCGGCCCACGAAGGCGACGATGATGGCGGCAAAGCCGTAACCGGGCGAGACGGTGGGCGTGAGCTGGCCCATCGGCCCCAGCACTTCGCACGCGCCCGCCAGCCCGGACAGGGCGCCGCAAATCAGCAGGGACGACCACAAGGTCTTGCGCGAGGAAAAGCCCGCATAACGGGCGGCGGCCGGCGCCATGCCGCCCACGCGCAGGCGGAAGCCGGCAATGCTGCGTGACAAATACAGCCAGCCGCCCAGCGAGGCCAGCAAAGCGAAGATGATGCCCACATGCAAGCGCGTGTCCGTCACAATCATCGGCAACAGCAAGCCGTCGGACAGCAGTTTCGATTGCGGAAAATTGAAGCCTTCCGGGTCGCGCAGCACACCGTACACGAGATAGCTGAGCAGCAACTGGGCGATATACACCAGCATCAGCGAGACGAGGATTTCGCTGGCGTTGTAGCGGTCGCGCAGCCAGGCCACCAGTCCCGCCCAGGCCATGCCGCCCGCCATGCCGGCCAGCAGGGAAACGCCGATGATGGCCGTACTCCCCACGCCATCGTCGAGATACAGGGCGGCTGCGCCGCCGCAGATGGCGCCCAGGGTCAGCTGCCCTTCCGCGCCGATGTTGTAAATATTCGCGCGAAAGCAGATGGCCAGTCCGACGGCGATCAAGAGCAGCGGCGCCACCTTGATGCCCAGCTCCGACCAGCCGTGCGCGTCGCGCAAGGGTTCGACGAAGAAGACGGCCAGGCCCGCCAGCGGATCGTGTCCCAGTGCAAGAAACAACAGCGCGCCGCACAACACGGTCAGCAGCACGGCCAGCACGGGCGACAGCCACGACATCAGGCGCGACGGTGTAGGACGGGCTTCCAGGCGCAAGGCAAACTTAGCCATGGACAGCCTCCTGCGGCCACAGCCCGCTCATCCACTGCCCCACGAGCGTCACGCTGGCCTCGCCCACGTCCAGGGACGGGGAAATTTTTCCTTTCGCCATTACCAGCAAACGGTCGCTGATCTCGAACAATTCATCGAGTTCCTCCGATACCACCAGCAGGGCGCAGCCCGCGTCGCGCAGCGCCAGCAATTCGGCACGGATTTGCGCGGCCGCGCCCACGTCCACGCCCCAGGTCGGCTGCGCCACCACCAGCACGGTGGGCTCGCGCATGACTTCGCGTCCGACTATGTATTTCTGCAAGTTGCCGCCCGACAGGCTGCGCGCCAGCGCCTGCGGTCCGCCCGCCTTCACCTGGAAGCGCGCGATGATGGCGGCCGCCCGCTGCGCGATGACCTTGTGGCGCACGAAGCCGTGGCGGATGGTGGCGGGTGTCTGCAAGCTGAGCAGGACGTTGTCGGCCAGCCCCATGTCGGGCACGGCGCCCCGCCCCAGCCTTTCCTCCGGCACGAAGCCGAAGCCCAGGGCGCGTCGGCGTCCCGGCGGCAAGCGTCCCGCTGGCGTGCCGTTCAGGACGATGCTGGCAGGGGCTGCGCGCATGTCCTCTCCGGACAGGGCCGCCAGCAATTCCTGCTGGCCATTGCCGGACACGCCCGCGATGCCGACGATCTCGCCCGCGCGCACGTCGAAATTAATGTCCGTCAACTGCGTGGCGAACGGATGGCTCTTCGGCAAGTCCAGCTGCCGCACGCTCAGCATGGTCGCGCCGGGCGTGCGCGCCACGCGCGTGACGGCGGGCGGCTCGGCGCCGATCATCATGCGCGACAGGCTGGCCGCCGATTCTTGCGATGGGTCGCACACGCCCGCGTTCTTGCCGGCGCGCACCACCGTGCACGTGTGGCACAGGGCGCGGATCTCGTCGAGCTTGTGGCTGATATACAGGATGCTGCAGCCTTCGGCCGCCAGCTGGCGCAAGGTGGTAAACAGTTTTTCCACGGCGCCCGGCGTCAGTACGGACGTGGGCTCATCGAGGATCAACAGTTGCGGCTTGGCCAGCAAGGCGCGCACGATTTCCACGCGCTGGCATTCGCCCACGGACAAGGTGTGCACGTGGCGCTGCGGCTCCAGGTCCAGGCCGTACTGGCGCGCCGTCGCCTCGATGCGCTGCGCCAGTTCCGTCATGTTGGTGCCGGCGGGCAAACCGAGGGCGATGTTTTCCGTCACGGTGAGCGTATCGAACAGGGAAAAGTGCTGGAACACCATGGCGATGCCCAGCGCGCGCGCGGCCGACGGGTTGGCGATCTCGACTTCGCGGCCATTCCACCGGATGCGGCCACCATCGGGCTGCACGGCGCCGTAGATGATTTTCATCAAGGTCGATTTGCCGGCGCCGTTTTCGCCGAGCACGGCGTGGATCTGTCCGGGCGCCACGCTGAGGTGGATGCCGTCATTGGCCACCACGGACGGATAGCGCTTGCTGATGTCGTGTAATTCCAGGCGTGCCGTCATTGTTTTTTTCGTGCCTCGCTGCATGATCGCCGGTGGGAAAAATCAAACTGATGTCTCTATCGTATCGGCATCCGCGGTGCTTGGGGGCGGGCGTGGCGGCGCGCATTTCTATTTCCGCAAAAAAACAACACCTGTATACAATTTTGAAAAAAATTATCAGCTTTACAGCAGCCGCCTTGCCCCGCAAGGGCGAGAAGGTGCGATGATTATATGCAGGAAATGATAGTAAGTATGCAGAAAATACATATCGTCCGATGCAGCGATGCTCGCATCATGGATTGAACGGCGCGCAATATGCCCCATCGCAGCGCTTCATGTGCTCTAGTGGGCTAACCCCCTGCGCCCTGCCCTCCCCAGTTCCCGTTTTCCAACACCGCTATCAGGAGCCGAAAGTGCCAAAAACCATACCGTGTCTGTTGCTCTGCCTCACTACCACCCTCGGCGTGGGCGCAACCGCCCAGGCTGCCGAATGGAGCGATACCGCGCTGAGCTGGCGCGCCGGTAATGATTACCGCGAGCCGTTCAATCCGGACGACATCAAGAAAAACATCTTTGCCATCACGCACGCCAGCGGCTACAAATACGGCAGCAACTTCGTCAACCTCGATTTCCTGATGTCCGACAGCAAGGACCCTGGCGCGCTGGGCAAGACTTCCGGCGCGCAAGAGGCGTATCTGGTGTACCGCAACACCATCGACATCGGCAAGGTGCGCGGCAGCGACATCAAGTTCGGCCCCGTGCGCGGCATCGGCGTCACCCTGGGTTTCGACGTCAACACGAAAAATGACGTCGGCTACAACTCGCGCAAGCGCATGCTGGTGGCCGGCCCCACCTTGATGTGGGACGTGCCCGGCTTCTTCAACACCAGCCTGCTGTTGCTGCGTGAAAGCAACGCCCCCAGCGGTGCCTTCCCGCCCATCTCGCAAGTGACGGGCCGCTACACGTATAAAACGCACGCCATGCTGACGGGCGCCTGGGCCATTCCCCTGTCGCCGCTGTTCTCGTTCGAAGGTTTTTTTAACCTCATCGATTCCAAAGGCAAGGATGAAGTGGGGCGCGACACGGCGGTGGAAACGAATATCGACATGCAAGTGATGTACGACGTGGGCGCGGCCCTGGGCAGTGCCAAGAACACTTTCCGCGTGGGCCTGGAATACCAGTACTGGAAGAACAAGTTTGGTAACTCGCCCGCCACCACGGGCAACGTGGGCCAGACGGCGAAGACGCCGATGATACGCGCGGAATACCATTTCTAAAATTCATTGTTACGCATCAATACCCACGCTCGCGCCTGATGCCAGCATGAAGCTTTCTTGCTGGCGGAGAGCGCGACCGTGGAACAGCTATTACCGTATTACGAGCGCGAGCTGGGCTTGTTCCGCCAGTACACGCGCGAGTTTTCCAGCCGTTATCCGAAGGCGGCCGGGCGCCTGCTGATCGCCGGCGAGACATGCGAAGACCCGCACATCGAGCGCCTGATCCAATCCGTCGTCCTGCTCACGGCCAGGGTCGCCAAGCGCCTCGACGACGCCTATCCGCAATTCACCCATTCCCTGCTCGACACCCTGTACCCGCACTATCTGCGGCCCTTCCCTCATGCTCCATCGTGCGCATCACCGCCGACGAAGCACCCGGTGGCGGCCAGCTGGCCCAGCTTGTGCATGTTGCGCGCGGCACGGTGCTGCGTTCGCAGCCGGTACAAGGCGTGGCCTGCAAATTCACCAGCGCGTATGACGTGACGCTGGCGCCGCTGGCCATTTCTCGCCTGCATTTTTCACCGCTCATCGACGCGCCGCCCGGCCTGCGCCTGCCTGCTGGCGCCAGCGCCCTGCTCAGCATTCAATTCACCAGCAGCAGCGCTCAGTGCCATCTGGATCAAACGGGTTTTGCCAGCCTGCGCCTGTTTGCCGATGGCGAACCGTCCGTGCGCGCGGCCCTGCTCGACGCCCTGTTCCTGCGCGGCGCGGGCGCGTATGTGGCGCTGGACGAACACAGCCCGTGGCTGGCTGTCGATGGCACGCTGTTGACGCCGGCAGGCTATGCACAAGACGACGCGCTGATCCCCATTTCCGCCCGTTCCCGCCCGGCGCTGCGCCTGCTGACCGAGTATTTCGCCTTTCCGGAAAAATTCCATTTCATCGATATCGCCTGGTCCAGGCTGACCGCCCTGCTGCCGCAACAGTGCCGCCAGTTCACCGTGCACCTGCCACTCAAGGGCGTGCGCAGCGACAGCCACGAGGCGAGGCTCTTGTCCGGCGTCAGCCCCGGCAACCTCTTGCTCGGCTGCACGCCCGTCGTCAACCTGTTCGCCAAGTCCGGCGTGCCGATCCGCCTCACGCATACCGAGCCCGACTACGCCCTGATGGCCGATACCACGCATGCGTTTGCCTACGACATCCACAGCATCGATGCCGTCACCCTGGTGCGCAAGGATGAGGCCGGCGAGCGCCTGGCAGCCAGGCGCTGCGGCACATGCTGATGCTGTTCGGCCAGCCACTGGTGCGCTACGAGATCGTGCTGGTGCTGCGCGCCAGCGACGTGCGGGGACTGGCATTGATGGCCACCGGACAAGGCAGCCTCGGCTGCGACAGTTTCCTGGGCGCTGCGGCAACACCGCGCCACCGCGATGACATGCATTACGAAATGCAATTGATGCCCTCACTCAACGATTGAACCTTGCGGCCGCGCAAAACGCTTGTGTTCGCTATTGCTACAGTCGGCCAACGATCCCTAGTCACATATGAATCAGGGCCATAATTTGACTTGAATATCACTCTGAACGATACTTAGCGCTGCCTACTTTAGATGAGTCATGGTTCATAGCAACACCAGCACGTATCACTACCGTCAACAACCTTCATCCGTATGCTCCTGCCCACCGCTCCCTACATCGGCCGCTTCGCCCCCTCTCCCTCCGGTCCCCTGCACATGGGCTCGCTCGTTGCCGCCATGGCCAGTTATCTCGATGCGAAGGTGCATCGTGGCACGTGGCTGCTGCGTATCGAGGACCTGGACTATGACCGTAATGTCGAGGGCGCCGATATGGCGATCCTGGCCACCTTGCAGCGCTGCGGCATGGCGTGGGATGGCGAGGCGACGTGGCAGAGCCGGCAGCTGCCGCTGTACGAGGCGGCGCTGAAGCAGTTGCAGGATGATGGCCTCGTGTATGCGTGCGGCTGTTCGCGCAAGGAAATCCACGATTCGGTGGTGCAAGCGGGTATGCACAAGAATAAAGCCGCCGTGTATCCGGGCACCTGCCGCCATGGCCTGGCGCCGGGCAAAGCGGCACGGGCTTTGCGGCTACGCGTGCCAGAGGGGCCACAAGCCGTGTATGGCTTTGCCGACCGCTGGCATGGTGCGCAACGGCAGAACCTGGCCGGCGAAGTGGGCGACTTCATCGTGCTGCGCGGCGATGGCTACTGGGCGTACCAGCTGGCCATGGTGGTCGACGATGGCGCGCAGGGCATCACGCAGGTGGTGCGCGGCGCCGACTTGCTCGATTCCACGCCACGTCAGCTGTATCTGCAGGATGTGCTGGACTTGCCCCATCCCGGCTTTTTGCACGTACCTGTCGTCAATAATGCCAGAGGCGAGAAACTGTCAAAACAGACGGGTGCCCTCGCCTTCGATACGGGCACGCATGCCGCCGAACTGCTGGCGTCGGCACTGCTTCCTGCTGCCCGCTTCCTCGGTCTCGACGTACGCACCGACAACCTGGAAAATTTCTGGCGGCAAGCCATACCCGCCTGGGCGCAGCGGCTGGCGCAACTTCCCGAGCGGGCATAAAAAAACCCGCGGCGGCGCAAACCGGGCGGGTTGAAGCAGGCGCTGGCCGCAAGGGCCGGCGCCTGGTATCAGGCAATTAGAAGTTGCCTTTAAATTGCACACCAAATTGACGTGGCTCATTGATAAAGCCCGTGCGGTTGTTGAAGTCGATGGCGCCCGTGATGCGTTGGGTGTCCGTGATGTTGCGGCCAAAAGCGGCCACTTCATACTTGCCGGCATCCCAGATGTAGCCCACGCGCAAGCCGCCTTCGACCATCGGCTTGCCGGTGAACTCGGTTGCTTCATACAGGAAGAAGTTGATCTTGCTGCGGTAAGCCCAGTCCGTGAAGACGAAGAATTCGCCATTTTCCATCGGGATCGAGTAGCGGCCCGTGGCGGTGATCGTCCACTTCGGCGCTTGCGGCAATGGATTGCCGTCGATGATGGCGTTGCCCGCGGCGTTTTTTGGATCCGTCACGCTGCAGCGTTTCGCATTGCAGGTGGCGATCGACAGGCTCGGGTCCTTGATTTCCGTGAAGTTGTAGCTGCCGCCCAGGGACATCTTCAGGCTAGGTGTTACAAAACCTTCCAGTTCCAGCTCGGCGCCACGGCCATTCGTCTTGGCTGCATTGATCAAACGCGTCACGTTCGAGGTGCCGCCCACCACCGTCAGCTGCTGGTTTTTCACCTGGTAGTCATACACGCTGAAGGCGACGCGGGCGCGACGGTTGAACAGGTCGGCCTTGACGCCGGCTTCGAACGAGGTGATGGTTTCCGCATCGGCCACCGTCACGGGTACCGTGTCGCTGGCCGGAGCGATACTTGGCGCGCGGAAACCGGTGGCGATACGGCCGTAGAAGTTCACGTCCTTGTTGTATTTATACGTGCCGCTCAAGTCCCAGTTGACCTTGGCCTTGCTGACATCGGCGCTGCTCGGATTTTTTTGATCGATGTTGTAGACCGATACCGTGTCAAAATCCTTCTTGTCCTTGGTGTAGCGCAAACCGGCGCGCAGCATGAAGTCGTCGTTGACGGCGTAGTTGACGGAACCAAACGTGGCCCAGGCGGAGTTCTTCTGGCGGCTGGCCAGGTGCTTGATCAGCACGTGCGTGTTGGTATCGAAATTATCGGTGAAGCCGTTGGCATCTTCATTGAAGTAGTACACGCCAGCCTGCCAGTTCAGTGGACCGGCATTCTTCGATTCGGCGCGGAATTCTTGCGAGTATTGTTTCACGCTGGTGATGCCGCCCGCCGTTTCAACCTGGAAGGGAACGTCGCCCGGCCCCGTCGGCGTGCCGCCGTCGATGTCGCCATGCGACACGTAATTGCCGACCTGTTCAAAGCCGGTGATCGAGTACAGCTTGACGCCGTCCAGGTCCCAGCTCAGGCGCGCGCTGGCGCCATTGGTGCGCAGGCGCTGGAAATTCGGTGCATTCGTAAACGACTTGTTCGGGTCGAAACCGTCGACGATATCATTCGTGCCCTGCTTGATCATGTTGGCGTAGAAGATACGCGCGCTGCCCGTGGTATTGCGCTGGTGCACATTGAACAGGGCGTTGAACGTCGTGTTCGGTGCGTACAGCAGTTGCACGCGTTTGGCGTGTTCGTTGTAGCCGTCCAGCGCGTTTTTCTGGCCCGTAAAGGTGTTATCGACGTAGTCGTCGCGGTGCTGGCGCAGGGTCGAGAAGCGCAGCGCCCATTCTTTGCTCAGCGGCACGTTGACGGCGCCATCGAAATTGCTGGTGTTGTGCGTGGCGGTGGAAACGTTGTAATAGCCTTCAACCTTATCCAGGTTCGGCTTGACGGATTCGAACTTGACCACGCCGGCAGGCGTGTTGCGGCCAAACAAGGTGCCTTGCGGGCCACGCAGCACTTCCACGCCAGCCACGTCGAAAATCGGATAGCCCTTGAGGATGGGGTTTTCTTGCACGACATCGTCGTAAATCAGGGAAACAGGTTGCGATGCAAAGATGTTGAAGTCGGTATTACCGTAGCCGCGGATGTAGAAGCGGGGGAAAGTACGGCCATTCGACGATTCCACGTTCAGGCTCGGCACTTTGCCGGCCAGCACGCGGATATCTTGACCGCCGGACACCAGCACGTCGAGCTTCTCGTCGCGCAACAGCGACACGGAGACGGGCACGTCGCGGATATTTTCCTTGCGGCGCTGCGCCGTCACCGTCACGGTTTCCAGCTGGCTGGCGGCAGGCGCCGTATCAGCAGCGACTTCATCTGCATACGCCGAACCGATAGGCAGGGTAGCGGACAGTGCCAGCATGGCGGCGCTTTTGGCGCACAACCGCTGGTGCATCTTGGACATCTTGATCATGTTGTTTCCCAGAAGTTTAAAAAAGAATTGCGAAATCTGTCTTCCAACCTGTCTCCGGCTTATGTACGGCGCTGGCGTTCTCCGCACCGTCATGGTGCAGCAGCGCGAGCGGATGTTTCTCCGCTCCTGGCGTCACTGGCTCTGCCCTGGCTGTCCTCCAAGCTGACAGCGGTTCCGGCCGCATCTCTGGGATGTCTGATGAACACCAACTTTTGAGTAAGGCGCCAATTTAATTCAAGCGCCTTATGCGCTGCAAGAATATTGTTATGTAAAATATTCATTCATCAACATAAAGGGCAGACTAGTGGTTATTCAGCCACAATAGCGCCCTCGCCTTGCAGTTTCACCCGATGATTTGCCGCAGGGCGCACCTTTTTCTCCTGGTCAGCCGAAAGCAGAACTGGCATCCTGCAAGACAGCCCTGAGGGTAAAAATAGTTGTAATATCGCCATAATTGAGTTGCAAGGCCGCCCCATTCCAGTGCGGTGGCGGCCCCTGCCCCCCTTGCACCATCGTCGATCGCCTCCATGTCAGAACCGAGCCAGCCCAGCAACGCCGTCCCGTCCTCCATCGCCGCCGCCCAGGCCGCACATTTACTGCTGGGCGCCCATTGCGACATCGTCTGGAGCACGAAAACCTTCGGCCAGTTCGATGCCGACCAGCCCTCCTGGCGCGCCTTCACGGGCCAGACCGAAGCCGAACTGCTGGGGCGCGGCTGGCTTAATGCCCTGCATCCGGACGACCGCAACTTGCCTTACGTCATGCCGTCGCATCTGACGACCGTGTTCGAAGCGGAATACCGGCTGCGCCACGTCAGCGGCACCTACCGCAATATGATCGTGCGCATGCTGCCCGTGTGCGGGCCCGACGGCAGCATCGTTGAATGGCTGGGCTCGCATTGCGACGTGACGCAGCAACGGCAGACGGAACAGCGGCTGCGCCTGGCCATGCAGGGCGGTCGCATGGGCACGTGGGAGATCGACCTGGGCAGCGGCAGCATGGCCTGCTCCGATGCGTTCAAGGCCAATCTGGGCCTGCCGCTTGCCAGCCACATCGATTACGCACAGTTGACGGGCGCCATGCTCGAGGGCGACCTGCAGCAGTGGCAGACGGTGGTGCATGCGGCCATCGCCAGCGCCAGCGATTTCGAGATCGACCTCCGGGTGCGCTGGCCCGACGGTTCGCTGCACTGGGCGCACATGCGCGGCACCTGCACCAGCGACGGCGCCGGCAACGTGATTGCCCTGTCCGGCATTTCGCTCGACCTGACGGCCAGCAAGCAGAACGAGGAAACCCTGCGCCTGACCCTGGCGGCCGGCGAAGTGGCCACCTGGAACTGGGACATCGTTGCAGACCGGGTCACGGCCGACAGCAATATGGCACGCTTGTTCCCCGTCAATGCCGGTGCGGCCACGGCGGCGCCGCTGGCGCGCTATCTGGACATCATCCATCCCGATGACCGCGAGCAAGTCAGCGCGCAGATTACCCAGGCGCTGCACGCGCACGCGCCGTTCGAGGCCAGCTACCGCATCGGTGCCGGCGATGGCCAGTGCCGCTCGGTCATCGCGCGGGGCCGCGCGGAATACGCACCCGATGGCACGCCCTTGCAACTTCCAGGCGTCCTGCTCGACATCACGCGCCAGAAACAGGTGGAAGATGCGCTGCGCCGCAGCGAGGAACGCTACCGCACCCTGATCGAGCTGATGGACCAGGCGTTTTGCGTCATTGAAATGCTGTATGACGAGCAAGGCCGCCCCATCGATTTCCGCTACCTGGAAGGCAACCCTGCCTTCGTCAAGCAGTCGGGGCTGGAGAACGCCATCGGCAAGACCATCCGCAGCTTCGTGCCCGAGCACGACCAGCACTGGTTCGACCTGTACGACCAGGTGGTCAAAACCGGCGAGCCCGTGCGCTACGAAAACGAAGCCGTGGCCATGGAGCGCTGGTTCGAAGTCTTCGCCGCGCGCCTGGGCGGCCCCGGCAGCCGTCTGCTGACGGTGCTGTTCAGCGACATCAGTGAGCGCAAGCGCTCGGAGCAGCAATTGCGCCAGTTGGCCGACAACCTGTCCGAGATGGACCGGCGCAAGACGGAATTCCTGGCCACTCTGGCGCACGAACTGCGCAACCCGCTGGCGCCCATCCGCAACGGCTTGCAAATCATGCACCTGGCGGCCGACAAGCCCGCCACCGTGGCGCGCGTGCGCGACGTGATGGAGCGGCAAGTCAATCAGATGGTGCATCTGGTCAATGATTTGCTGGACGTGGCCCGCATCACGCGGGGCCAGATCGAACTCAAATTGGAACGGGCGGACTTGAAAACCATCATCGCCAGCGCCGTGGAAACGAGCATGCCGTTGATCGAAGCGGGCCGCCACCAGTTGCAGGTGCAACTCGCTGAAGAACCGCTGCGGCTCGAGGCCGACCCCACGCGGCTGGCGCAAGTGCTGGGCAACTTGCTCAACAATGCCGCCAAGTACACGCCAGCAGGCGGGCACATCAACTTGCGCGCCTTGCACGACGGCAACGAGGTGCTGATCGAAGTGCAGGACAGCGGCGTGGGCATTCCCGCAGAATCGATCACGACCGTGTTTGACATGTTTACGCAGGTAGGGCAAAACATGGGCAGGGCTCAGGGCGGCCTGGGCATCGGCCTGTCGCTGGTACGGCGCCTGGCCGAGTTGCATGGCGGCAGCGCCACGGCGGCCAGTCCCGGCGCCGGCCTGGGCAGCACCTTCAGCGTGCGCCTGCCCCTGCTGGCGGCGGAGCCAGCCGCACCCGATGCACTGACCATTCCCGCCGCGCCGGCCTCGCCGGCCGGCGCCACCAGCGGCCCACGCTTCCGCGTGCTGTTGGTCGACGACAACGCCGATGCGGCCAATACCCTCGCCGCCGTGCTCGACATGATGGGCCATGCCACGCAAGTGGCCCACGACGGCGAGCAAGCCCTGGCCGTGGCGCCGCAATTTTTGCCAGACGTTATCTTCCTCGACATCGGCCTGCCCGGCATGAGCGGTTACGACGTGGCGCGCGCGCTGCGCCAGATACCGGCCGGCGCCAACGTCGTGCTCGTCGCATTGACGGGTTGGGGCGCCGAAAACGACCGCAGCCAATCGAGCGCGGCCGGCTTCGACCACCATCTGACCAAACCGGCCAGCCTGCTCGCCATCGGCGAACTGCTGGCCACCCTTTCCACACCAAAAACACCTGCAGACCATGACTGAATCCCCAAACCACGTCCGCCGCCACCTCTTGCTGGCCAGCGGCGCCGCCCTGCTGTGCCCGACACCGCTGCTGTTTGCCGCGCCCGCCACCCGCATCGCCGCCGCCCAGACGCAACTGGCCGCGCTGGAACAGGCTGCAGGCGGACGCCTCGGCATTGCCGCCTGGCGCCAGGGCAGCGACCTGCGCGTCGCCTATCGCGCCGACGAACGCTTTCCCCTGTGCAGCACCTTCAAGGCGATGCTGGCGGCCGCCGTGCTGGCGCGCAGCGTCAGCCAGCAGGGCTTGCTGGATCAGCACGTGCGTTACGAGAAAAAAGACCTGGTCACGTATTCGCCAATAACGGAAAAGCATCTGGCCGACGGCATGAGCGTGGCGGACCTGTGCGCCGCCACCTTGCAGTACAGCGACAATAGCGCGGCCAATTTTTTGATGACAGTATTAGGCGGGCCGCAAGCCGTGACGGCGTTTGCACGCAGCATCGGCAATACGGTATTCCAGCTGGAACGCTGGGAAACAGAACTCAATAGCGCCATCCCAGGCGAAGTGCGCGACACGGCCAGCCCTGCGTCGATGGCGCACAGCCTGCAGCAATTGTTATTGGGAAATAGCTTGCCGGCACCGCAGCGCCAGCAGCTCGACGCCTGGATGCGCGGCAACACGACGGGCGACAAGCGCATCCGCGCCGGCGTGCCGGCCGGCTGGCAGGTGGCCGACAAGACGGGTTCGGGCGCCTACGGCAGCGTCAACGATATCGGCGTGGCCTACCCGGCCAGCGGCGCGCCACTGCTGATCGCCGTGTACTACACGCGCGAACAGAAAAAAGCGGACACCAACCAGGACATCATCACGGCCGCCACGCGCATCGTGACGGCGGCGCTGGCGTAATTACTTCGGCAGGGCGGCCATAAATCCCGCATACGTGGACCAGGCAGGGTCGGCCGCGCTGCGAATTTCAATCGGGAATTTCGGGCGCGATGCCAGCGTCGTGTTGAGGCGATTGAAAAACTCTTCGCCCGACTGCGTGTAATAAATCCATTCGCGCAAGTTTTCGCCCGTCGATACCAGCGCCAGGGTGGCGAAGCCGCCCTCCTCCACCACGGGCGCCAGCGCCGCTTCCAGCTCTTCCATGTGCTCGCGCTCGTTCGGCGCGGGCATGCCCGTTTCGTCCTCATAACGCCAAGCGATGATGATGCGATCCGGCTGCGACGACAGGTCCCAGTCGTCATGGAAGGCGTCGACATAGCGGTAGATGATGGCCATCTCGTCGCTGTGCGTGACGATGGTGCCCCAGCTGCGGGCGGAAGTGGAATTCTGGTTCATGGTTGCAACAGTCAAAAAAATAAATCGAGGGTGCGCAGCTTACAGCACTGGCGGGCAAGTCACATTCCAGGCGTCATACTGGGCACCGCTCTTGCGTAGCCAGACACGCGCGTAGCTGTCGCGGTCGCTCTTGAACACCAGCGCATAGCGCTCTTCGGCACGCGGCGCAGCGGAGCCCACGTCGACGGCTGCCAGCGTAAACTTCAGCGCCCGCAATGGGGCGCAGGCCGTATTGCCCGCCATTAATAATCGTGCCCGCTCCAGCAGCGGCTTCTGGTACAGCAACACGCCTTCCAGCTCCACATCGGGAATGCGCTGCAGCATGCGCACGGGTTCGGTCACCGCGCGGCAGGTGCCACGGTCGAGCCAGGCGTAATACTCCATGCCCGCCTCCTGCCAGCCCGCCTGCTTGCCCTCGCCGTGCAACACGAACTTGGTGCGCTGCGTACGGCACAGCGCGCCATGGCCGCGATACGGCGGCGTTTCCACGCTGCCCACCACTTCGCTGCCGCGGCCACCTACCACGGGCACGCTCTCGAACACGGTGCGTGCAGCGGGCTCGCCCGGATATTGCTGCGCATAAAAATCCAGCAAGGACGCGCGCTGCTGCGCATCCACCGCCACCGCCTCGGCGGCACTGGCAGAGAAGCACACGGCCGACACTACACACAGCGCCAAAGGGCGCACAATATATCTTGGCATGGCATTCCTTCCATCGGAGTTCAGGGGCGGGTATCGCCCAAGCGCAGATTATATAGTTACCACGAAATACAGGGAGGAGCGGGTGTCAGGAAGTGTGCCAGCTGGCGAAACCGGCTGATCTTTAGTCAGAAGTTGTCCTGCTGTCCAGTACTTGCCACAAGACGTGCCGCTTGGCCGCCAGCGCTGCATCCGCCAAGCTCCACTGCTCCAGCCGCAACGCATACGCAGGCGTCATCATCCAGCCAAACACTTCCGCCTTGTCTTCCTCGGGGCCGTAGCCTGCGTACAGGCTGACGAGTCCCGGTTGCGGGTGACCGAGGTTCTGGAAGCCCTTGCCGTAAGCCGTAGCGCCGCCCTGGCCGTAGGCTGTGCCGGGCGGGTTCAGGGCCAGCCAGGCGGGGTCGCGGTAGTAGAAATCGTTGAACAGGCGGTATTCGATGAAATGGTAATACTCGTGGTGCACGCGCAGCTCCATGCCGGACGGACACATTGCGGCCAGCAAGTTGTCGGCGTAGACGACGCTGTCGATTTCCGGCGCCGGCATGGCCAGGCGGCGCTGGCCGTCCACGCTCAAGTCCTTGACCAAGACGACGTGACGCAAGCCCGTGCGCGCGAAGACGCCTGCCGGGTAGCGTTCCATGGCAGGCAAGACGATACTCAGTAACAATTGCAGTCCGGCGCGGTCTTGCTCCGCGTCGCTAAAGGCGTGCGCCTCGCTGCCGGGCATGGACAAGGTCCAGGCTGGCGCCAGTTGCAAGACCGCCAGGCGCGCCGTGGCGATGGCCTGCAGTTGCGCCACGCTGGCGTCCTTGGGTGCGACGGGCGCATAGCGCACGTTCCAGTCGCACTCGCTGCGCATGCTGTCTTGCTGGGCGGCACGCTCGAACGCTTGCGCGTAGGACGCCGATGGCGCGGACGGGCCGACACTGGCGCAAGCAGACAGCAATGCAACGGCAAGACAGGACAGCAGGCGGCAAACAGGCATGGGATGGTTCACAAGCATAAAAATGGGGCGCTATCGCTGCGTCCCATTGTACAAGCTGCACATTTCCTCACAGCATCAGCGCTGGTAATTCTTGAAGAAATTCCAGCTGATCACGGTGGCGTCCGGTCCCAGTTCATCGCTGAACGGCCAGCCGGGAGGGCCGCCGCTCCACGCATGGTTCATGCCTTCCACCGTGTACTTTTGCGCGATGACGGCGCCGTTGTGCAGATAGGTGTCGATGGAATAGCTGCGGCCGTATGGCACCGTCTGGCGCACGATGCTGTCGGCACGGTAGCGCACGCTGTCATTGTCGAGGCCATCGTCGCCGTAATCGCTGGTCTGCAGGAATTGCTCGATGGTTTGCTCGCCGTTGACCGGGTTGACGACGATGTCGGAAGTGCCGTGGAACACCATCGTCGGCATCAGCCGGCGCGGCGAACCGGAGCAGCGCCAGGCATCCTTGCCCCGCACTTTCGGGTCGAACGCGCTGCCGTTGAACAGCGAATCAGCGGCCGTCAGCATGCCGATGGCGCCCTTGTATATGCCGCCAGAATGCACCATCACGGCGGCGAACACATCCGAGTAACAAGCGGCCATGATGGAGGCCATGGCGCCGCCCGCCGAAATGCCCGTCACATACACGCGGCTATCCTGCACCGCATACTTGTTCTTGACCTTGTTCAAGATGCCCATCAGCACGGCCGGTTCGCCCGTGCCCCGTTCCTGGTTCAGCGGCAGCATGAAATTCCAGCAGCGCATGGGGTTGGCCGTGGCGTTCTGGCGCGGATAGACGACGATGAAATTTTCGCTGTCGGCCAGCTGGTTGTAGCGGCTGACGGCAGCCATGCTGTTGGGCTCGGAACCGCAGCCGTGCAGCATCAGCACCACGGGCAGCGGCGTGTTCGGATTGTAATTGCTCGGTAGCCACACCTGGTATTCACGCGAACCCCACAGGCTCGCATACAGGCCGAAGTCCCACTGCCCGGCGGTGGCCGGCAGCGCGGCCAGCAAGCCGCAGGCGGCGATGAGTGCAGATAACAAGTAACGCAGTTTAGATGCCATGCCAGTCTCCTGATTATTATTAACGACGAAAACAGCGACAACAAACCGGCTTGAGACACATCAAGCCGGCACTTCCGACCGGCGAGGCCGGACCCAACGGGTCCAGCCCCGGCAGTGAAGAACTTTAAAATTTGTAACCTGCCTTGGCGATGATCTGGCGCGGCGGACCATAGAAACCGTCGAGGATGAACACGGCGGGAATGTTGTAGCCATCCGTGCGGTAACGTTTGTTGCCCAGGTTGCTGCCATGCAAACTGAAGGTCCAGTTCTTCGGCGCTTCCCAGACGACGCCAGCCGTCCAGATGCTGTAACCGCCTTGCGCCAGGGCTTCGCTCAAGTCCGTGGTCGGATACACCTTGCTGCGGTAGCCATAGCCGACCATGCTGCGCAAGGCGCCGCCAAACACGTCGCGGTCCGTGCGCGTCAGGTTCAAGCCCACTTGCCGACGTGGCGTATTGCTGAACTTTTGCGTATCCGCAATGTTCTTGCCGCCACTCATGAACTCGTCATAGCTGGCATTCAGCAAAGCGAGGAAACCGTTGACTTCCCACTGGCGGTTGGGCCGCCACGAGAATTCGAACTCGGCGCCTTTGACGGTCGCCTTGCCTGCATTTGTGAAGTCGCCATAGAAGCCCGGCACGCCGCCCGGCTGCACATAGCTGGTGAAGACGGACAGCTGGATATCCTTGTAGCGGTTGTAGAACAGGGCCACATTGGCATCGAACGTATCGTCCGGCGCCGCATACTTCATGCCCACTTCCAGCGCGTCGAGTTTTTCATCCTTGTAGGGCCGCGCGGAATCGGGCACCACCAGGTTGTTGGCGCGCACATTGTAGCCGCCCGATTTGAAACCGCGCGACAGGTTGCTGTAGAAATTCGTCGTCTTCGACGCTTCATAGCGCACGGAGATTTTCGGCGAGGTATTGCTGACCGACAAGGACTTGTCGAAGTCGGCCGCCGTCTGGATGGGCCGCGTAAAGCCCACGTCAGCGAAGGCGCGGTTGAGCACGATGGCGCGCTTTTCCTCGCGCGTGTGGCGCAAGCCCGCATTGATGCTCCACACCTTGCCCAGCGGCCAGGTCCAGTCCGTGTACAGCGCCGTGCTGTCCGTCTCCACCGTGCTGACGGCGGCCGTGAACTGGCGTCCCAGAAAGTTGTTGTAGATGCCGCCGCCGGCCGTGCCTTCGAAGCGGTACAGGCCGATCACGCCAGCGCCATAGTCGCCGCTGTATGAGGCCTGCAATTCCAGGCTCTTCTGTTCGTCGCGCGAGTCGCCGAACACGTCGGCAATCGGCTGCGGCAAGCCGTCGAAGTCGATGGTTTGCTCGGACGTGCTGCGCCGCTTGGCGCCGATCACCTTCACGGACCACTCGTTCGACAGCGTATAGTTGGCCACCAGCGAACCGCCCCGGTTGTGCGTAAAGTTGTTGCCCGGCATGCCGCTCTGGATGTCATACGCATCCGTGCTGGCGGGCCGCTTGAGCGGATCGAAAGCGCTCACGCCCATGCGCTGGAAGCCGCGCACGCCCGATTTGTCGTCCGTGGCGTCCAGGCTCAGCACGACAGTCAAAGGGATATCCTGCGGAAAATAACCGATGGACAGGCGCGCAGCCGTGCTGTCCTGGTCGCTGACCTGTTCGCCATTGAAGGTGTTGCGCCCGAAACCATCGCGGTCCAGCTTGGCAGCGGCCAGGCGCGCGCGCCAGGTGCCGTTCTCGTTGGCCAGATTGAAGGCAGCCTTGAAGTTGCGCTGATTGTAATTACCGAGTCCCACTTCCGCCGAAGCGCCGTTTTCCTTCGCCAAGGGGCGCGAAATGTACTTGATGGCGCCGCCAATGGTGTTCTTGCCGTACAGGGTGCCTTGCGGACCGCGCAGCACTTCGATGCGCTGCACGTCGAACACGTCGAGCAGGGCGCCTTGCGGACGGGCCATGTAGACGTCGTCAAAATAAATGCCCACGCCCGGGTCCACGCCCCATACGGGGTCGGCCTGCCCCACGCCGCGGATGAAAGCCGTCAGGGTGGTATTCGTGCCGCGCGAAGCGTATACGGTCAGGTTCGGCACGCGCTCCTGCAAGTCGGCCAGGTTCTGGATATTCGCCCGTTCCAGGGCCTTGGCGGAAAACGCCGTGACGGCCAGCGGCACATCCTGCAGCCGCTCTTCGCGGCGGCGGGCGGAAACGGTGACGGTTTCCATGCGTTCTTTCGCGTCGCTGGCTTCGCTGGCTTCGCTGGCGCTCTGGGCGCTGGCGGCGGCAGACGTGGCGGCCTCCTGTGCCAGCGCCTGGATGGAAAAGCTGAAGGCACCGGCAACGGCGAGGGCGGCGGGCATTAATTTCAAAGCAAGTTTCATAGCGTCTCCAATGTCAAGCTTGCTTGCCACCAGGGAAGACGGCCGGATTCCAGGAGCGCAAGACGTAACGGTACCCGCGCGCGTATAGCGAGCACCTGCCCTGCGATGACTGTTTCCCGGCCCCCTGCCCGTGCGGCAAGTGGCCTGTTTATTTTGAATGTGTGGCGAGGAAGGACTGCAACAAGGTATTCACACGCTGCGCCTGGTCCAGGGGCGTGGCGTGGCGCGAGTTCGCGATAATCTCGATCTCGCACTGCTGAAACTGTGCGGCAAAGGCCCGCTTGCTGGCGACGGGCGTGTAATCCTGGTCGGCCGCCATGATGAAGACGGGCATGGCCAGGGCCTGGAAATGAATGTCGATATCCCAATGGAAAATGGCATCCAGCGCGGCCAGGTAGGCGCGCTTGTCCATGCCTGCCATCTGCGTGGCGAAGCGCTCGACCAGCGCTTGCTGGGATGGATCGGGAAACAGTTTCTTGCCGATGATCTTGCCCATGGGCTTCAAGCCCAGGGTGGCGATCACCGTGCGGCGCAGCCAGTAGGCAAACAGCAAAGACGCCGGCTTGCTGCCCTGGAACGGCTGGGAATTGATCAGGCACAAGCTGGCCACACGGCCAGGGGCGCGGTTGGCCATTTCCAGGCCCACCATTCCACCCAGGGAAAAGCCGACGATGTGCGCACGCGGCACGTCGAGCTGGTCCATCAAGTTGAAGAGGTCGTTGGCGAAGTCGCCGATCTGCCAGTCGCCACCAGGCGCGGGACTGGCGCCATGGCCGCGCATATCAGGCACGATCAGGCGATAGTGACTGCCGAGGGCGTCGATCTGCGGGCGCCAGTCTTCGCCGCAGGACCCGAGGCCATGCAGCAGAAACACAGGCTCGCCCTGCCCCGTGCCGAGGTCGAGGTAATGCAATGGAACATCGGATGTCGTGTGACGCCGCATTCTGTCTCCTTGCTGTTGAACATGCTTTGTGTTCAGGTGCAGGAATCTGTTTTCCTGCTGTTGGAAAACATAATACGGAATCCGAATTCCGATTTCAAGCTAAATCGATAAATATCTCAAGTCAGGTAATTTAAAGCAACACGCACCAGTTCATCTTCCAGTGCCGCGCCCGATAAAAAGGACAGCGAACCCGTCAAGGTGTGCTGGTTCAGGATGCCCAGCAGCACGGGCGGCACCACCATCATCGCCTGCGTGGGGTTCGGGTGGCGGATGCTGGCCGACTTGCTGGCCAGCACGGCAACCGTGCGTTGCGAGATCAAATGATTGATCTGATGCACCCTGTCTCGAAATTGCGCATCCTGCGACGCGCGCGTGATCAAGGCCCGCAAGACGCCACTGCGCCCGCCATTCACGGCCACGAACATGGCTACCATGGCGCGGATGAAGTCTTCCAGGCTGCGCGTTTCCCACTGGCGCAGTTCCGTCAGCGTCTCGACCTTTTCCACCATGTCGGAAAAAAAGCGCTGCAGCAGCAAGCGGCTCAGGGTGTCCTTGTCGCCCAGCAAGCGGTAAAAGGTGCCGACGGATGTTTCCGCCAGCCTGGCCAGGTCGGCCACGCCGATTTCATCGAAACGGTTTTCCGCCAGCAACTGTTCGCCCACCAGCAGCAAGCGCTCGAACGCTTGCTTGCTGCGCGCCTGGGTGGGCTCCGGTGGAACGATCATCTGCGGGAAGGGCATCGGGAAGGAAGGCATGCGGCGTCGGCGTCTCTCGATAGTGGAACCTGGGTTCCGTTATTGGGTGCGCGTATTGTAACGCGGGAGACGGCCGATGGGGAGCGCCGCGTGGCGCCCTCGCGTGTGCTACCTGCCCTGCCACTCCATGTAGACGTCGGCGCGCTGGTAATGGGCGTCGCCGGCAGGCCGCGCCACGTGTGTAAAACCGCTGCTTTCGTACAGGCGGATGGCCGGCGCCAGCTTGCTGTTCGACTCCAGGAACAGCAGTTTTGCGCCGCTGGCCTCGAAGGCGTCGAAGGCCCGTGCGATCAGCCGCCGCGCGATGCCCAGACCCTGGCATTCGGGTGTGACGACCATCTTCGACAGCTCGATGCTGGCGTCGCCGGCGCGGATCAGGGCGCAAGTGCCAACGATCTTGCCATCGAGGCGCGCGAGGAAAATCTGCCCGCCAGCGTCAAGAATCGAGCGTTGCGGATCGGACAGCACCATGTCGTCCAGCGCCTCGACATAGAAATAGCGCTCCAGCCATTCGATATTCAGTCGCTTGAAATCGGCCGCGTAGGGCGCGGCGTAGTCGATGATCTCCACGGCGGCCTGCTCGCGCTGGCGCCAGCAGGCGGCGATCGTCTCGCCGAAACCCTGCGCCTGCAAACGCGCTTCCGCCCGGTCCAGGCTGGCCATCAGTTGCGACGTACCGTGCTCAAATACCGTATCGACGGCCGCGCGCACATCGTCCCACAGGGGCGCCATGTTGCGCAGCAAGGCTTGCCCGGCGTCGGACAGCGCCAGCAACCGGCGCCGCTCATCCTTGGCATCCGGCATTTCCGCCACCACGCCGGCATCGAGCAGCCTGCGTCCCAGCTGCACCACCACCGGATGCGTCTGCCCGATCTGCGCGGCCAGGGCCGTGATCGCCGTGGGGCCGTTGTCGCGCAGCAGCAATAACAAGGGGAAACAGCGCGACGTCAGCTCGACGCCAGCGGCCACATAGCTGGTATCGACGCCGGCATACAGTTGATCGGAAAGACGGCGCAGTCGGCTGGCCAGCATCAGCGAGCCGTAGACTTGCAGGTTGGAGGACATGATGAACAGGATATATGTAAGTAGTTACGTATACCCTAACGCAAACCGACTTTCGAGGTCAAGCACGGGCTTAGTTAGTCCTCATCCTCCGCCATCGCCGCTTGCCACCCGGCCTGGAATACTGCCTCGGCCATCGTGCCCATAGTCGGCCACACCTGCGTCAGCCAGCGCTCGCCCTCCTCGGTAAGCGCCACATACGGCTCGTCGCGCATGGCGCAGGCCAGGCCTATCGCGATGACCTGCCCCGCATCCTCCAGGCCGCCGGCGATCATCGCGGCGATGGGCAAGGCGATCAGCTCGGCGGTCAACTGCGGACGCAGCAGGCAGGCGGGCGCGATGATGGCGAACGACGCTTCCACATAGTTCCAGCAATTGGTGGGCCAGTGGGCAGCCTTGACGGTCTCGAGGAAGACCGCATCGTTAAAGGCATCCGGCTGGGCTTGCGCCTGCGCATAAAAGGTGGCGAGGGCGACGAGTTGTGGCGGGGAAGTCCAGGTGGGCATCGGGCAAGATCCAAAGGGGCGCCGCGCCGCGCCGGGCTGGCGGCAAAGGCGGACTGTAGCATGTTCAATCGGCACGCTGAAACAAGGCTGACCCGGGCATAATGCTGGCATCGCTCTTGCCCCTCTATGTATGCATGCCGACCGCCCTTGAACTCTGGAAGGCCGAACTATTCAATGTGGGCGCCTGAGCGCATGGCCGCATGCCAAGCTTCGCCCCGTTTGCGCAAGAGCCGCGCGCCTTTCCGCTCCCAACTCATCCCCAACTACATGAGGAAGTCCATGTCGGTCTACGCCATCACCATCCCCTGCTTTGCACAGATGCTGCGCTCCCTGACGACGCTGCTCATCAAAGGCGAGGAACGCGCCCAGGCACTGGGTTTCGATCCGCAACACCTGCTCGACGCGCGGCTGGCACCCGACATGCACACCTTGGCGCGGCAGGTGGAATTCACCTGCACCCAGGCGCAGGAAGCCGTGTGCCGGCTGACGCAGCAAGCGCTGCCCCGGCTCGCCACGCCCGCCAACATGCGGCAAGCCAAGGCGCTGATCGAGGACACCCTGGCGATGCTCGCTTCGGCGGACCGCGCAGCGGTCGACGCCGGCGCCGAGCGGCAAGTATCGATCACCCTGGCCGGCGGCTTGAGCTTCGACATGACGGGCCTGGAATATGCGCTGAACTGGGCCACGCCGCAATTCTATTTTCACCTGGTGACGGCCTACAACATCCTGCGCCATAACGGCGTGCCGCTTGGCAAGGCCGAATATGTGCAGCATATGTTTGCGTATGCGCGCCAACCAGAATTACTTGTATAGATGAAGGAAGGAAAGCAATGCTGCTATCACTCGACGATCCCATCTGGCCCACCCTGGAAGGCGGCTACCGCATGCCTTACGACGTGGCCGAGGCGCTCAAGGCCATGCAGGCGGGCGAAGACGTGTGGCATGAGCTGTGGGAAGAGCTGCACCACCAGGCAGCCTGGGCGCAGCTGCCCGCCATCGCCGCGCGCGACCCGCAGGGCCAGTTTGACCCAGTCATGCTGGAATCCGTGTTTGCCGTGCTGGCCCTCGCCAATGGCAAGCTGCGGCTGGGCGCCCTGCTACTGCAGATGGACTCCTCTGAAGTGGATGAATGGCTGAAATAGCGGTTGGGCTGGTCCGAGGTCTACGGCAAAGACGCGTAACAGTCAGAAACGCTCGTCGCGCAGCGCCGGCAGCACCAGTTCGCGCACGAACGAGGCATTCGATAGGCTCAGCAGCATACGCACGACGGCAACGACGTCATGCACGGGGATCAGCTCGCCTTCGCCCCGCGCAGCGGCGTCCGCCAGCGGCACCGACAAGCCATCGTAGGTATTCAAATAGCCCAGCTGCAGCGCCGTCACGGCCAGTCCCTGTGCGCGGAAACCTTCACGCAAGGCATCGGCGATGCCGTTCAGGGCGAATTTCGAGGCGCTGAACGTTACTTCCGGGCGGCCGCTCTGGCGCAGGCCGGAAGTGGACCCCGTGAGTATCAGCTGCGGCTTGCTGCTGGCCAGCAAGCGCGGCACCAGGCGCTTGAGCAGCAAAATGGTCGCCGTGATGTTGGTATTGACCATGTCGACGATGGCGTCGTCCGTATCGCCGAGGAAAGCGTAGTCGTCGCTGAAGGCTTTTTCTTCCCACACGCCCAGGTTGTAGATCACCGCGTCCAGCGCGGCGGGCGCTACACGCGCAATGCGTTCAACGGCCTCGGTCGGCACAGACAGGTCCGCCGCGATCCATTGCAGCTGTGTGCCCTGGCCGGTGGGCAAGTCGGCAGCTTGCTGGCGCGATACGCCGATGACGGCATGTCCGTCAGCGAGCAAACCGTCCACCAGCGCGCGTCCCAGGCCCCGGCTGGCGCCCACGATCATGATATGCATACTGTGTCCTTTCCAATGAAGTCAATGCTGATGATAGCGACGTTGTATTAAGGACAGCTGAGGCGACTGCCCATCCCCACGCGTTTACTCACGCGGCGGAAATGCGTATGCTAGGTCGGGCAATCTCCGATAACACACAAGAACGAGACACATGCCTACTTCCAACACCGCCGCAAGCAACGCAGCAACACGCCCCCTCACCCAGCAAGACTATAAGACCCTGTCGCTGGCCGCACTCGGTGGCGCGCTGGAATTCTACGATTTCATCATCTTCGTCTTCTTCGCCAACGCCATCGGCCAGCTGTTCTTCCCGCCAGAAATGCCGGAATGGCTGCGTTTGCTGCAAACCTTCGGCATCTTTGCCGCCGGCTACGTGGTGCGCCCGCTGGGCGGCATCGTCATGGCCCACTTCGGCGACTTGCTGGGCCGCAAGCGCATGTTCACCCTGTCCATCCTGATGATGGCCGTGCCGACACTGCTGATCGGCCTGCTGCCGACCTACGCCACCATCGGCCTGGCCGCCCCGCTGCTGCTGCTCTTGATGCGCGTCTTCCAGGGCGCGGCCGTGGGTGGCGAAGTGCCGGGCGCCTGGGTGTTTGTCTCGGAACACGTTCCTAGCCGTTTCACGGGCTTTGCCTGCGGCACGCTGACGGCCGGCCTGACGGTGGGCATCCTGCTCGGTTCGCTCGTGGCGATGGGCTTGAACACCGTCTACACGCCGGAAGAAGTGACGGGCGGCGCCTGGCGCTATCCGTTCTTGCTGGGTGGCATCTTCGGCTTTGGCGCCATGTATCTGCGCCGCTGGCTGCATGAGACCCCCGTCTTCGCAGAAATGCAGCAGCGCAAGGCCCTGTCCACGGAAATGCCATTGAAATCCGTGCTGCGCAGCCACCGCGGCGCCGTCGCCGTGTCGATGCTGCTGACGTGGATGCTGTCGGCCGGCATCGTCGTCGTCATTTTGATGACGCCGGCCCTGCTGCAAAAGATCCACCACATCGCCCCGCGCACCACCCTGGTGGCCAATACCGTGGCCACCCTGTGCCTGGCCTTCGGCTGCATCATCGCCGGCATGCTGGCCGACCGCCTGGGCGGCAAGCGCGTGATCTTCGTCGGCTCCGTGCTGCTGGCCATCAGCACGTATATTTTCTACACCACCATCGGCAGCCGCCCCGACCTGCTGCTGCCCCTGTACGCCATGACGGGCCTGTGCGTCGGCGTCGTCGGCGCCGTGCCCTACGTGCTGGTGCAAGCGTTTCCGGCCCAGGTGCGCTTCTCGGGACTGTCGTTTTCCTACAACTTGTCGTACGCGATTTTCGGCGGCCTGACGCCCGTGGTCGTGACCCTGATGCTGAAGAACAACGTGCTGGGCCCCGCCTATTATGTGATCGGCGTGTGCGTGGTGGGCATGCTGACGGCGCTGTTCATCAAGGACCAGCGGCAGACCGTGGGACGCTAGATTCGCGCCCCTGCGGTAATCACCCCAGCACTATTTCTCCAGGCAGGCGCCAGGTGCGCCTGCCCCCCTCCCAGGCTACCAACATGCATGCCCACCATCCCGCACTGATCATCATCGACATGCAACAAGGCATGGCCAGCCCCACTGCCGGAAGCCGCAACAATCCCGGTGCGGAACACCAGATTGCCACCCTGCTGCAAGCCTGGCGCGCAGCGGACGCCACCGTCGTACATGTGCGCCACATTTCCAGAACGCCAGGCTCGCCCTTCTGGCCCGGCCAGCCCGGCGTTGAATTCCAGGCGGCGCTGGCGCCTTTACCGGAAGAGCATGTCGTGGAAAAAAATGTGCCGGATGCCTTCATCCACTCGGGACTGGAACGCTGGTTGCGCGTGCGCAGCATCAGCAAGCTGGTCATCGTGGGCGTCAGCACCAATAATTCCGTGGAGTCAAGCGCGCGCACTGCAGGCAATCTGGGCTTTGCCACGCAAGTCGTCGCCGATGCGTGCTTTGCGTTTGCTCAAGTCGACTATGCGGGCACGCCAAGAACGGCGGACGAGGTGCATGCAATGGCGCTGGCCAATTTGCATGGCGAGTATGCGCAAGTGGTGGCAACGGCGGACGTGATCGACGCGCTGTCCCGCCCTTGCCCTGCGCCAGCGCCCCACCTTGTCCGCTAAGCTGTGGCCGGCATACGACATCTGCGCTGAAAAAAGCATCGCCGCAAGGTCCTCTGCACATTGCCAGCAGGCATACACAAGCCAGCGCTACGTTCGGGTGGCTCCTTTCACCCCGATTTGTCGCGCTGCACCAAAATCTGAAAAGGCGTTTCACATTGCGGAATCCCAAACATTGGACTCAGCCATGAATGCTCTCACTTTTTGAAAATTCATTCCACATCCTGAAAAATTATAATTAAGTCTTTGAAAAATAAGGAATAAATTTAAGTTATATGTCTTATATAAGACTTGAACATCGGTGCCAATCGGCCTACTATTTAGTCATGCAGTTCGCATCGACAAAGTGGCGCACTCGACGATTTTCTCAAACTTAGTTTTTCTTTAGGAGATACACATGTCCCAATATCAAGACGACATCAAGGCTGTTGCCGGTTTGAAAGAGCAACAAGGTAGCGCATGGAACGCCATCAATCCCGAGTCCGCCGCCCGCATGCGCGCCCAGAACAAGTTCAAGACCGGCCTGGACATCGCCCGCTACACGGCCAAGATCATGCGCAACGACATGGCTGCCTACGATGCGGACCCATCCAAGTACACCCAGTCGCTCGGTTGCTGGCACGGTTTCATCGGTCAACAGAAGATGATTTCGATCAAGAAGCACTTCAACAGCACCGACCGCCGCTACCTCTACCTGTCCGGCTGGATGGTCGCTGCCCTGCGCTCCGAGTTCGGTCCGCTGCCAGACCAGTCGATGCATGAAAAAACCGCCGTCTCGGCCCTGATCAAGGAGCTGTACACTTTCCTGCGCCAGGCCGATGCCCGCGAACTCGGCGGCCTGTTCCGCCAGCTGGACGCGGCCCAAGGTGCTGAGAAGCAAGCCATCCAGGCCAAGATCGACGGCCACATCACCCACGTCGTGCCCATCATCGCCGACATCGACGCCGGTTTCGGCAATGCCGAAGCAACGTACCTGCTGGCGAAACAGTTCATCGAAGCTGGCGCCTGCTGCATCCAGATCGAAAACCAGGTGTCCGACGAGAAACAATGCGGCCACCAGGACGGTAAAGTCACGGTACCGCACGAAGACTTCCTGGCCAAGATCCGCGCCATCCGCTACGCCTTCCTGGAACTGGGCGTGGACGACGGCATCATCGTTGCCCGTACCGATTCGCTGGGCGCCGGCCTGACCAAGCAGATCGCCGTCACCAATGAACCAGGCGACCTGGGCGACCAATACAATGCCTTCCTCGACTGCGAAGAAGTGTCGGCCGACGCGCTGGGCAATGGCGACGTCATCATCAAGCGCGAAGGCAAGCTGCTGCGTCCAAAACGCCTGCCGAGCAACCTGTTCCAGTTCCGCGCCGGTTCCGGTGAAGAGCGTTGCGTGCTCGACTGCATCACCTCGCTGCAAAACGGCGCCGACCTGCTGTGGATCGAAACGGAAAAACCGCACATCGCGCAAATCGGCGGCATGGTCAGCGAAATCCGCAAGGTCATCCCGAACGCCAAGCTGGTGTACAACAACAGCCCATCGTTCAACTGGACCCTGAACTTCCGCCAGCAGGTGTATGACATCATGAAGGCCGACGGCAAGGACGTGTCCGCCTACGAACGCGCCCAGCTGATGAGCGTGGAATACGACCAGACAGAATTGGCGATCACGGCCGACGAGAAAATCCGCACCTTCCAGGCCGACTCGGCCCGCGAAGCCGGCATCTTCCATCACCTGATCACCCTGCCTACCTACCACACGGCCGCCTTGTCGACCGACAACCTGGCCAAGGAATACTTCGGCGACCAGGGCATGCTGGGCTACGTGGCCGGCGTGCAGCGCAAGGAAATCCGCCAGGGCATCGCCTGCGTGAAACATCAAAACATGTCCGGTTCGGACATCGGCGACGATCACAAGGATTACTTCAGCGGCGAAGCGGCGTTGAAGGCGGCTGGTAAAGACAACACCATGAACCAGTTCTAAGTTTTTGGCTTGGCTGTAGAGTGAAAAACCCGCTTCGGCGGGTTTTTTTGCGTCTGCGGGATGAAACATGCGCAGCAATATTGCCATGTCCGGCAGGCAACTTTCAGCTGTGCTAATCTTGGCCTTCGGATGGCTTACGGTCAACTTTTTCCCGTGGAGGTGCGCAGTGCCTGATGTAACAGCCTTGCTGATGTTTGGACTCGTGGCCCTGGGCATGGCGTTGACTCCCGGCCCCAACATGATCTACCTGATTTCCCGCTCCATCAGCCAGGGCCGCCGCGCCGGCTTCATCTCGCTCGGCGGAGTCGCCGTCGGCTTCCTGTTCTACATGCTGTGCGCCGCCTTCGGCATTACCGCCTTTGTCTTTGCCGTGCCCTACGCCTACGATGCCCTGCGCTTCGGCGGCGCCGCCTATTTGCTGTACCTGGCCTGGCAAGCCGTCAAGCCGGGCGGACGCTCGGCGTTTGCCGTGCGCGACCTGCCTGTCGATGGGCCGCGCAAACTCTTTCTCATGGGCTTGATTACCAATCTGGCCAATCCCAAGATTACCGTCATGTATTTGTCGCTGTTGCCGCAATTCATTACGCCGGGGCATGGGAGTATTTTGGTGCAATCGGTGGTGCTGGGTGGCGTGCAGATTTCCATCAGCTTGGTGGTGAATGCGGCGATTGCGGTGATGGCTGGGTCGATTGCGGGGTTTCTGGCAAGCCGGCCGGGTTGGGTGGCGGTGCAAAGATGGATGATGGGGGGCGTGTTCACGGGGTTGGCGGTGAAGATGGTTGGCGAGGGTAGGAAATAGATGGGCGGATGGTGAGTTTGTGCTTACGCCGCAGACAGCGCCCAAACCAGAATGCCGTTCAGACCAAGCTGAACGGCATTTTTTGTACTTCACCCGCAGGCCCGCCTGGCGATACCGGCGATGCCAAAATGAATTAACGGCAATCGATATCGATCTCGCTCTGCCCGGCCTTGCGCCCCTTCCTGTAGGTAAATTCGCAATGGCTGACACTGTCGTCCATTCTCCTCGACAGTGTTACTTCGCCATGCACGCCGTAACGGCATTGCAACCACTTGCCGTCTGGATAGCTGCCTTCCAGACGGTAGCTGAGCGTCGTTTTTCCTTTCTTCTTGCGCTCCCCGCTGGGTACCAGCTGCCCCCCTGCGCTCCGGCGCGCCATCGATAGGCGCTGGGTGCCGGGGTCAGGTGCCGGGGTCAGGTCCGCCATTTGAACACGGACTCATGCATCGGGCGCCGTAAAAGCCTGCTAAGTCGAAACCTAATTAGAACCACGAACGCGCGCCGCAGGCGCGCGAGGCTGCCGCGCAGCGGCAGCAGTCAGTAGATTCGGAGAGGGCCGGGCCGGTAGGCCCGCCCCTTCGAATCCCCCGCGCACGCCCCGCAGGGGGCGTGCTTCTCTCCGCGTACAGACGAAAAAAAAGCTACCCGAGGGTAGCTTTTTCTTTTTCGTCTGTGGCGGAGAGGGGGATTCCTATCATTGAAAGAATGCCCTAGGATGCTTATTATTCTTAATGCTCCGCTTGCACCATGCCCCCTTATATACCCCCGGTGCCTACTCGAAATAAGGCAGGCAATCAGCACCGGGAATATAACTTATTCCATGCGCACATATTTAATAATTTCAATTAAATAAAATATAAATAATAAAATTAAAAAGCTATATCGTCCTGAAATATGAAAAAACCTTCATATCGATATATTTCCCTCAACGCTTTCGCAGTTCGCTCCTTCAAACGTTGATTTGAATTTAATTTCTCTATCTCAACCTCGTCACAATCAACGCCGATCCACACGTGTTTATCTTTATCATTCCAATAAACAGAAATAGGAAACTCCCCACTGAAATCTTTACCCAATATAATTACTATCAGTACATAAATTTTTTCTTTTAATTCTGGTTCAAATATTTTTGCTCTTGCTCGATCTTTTACCAAATCCACATAAAATGAGTCGTTTTCTTCAGCATACCATTTGCAGTTCGCATTATGCAGCGTTCTATGAGGTGTACTGTCAATAGCGGACACTCTTGTTTCAAGCCGCCTGTGGTTGTTTGCTGAATTTTTCAGCAAACAACGCGGGCGGAACATTGCCGAGGCGCGAGTGGCGCCGCTGGCGGTTGTAAAAGCTTTCGATGTATTCCTGTATCGCAGCTTTCGCGTCGGCCCGGGTGGCGTAACGTTGATGGTGCACCAGCTCATTTTTCAAGCTGCCCCAGAAGCTTTCCATGGACGCGTTGTCGTAGCAGTTTCCTCTGCGCGACATGGACGCCTGCATGCCAAATTGTTTCACCAGTTTTTGATAGTCGTGGGCGCAGTACTGGCTGCCACGGTCGGAGTGATGAATCAG
>NZ_JBNYXM010000030.1:0-71769 GCF_051380665.1 Janthinobacterium lyxosi
GGTGCGGATATACAACCAGGAACGGCCGCATATGGCCCTGCAATACAAAACGCCCGATGCGGTGCATCGGGCGTTCTAACAGCAATAAATACTGTCAACCTATTTTAGGACTGGACACTGGTCGCTCTCTGGTCACGCCCTCGCCTCTCGCAAGCATCGATTTGTCACTTGCTAACAAGCCTTCGAATTGCGTCAGTCAGGCTAATTTCCGTAGGCGACGCAAATACGGCAAGAGGTATGTTTAATGCACCACAAACCTTGCGAGCATGCGCTTCTTCTTCCGCTGCAAGCGCCCGAATAGAATCTGGCGTCGTGTGGACACCGTCGCGCTGCAGGAGGCGCGCCGCGATTCTGTCAGCGTCCTCACATAGCAAAACAACCCCAGACAATTTCAAGGCGGAGAAGACTCCCGCCTGCAAGCGTATGAAGTCGCCATTAGGCGCGCGAAGGACAAAGTGCCCATCCAGCAATAAAGCCTGCCCAGAATCACGCAACCGTTCGACAGCTTGAATTAGTGCCCGCTGATTATCATCAACATCTGTGACGACTTTATCCTTTCCCCATGACTCGCGCCCCTTCTCCTCTCGAATAAGTTGGCTAGCGGTCAGATGTCGCATACCAAGCCCAGTAGACACCAGCGCACCTAGGTGCCCCTTCCCAACTCCGTGGACTCCTGCAAGAAATATTACCGTCATGACTTCTTTCTTTTGATTAGCAATTTCTCTAACTTCTTTAATTCATCAGGCGTCAAGTATCGGAATGATTGTGGCGGAGTGAATTTAGAAAAAATAATGCGGGGCTTAATGGGGTTATCAAATTGACGAACCTTTCCCAGCATAAATGCGAAACCTGTTTTCTTGCCACTGTAATAGTCTCTTAATTCACTGCGAGTAAGACCGCCGCCGTTATCTCTAGCTATTTCCCATAGACGAGATGCACTTGCTTCGATCACCTCAACGATTTCGACCAATGCAACAATGGCCTGAATAGGCGAAGACGAATAGATCGCCATCGCTTTGATAGCCTGAGTCGGTGCGGCACGGCGCAACTCCACGCGCTTGCTTCCCGCAAGAATAAGATCAGCATATCGAGGTTTAATCGAAATGAGTATTGAACTACCAGTTGGAGATTGAGAACAATTTTGAGAAGGAATCATCTGAGATTTTTGTAATAGACTGAGGAGGACCAGAGACAATGCCCTCGCTTATTAACGAGCTAAGCGCCACTGGCTCGGGGAAGTGACCGACCAAACGGAAAAGAATAACTTTGGTGGGGGTATGCGCCATTAGTTCGATATCTTTTTGACTGTAGACCGTTCTACGCCGCACGACCTGCATGATCTTTGCCGCATCATTATGAACCTCATAGCATTCGACAACGCCAATTGATGTTGCTGCCATTTCGTCGACAGTCCGGTAAAAGATCACCACATCACCGGGCTTCACTTGGTTCGTGGGTGCTTTGCATAGGTATGCCTGCTTGATAGCATTTCCAGCTGTCGAACCGGAGGAAAATAGTTGGGCCTGCCTCGCTAGATCAGGGAAAAGTATCTGATGGAACTGCGGCTGAATAGGGATTAAAAACTACTGCACAGATTCATCGCGACGAAAGTGGGGGAAATACAGACGTGCATAATCGAGCGTCGGCAGTGCGGACTCCGGCGGCTCAACTGGATGCTCCTTAACTAGCATTATATCTGCGCCATACATCCCACTCTTCTGAAATCCAAAGTCCTCAAGCAACGCTAGTAAATAGATTTGTCCAGGACTAGTATGAACAAATATATTCTCACATCGATTTTCTGTCGCAAAGCGAAAAGCCGCCTTAAGGAACAACTCGCCAATCTTTCTTCCCCGAATTTTCTCGCCGACCTTGAATGTACAGAGCTTAAGCGACGATCCATTCAGTTGCGTATGAGAGTCATTAATGACCTCATCCGTTTGAATCGCGTAAATACAGATTGCCTCAAGTTGCCCATCATCAGTTCGTGCGACCCACGCCTTCCTTCCCATCTGCGCTTTTTCACGAAACCACGTGTTAAAACTCCGGGAAGGCCTATCGTAACTCTCCCGAAGACTATCAAAAAGCGCAGAGTCTAGATGATTAGTGAGTTCATACAGGTGAACATCATCAATATTGGGGAGTTGAACCTCCAAGGGCTCGTGGAGCCGTCGAAGCCAGTCCTCGGCAGTTTGAATATTATAGACCCGACTACCCAGCCCTGCTTGCCGTGCTTTATTGTGAATCTCACGGTCCTCAGTAACTAGCGCGTGAACAGCAGAGCATTCAAGTGAATAAAGAATGTCGTTATCGCAGGCATCGTTGGCTGAGGTCTCGTTCGTATTGCAAGGGCTTGATGGAACACCATCAAGCCGGGCGTACTGAGCTAACCGTGCAAGCGTTCGATCTCGTCTTTCTTTATCTTTGTCGCGCTTGATATCGATTTCGGAGGCAGGATGATAAAGAAGCTGATGCCCACCTGCATTCGCCAAACGGGCAAAGTTGGCGAGACTAGGCTCAAGCACCACCATCGAATCCTGAAGTGGTATCAAAATATTAGTATCAAGCAAGAAACGCAAGCGTTGATTCAAGATTTATCTCTCAGTAGTTACTCTGCCTCTTAATAGTTATCGATTATATCCACGGCACGCTGTAGATAACTTCGCGTAACAACTTGGCTGAATTCATCGCCACCCTCTCCAATTCAGCCTCATAAACTTCTGTGTTTTCTATAATGTTTTGATCATTCCAAGGATCGTCTACGTGCACCCAAGAATTTCTATACTTTCTCAACGAATGCAAATCGTTTCTAAGTCTTGATGTCCCGGGGAGGCGATCTATCAAATCTACAAGACGCTCCTTCCCGCTTACCGAGTGCTCGGCACGTAAATAAGTCTCTATTGCCGAGACGGTAGTAAGGATCGAGGCCAGATGAGCGCCGTTTACGAAAGCAATATCGGCCTGCTGGATAATAAATGAGCACCATTCCGGCAAGATAACCCCACCTTTGAGCAGCTCGTCATCCAAAGCTACCAGATAGTTCCAACGTTCGTTCGGTTCCATAGGCAAGTTCAGGTGGCAGCGACTGAGAGGATATTTAATATCAGTAGTGTATCTCAGGCAACCTCCAAAAACGACGCTTGCACAAATATTATTTCGGCAAAAGTTAATCAGAGATAAAAGTCCGCCTGCCGATTCCATCATTTAACCCATCCCAAGGCAGGATCGCTAGGGCTACCGATTGCGATACAAAATCTATTCGTTCATCACCCGCACGGCCTACCAAATACGTCAGAGAAGCCAACCGTTCGCGGTTGGCTTTTTTGTTTTGCGCGCCAACTATGCCAGCCCTTCCCCATACCTGCCCGGCGTCACGCCCATCACCCGCTTGAACATGGCGATGAAGGCGCTGACGTTGTCGTAGCCCAGGTCCAGCGCAATAGTCGTGACGGGCTGGCCGGCGGCCAGCAGTTCCAGGGCGCGCAGGATGCGGGCGCGCTGGCGCCAGGCGGAGGGCGTAAAGCCCGTCTCCATCGTGAAACGGCGCGCCAGGGTGCGCGGCGACACGCCGGCCCAGGCAGCCAGCGCTTCCACGCCCCGCTCGTCGGCCAGGTCATCGAGCACGGCGCGCGCCACGCGCAGCAGGCGCGGGTCCGTGGGCAAGGGCAAGCCGAAGGATTCGTGCGGCGACGCGGCGATCTCGTCGAGGATCACGCCCGCCACCCGGGCCTGCCGCACGTCTAGCGCATCGAACACGCCATCGTCCCAGCCGCTGGCGCGGCCCACCGCCTCGCGCAGCAAGCCCGAGACGCGCATCACGCAAGGCGCGACGGGCAAGCCAGGGCAACTGGCCTCGTCCACATACACGCTCCAGCCCGCAAACGGGCCATGCGAACGCAGCGCATGCACGTTATGGGGCGGCATCCACACGCAGTGGCTGGCCGGCACCACCCACTGCCCGCTGTCGGCAGCAACGGAAAGCAAGCCCCGCATGGCGCCGAACAGCTGGCCGCTGGCATGGCGGTGCGCCGCCGTCACGCGTTCCTGCGGCTGGGAAATATGCATGGCGCGCAACGGCGGCGGCAACGATGGCAAGATTGGCGGATTTGACGTATCGAATGACATAAACAAGGCAGGCAAGACAATTCCGCCATCATACAGTGAAGTCTTTCCATCCTTCAGGAGTTCACCATGCGTGCAGAAGACGTATTACCCGATCAACAAAACCAGGGCCAGTTCAATGGCGTCACCGTGCGCAAGGGCACGGTGGGGGCTTTCCTGGCCAATGCCCGGCTATGGCTGGACGACACGAGCAGCATCGCCGAAAAGGCCATCGCCGAGCGCGACATCCTCGACGCCTTGCCCGCCCTGCACGCGCTGGGACTGTTCGACATCCTGCAGGTGCGAGACGCGGCACTGCGCAAACTGGTGTCCGTCTGCGCCGCGTGAGCGGGTTGACTCCTCCCCGGCGCGCATTTCCTCTATCATGCTGCTTTGCCCGCCTTCGCATCCGCCATGCCGTTTACCATTGCCACCCCCGTCCACAGCGAACTGATCATCAAGAAAAGCCGTTTCATCGGCTGCGTGCAGCCGATGACGGACCGCGCCAGTGCGCAGCAGGTGGTCAATGACTTGAAGGCGCAGCATCCGGGTGCCTGCCATGTGTGCTGGGCGCTGCTGGCGGGTGGGCAGTCGGCGGCCGTCGATGATGGCGAACCGAGCGGCACGGCCGGGCGGCCCATGCTCGACGTGCTGCGCCACCAGGACCTGGAAGGCGTGCTGGCGACCGTGGTGCGCTACTTTGGCGGGATCAAGCTGGGCGCGGGCGGCCTGGTGCGCGCCTACACGGACAGCGTGGCGCAAGCGTTGTTGCAGGCGGAAAAGACGGCCATCGTGCGCCAGCGTACCCTGCGCTGCACGGTGCCGTATGCGATGGAAGGCATGCTGCGCCGCGAACTCGATGGCGCCGGTGCCACCCTGCTGAACGTGACACACGGCGACGCCGTGCTGTTCGACTTCAGCCTGCCTGAAACGGCGGCCACCGCCCTGCTGGCCCATCTGGATGAGGCAGGCAATGGCCGCATTGCTTGGCTGAAAACGGTAGACAGCGTGGAGTAAATCCTAGAGATTGGCTGGCCGCTTGATCTGCAACAAGATGAAATGTATCCACGCCAGCGCCGGCAGCACCATCAATACCAGCATCAGTCCGGCTGGCATGTCCGGCACGAAGCGCACGAAGCAGGCGAGAAAACCGGCGATGGCCAGCCAGAAGCGCCAGTTGAATGCATACGCCTTGCGCGCCACCGTCGCCAGCGCGATGCGCCAGAATTCCAGCAAGGCCCACAGGCCGCCCGTCAGCAATAGCGCGGCCAGGGCATTGGCGCCGGGTGCGTCGGCCCAGGTGCGCACCAGCTTGTACAGCAGCACGGGATAGCCGGCCGTGATGGCCAGAGTGGTGGGGCCGGCGGCGATGACAGCTTCAAACAGTTGCCCTTTGGAACGATGATCCACTACATCACCCCTATGCCACGACGCCGGAATGGGCGGCGATCACTTGCAGCGCGCCGGCCGCATCCTGCGTCCAGACGCGCGTAAAACGGAAGTCGCCATGCGTTTCCACGTCGTGATAACTGCCCGTCAGCTGCATGCGCACGGAGACCACGGCCACGTTGCCGTTGATGCGCACATGGCGCTCGGAGGCGCGCAAGTCCGTGATGGTCAGCAGGCGCTGCTCATGCGCTGCCAAGTCCGCATGCTTGCTCAGCAAGTGCCCCAGGTGATTCGTAAACAACAAGTCATCGGCCAGCAACACATTCAGCACAGCCACGTCGGAGGCCATCATGGCCAGGCGCAAGCGCTCTTCCGCATCGAGTACTTGAGCTTCCGTTAAAGCATTCATCTTTTTCCTTAAAAAATACTGCGCCAGATTAGCAAACGAACAAACGTGCAATGCTGGCATGAAATCTTCCTTTTCACAATCATCCGGCAGACCTATACCTGCGCTTATGCCTGTGAAGCATATTTATATAGCGTAATATTCGCAGCGGTATTGCGCAAAACGCCCCCATAGTACTGTACAGTGCTTGCCCTTTCGCCCCGGGCTGGGGCAGCAATTACTTGTAGTAAAGTTCTCATGCTCTCTGCAGTCTCGAATAAAACCAAGATAAGGCCCCTTCATGGCAATTAACATCATTCTGAATCTGCTCGTTGCGTTGATCGTCTTCGCCTTCATGTTCCGCCAGCAACGCAACCACTCCACGTTTACCGTGCGCGTCTTCACGGGCCTGGGCCTGGGCGTGCTGCTGGGTGCGGCTGCGCAAACGCTGTATGGCGCCGGGTCGCCCATCATCGCGGGCACCAATGAATACATCGACATCGTCGGCAGCGGCTATGTAAAACTGCTGCAAATGATCATCATACCGCTGATCATGGTCTCCATCATTTCCGCCATCCTGAAACTCAAGGACGCGAGTTCCCTGGGCAAGATCAGCGCGCTGACCATCGGCACCCTCCTGATTACCACCACGATCGCCGCCGCGCTGGGCATTTTGATGGCCAAGCTGTTCGGCCTGACGGCTGTCGGCCTGACCTCGAGCGCCGCCGAAGTGGCGCGCGGCGTGCAGCTGCAAGGTTCGCTGGAAACGGCGAAGGCCCTGTCGCTGCCCAAACTGCTGGTCAGCTTCGTGCCGACCAACCCCTTCCTCGACATGACGGGCGCGCGCAAGACGTCGACCATCGCCGTGGTGGTGTTCTCCATCTTCATCGGCATCTCGGCCACGGGCATCGCCGCGAAAAAACCGGAAATCTTTACTTCCTTCGAGCACTTCATGAAAGTGGCGCACGCCATCGTCATGCGCATGGTCACGCTGGTGCTGCGCCTGACGCCGTATGGCGTGTTTGCGCTGATGTTTGAGGTGGTGGCCTCGTCGAGCTACACGGACATCTTGAAACTGATCAACTTCGTCGTCGCCTCGTACAGCGCGCTGATATTGATGTTCCTGGTGCACCTGGCCATTATCGCCGGCGTGGGACTGAACCCGCTGCGCTTCGTGAAAAAAGTCTTCCCCGTGCTGGCCTTCGCGTTCACCTCGCGCACCAGCGCCGGTTCGATCCCGATGAGCGTGCAGACGCAAACCCAGCGCCTGGGCACGCCGGAAGGCATCGCCAACTTCGCCGCCTCGTTCGGTTCGACCATCGGCCAGAACGGCTGCGCCGGCATCTATCCGGCCATGCTGGCCGTGATGATCGCCCCCACCGTCGGCGTCGACCCGTTCACCATCAGCTTCCTGCTGCCCTTGCTCGCCATCATCACCATCGGTTCCGTCGGCGTGGCCGGCGTGGGCGGCGGCGCCACGTTTGCCGCCCTGATCGTGCTGTCGGCAATGGACTTGCCCGTCGCCCTGGCCGGCTTGCTGATCTCCGTCGAACCGCTGATCGACATGGGCCGCACGGCCCTGAACGTGAGCGGCTCGATCACGGCCGGCACCGTCACCAGCCGCGTCATGGGACAGACCGACCTGGCCGTCTACAACAGCGACGACGCGCCCGACCTGGACGAGGCGGAACACGCCGCTTAAGGCTGCTCGCAGCTGCGCGCCGATGGAACAGAAATGGCCGCAACCCATCTGGATCGTGCGTCACGGCCAAAGGGCCGGCAATGTGGCGCGCGATGCCACCGAAGCGGAAAAACAGTTATTGATCGCCATCGCCGAGCGCGATGTCGATGTCCCCCTCTCCGAGCTTGGCGCGCGCCAGGCGCAAACCCTGGGCGACTGGTTCGCCACCCTTCCCTCTGAACAACAACCGACCGTCGTGCTGTACTCGCCCTACGTGCGGGTGCAGCAGACGGCGCAAGCCATGCTGGCGCGGCTTGCCGCGGACAGCCTCGCCTCCGTGGTGGCCGACGAACGCCTGCGCTCCTCGACCGCCTGACCGTGCACGGCATCGCCAACAAGTACCCGGAACTGTACGAGCAGCGCCAGCATGTCGGCAAGTTTTACTTCCGTCCACCCGGCGGCGAAAGCTGGTGCGACGTCATCCTGCGCCTGCGCAGCGTGCTCGACACCATCACCCGCGAATACCGGGGCGAACGGGTGCTGATCGTCGGCCACAAGGTCATCGTCAATTGCTTGCGCTATCTGCTGGAACGCTGCGACGAGCACGCCATCCTGGCCATCGACAAGGCGGCCGACGTGCCCAACTGCGGCGTCACCTTGTACGCCTTCAACCCCGCCCTGGGCGGGCACGGCAAGCTGCAGCTGGACCTGTGCAACTTCGTCGCGCCACTGGAAGCGGCCGGCACACCCGTCACGGCCCAGCCCGACATGCCGGCCGCGCCGAAATCCTGAGACTTCGGGGCATGCGTGGACGCTATCGACAGCACGCCTTCCCTGCGGCGCTCCTGGCGACAAAAAAACAACAGCATAAGCATATCCAGAAAGAAACGTTAGCGCACACCGCCGCCTCCCTTAAGCTCATGGCAACTTTTTCCGTACTAACACTCATTGAGCCCAAAGGACAACGCCGTGCATCCGCACCACTTCTATCCAGTATCTGCCACGCCCGCCACGCCGCTGCGCGCCATCGTCCTGGCCTGCGCCATGCTGGGCGCACCGTCCGCCTGGGCACAAGATGCGCAAGCCACCGCCAGCACAGGCATCAGCGCTGAAACGGCCGGCGCCAGCATCGACCAGGTCACCGTCGTCGGCTCGCGCGCACGCAACCGCACCGTCTTCGACAGCAGCGTGCCCATCGACCGCTTCGGCGCACGCGAAGTGAGCAATGCGCTGTCGACGGGCGACGTGGGCGCGGCCCTGCAAAACCTGTCACCCTCGATCAACTTCCCCCGCATCGAATCGAGCGGCGCGTCGGACTCCGTGCGCGGCATCCAGTTGCGGGGATTGGCGCCCGACCAGGTGCTGGTGCTGATCAACGGCAAGCGCCGCCACACGAGCGCCGTGCTCGACACGGAAAGCAGCTTCGCCGGCACCGTGCCGGTCGACATCAACGCCATTCCGCCGAACGCCATCGACCACATCGAAATCCTGCGCGACGGCGCGGGCGCCCAGTACGGCAGCGACGCCGTGGCGGGCGTGATCAACATTGTGCTGAAAAAAGCCCGCACGGGCGGCTCCGCTTCCGTCAGCTATGGCGCCAACCACACGCATTTCGAGCCCACCGATCAAACCTTGACGGATGGCCAGACCGTCATCGTCAACGCCGACTATGGCGTGCCACTGGGCGAGGCTGGCTACTTCCGCTTCGGCGCGGAAACGCGGCGCCGCTCGCCCACGGAACGGGCCGGCCCCAGCGACGCGGGCTGGACTTCCTACAACTTCACGCCAGCCGACCAGGCGCTCGATGGCAAGGTGCTGTTCAAGTCGGGCGACTCGCGCCAGCGCAACAACTACCTGTTCTACAACACCCAGCTCACCCTGGCCAACGGCCTGGACCTGTACTCGTTTGCCACCTTGAACGAGCGCAAGTCCGACGGCAGCGCCTACTTCCGCTATCCGGGCGACCCGTCGAACGTGACGGCCCTGTATCCGAACGGCTACCGCCCCGTCACCAACGGCGACAAGCGCGACCTCAGCATCGTGGCCGGCGTGCGCGGCAGCGCAGGCGAGTGGAACTGGGACGCCAGCGCGCGCCACGGCAGCGACCGCTTTGACTACGGCGTAAGCCACTCCGTCAACGCCTCGCTGGGTGCGGCCAGCCCCACGCGTTTCAAGCTGGCCGGCTTCGACTTCCGCCAGAACGCCTTGAACATCGATGCCACGCGCAGCATCGACATCGGTCTGCCCGCACCTTTGAGCCTGGCGGTGGGCGCCGAATGGATGCGCGAAACCTACACCAGCTCGGCCGGCGACCCCGCTTCGTATGCGGCCGGCAGTTTCACCGACGCTCCACCGGGCGCGCAGGCGGGGCCGGGCCTGCGTCCATCGGACGCCTATGACGGCAGCCGGCAAATCCGCTCCGTGTATGCGGACGTGGAAAACGACCTCACGCCGCGCCTGCTGGTGGGCGCCGCCGCCCGCTATTCCGACTACAGCGACTTCGGCAGCGCCAGCACGGGCAAGTTGTCCACGCGCTATAAAGTGACGGAGCATTTCCTCGTGCGCGGTTCGCTGTCGAACAGCTTCCGCGCGCCGGCCCTCGTGCAGACGGGTTTCCGCTTCGCCAGCCTGAACTTCAACGCCGATGGCACGGCCCTGCAAACGGCGGCCCTGCTGCCGGCCAGCGTCCCGCTGGCGCGCAGCTTCGGCGCGCAACAGCTGAAAGCGGAAAAGTCGACCAACCTGTCCCTGGGCCTGGCCTGGAAACCGGCGGCCGCCACCAGCGTGACGGTGGACGCCTACGTAATCCGCATCCGCGACCGCATCACGCGCTCGAGCGACTTGCAAAGCGACGCCGTCACCGCCTACCTGGCCGCCAATGGCCGCAGCGACATCCAGTCCGTGGCCTACCTGGCCAACCTGCTCGACACGCGTACGAAAGGCCTGGACGTGGTGCTGAATCATGACCTGGCCTTCACGTCAGGCAAGCTGAACCTGAACGCGGCACTGAACCTGAACAAGTCCAGTCTCGACAAGGTGCGCCAGAGTTCCGCTGCGCTGACCAATATCGATCCCAGTCTGACCTTGCTGACAGAGACGAGTTTGTTCCGCATCAAACATGCGTCACCCACCAGCAAATTGATCCTCGGTGCCGACTGGCAAGCGGCCGGCTGGGGCATGCAGGCGCGCGCCACGCGCTTCGGCGAGTTGAAAGATTTTTCGTATGACAGCGATGCGCCGCTGATCGACGGCATCCCCGCGCAGCGCTTCGGCGCCGTCTGGTCGCTGGACCTGGAAGGCCAATTAAAACTGAGCAAGCAGCTGACCCTGAGCGTGGGTGGCAACAATATCCTCGACCGTTACCCGCAGCGCGTGCGCCAGACAAATAACGCCACGTATGGTGGCGCCCTGCCCTACAATTTCATCAACCCCATCGGCGTCAATGGCGCGTATTTCTACGCCAAGCTGAACTACACGTTTTAACGTCACGGAAAGAGCATATGATCATCAAACGCATCTCTCACCTCGTCGCCGGCGCCTGCCTGAGCGCCCTCCTGCTGTCCAGCGCCCAGGCTGCCGCACCGCTGGTGCTGATGACGGACTTCGGCACGGCCGATGGCGCCGTGTCCGCCATGCATGGCGTGGCCTATGGCGTCGACCCCAAGCTCACCATCTCGGATCTGACGCACCAGATTCCCGACTACGACATCTGGCTGGGCGCCTACCGCCTGTACCAGACGGCCAATTACTGGCCGCAAGGCACGGTGTTTGTTTCCGTCATCGATCCGGGCGTGGGGACCAACCGCAAGTCGGTGGTGCTGAAAACCAAGGGTGGACGCTACTTCGTGGGCCCGGACAACGGCCTGTTCACCCTGATCGCCGAGCGCGACGGCGTGGCCGAACTGCGCGAAATCGATGAAAAGGTCAACCGCCTGGCCGGATCAGGCGAGTCGTATACCTTCCATGGCCGCGACGTGTACGCGTATGTCGGTGCGCGCCTGGCCTCGGGCGCCATCAGCTATGAACAGGTGGGCCCGCAATTGCCGAGCGAATCCGTGGTCAAGATTGCGTATCAAAAACCTGTGCGCGATGGCAATACCATCCGCGGCATCGTGCCCGTGCTCGACGTCAAGTATGGCAATGTGTGGACGAATATCCCGAAATCCCTGCTCGACGAATTGCAGGTGAAACTGCACGACCCGCTGCAAGTGCGCATCTTACACAAGGGCAAGCAAGTGGCCAAGGTCACGGCGCCATTCGAGCACACCTTTGGCGGCGTCGCCAAGGGCAAGCCCCTGGTCTACCTGAACAGCCTGCTCGACGTGGCTGTGGCTATCAGCCAGGGTGACTTTGCCGCCCAACACCACGTCGCCTCGGGCGTGGATTGGGAAGTGGAAGTGAGCAAGGCCCCTGCCGCCAAATAAACCCTCCACCCGCGGCCAGGGCATCCTGTCCTGGCCCAACTGGCCATATCCCTTGCTGGTTTGCGCTACCTCAAACCCAGCGCTCTGCTCGCCCCAGCCAGCACCAGGCCTGTGCAAGTCCGGTGAACCTGTACCGGCCCACCCACTCTAAACCTTGCAAGCGATGCCAGCCTTGTTCCAGATGCGCAATCTGGCGAGGCATGCGTTTTCACGACAGTCTTCCACTGAAAAGGAACAATCATGACGGCTCCACTCCTGACCACCAGCAAGCTCGTCCTCGGTAGCGCCATCGTCTGTGCGCTGCTGGGCGGCTGCAACAAACACAGCGACACCAGCACCACCGCCACGCCCGCCACCACCGCGCCGGCAACGCCAGGCACCACACCTGGCATGACACCGGACACCACCAATCCCGATGGCACCACCACGCCGCCACCGACCACGCCCCACAACGGTACGACACCCGGAACAGGTACGGGGACCACCTCGCCACCGCGCAACAGTTAGTGCGCCGCGCCCTGGCCAGCTGGACAGAAAAAAAAAGAGCCTTCCGCAGAAGGCTCTTGAAATACCACAGCGCAGCGCAAGCCACGCCTTGGCCCGGTACTACTTTTGCAGGCTGACCGACGTTGCCTTCGGCGTGCGGCGTCCCATCAGGAACAGCACGGCCTTTTTCAGCATGCGGTAGACGAAGCGCACCAGCAGCAGGGTCAGCACGCATTCAAGCAGGGTCAGGATCATGGCCACGGCTACGGGCATGCGCGCGGCGCGGCGGTGGAACTTGGCCACGGCGCCATCGCGGGCGATTTCGATGCTGTCATAGAAGGTCGGTACGACCAGCAGGGTCAGGATCGTCGAGGTGATGGTGCCGCCGATGATGGCGATCGCCAATGGACGGTAGAACTCGCCGCCCTCGCCCAAGCCCAGCGCCACGGGGAACATGCCGGCGATCAGCGCAAACGTCGTCATCAGGATGGGGCGCAGACGCATGCGGCCCGCATACATCAGCGCGTCTTCGCGGCCATGGCCCTCTTCTTCGCGCTTGCGCGCCGCGTCCAGCAGCAAGATGGCGTTCTTGGCGACCAGGCCCATCAGCATGATGATGCCGATAAAGCTCATCAGGTTGAGGGTATTGTTGGTGATCACCAGCGCCACCACCACGCCGATCAGACTCAGCGGCAAGGACATCATCACGGCCACCGGCGCGGTAAATGAACCAAACTGCATGACCAGGATCAAATACATCAAGCCGATACCCATCACCAGCGCAATCAGCATTTCCGTGAACAGCTCTTGCTGGTCCTGGCCGGCGCCACCGAGCGCCAGGCCGTAGCCGGGCGGGAAATCGATGGAGTTGGCCAGCTTCATGGCGTCGCTCGTCACTTCGCCGTTCGAGCGGCCTTGCGCATTGGCAGACACGGTGATCGTGCGCTTGCCATTCTTGTGCTCGATGCCGGACGGGCCCTTGCCCATGGTAATGGTGGCGATCTGGTCCAGCGGCACCATTTGCGAGGTACCCGTCACGCTGATCGGCAGGCGCTCGATGTTTTCCGAGGCCACGCGGTCATCGGGATGCAGGCGCACGGCAACGTCGCGCGTTTCGCCCGTCGGATCGACCCAGTCGCCCACTTCCACGCCGGCAAACGCCACGCGCAACGATTGCGCCGCATCATTGACGGAAATGCCCATCGAGTTGGCCAGGCCACGGTTGAGCTCGATCTGCAGCTCGTTTTTCGGGTCCTGCTCGGACAGGCCCACGTCGACGGCGCCAGGAATTGCGCGCAGCTTGTCCATGTAGGCGTTGGTAATTTCCATGAGTTTACGCGAATCGGGACCCGTGAATTCCACCTGGATGGGCTTTTGCGAACCATTGCTCAAGTCATCCTGCACCACGTATTCGGCGCCCACCAGGCGCGACATCTTCTCGCGCAGCTCGACGGCGATTTCCTTGGCCGAACGCTTGCGGGTGTTGCGCTTGCCGATGTCGACATAGACTCTTCCGCCACCGGCATTGATGGAGCTGTTGGTATCCTTGGTTTCAGGCAAGGTGCGCGCCAGCACGGCCGCCGCTTCCAGTTTCAAACGCGAATATTCGATGCTGCTCGACGATGGCGTGCGCACATTGATCATCAGATTGCCCGAATCGGATGCCGGCAGGAAACTCGTGCCGCCATGTGTAGCGTGCAGGACGATGGCGCCCACCAGGCTGCCGAAGGCGATCACGGCCATCCAGCGGCGGTGATGCAAGGCCCAGGCGATCACGCGGCCATAGCGGTCGGCCTGATGGTCGAACCAGTGGTTGAATTTCTCCAGCACGCGGCCGATGCCTTTTTTCGGCGCCGCATGTTCCTCGACCGGGTCGCCCCAGTAGGCCGACAGCATGGGGTCGAGCGTAAACGAAATGCCCAGGCTGACCAGCACCGAGCACGTCACCGTCAAGGCGAACGGACGGAACCATTCGCCGGAGATACCAGGCATGAAGGCCACGGGAATGAAGACGGCGATGATGGAGAAGGTCGTGGCGGCCACGGCCATGCCGATCTCGGCCGTGCCTTCCAGCGCGGCCGTGCGGCGGTCCTTGCCCATCTGCATGTGGCGCACGATGTTTTCACGCACCACGATGGCATCATCGATCAGCACGCCGATGGCCAGCGACAGGCCCAGCAGGGTCATGAAGTTCAGGGTAAAGCCGCACAGCCACACGGCAATGAAGGCGGCAATCACGGACGTCGGCAGGCTCAGCGCCGTGATCAGGGTCGAACGCCAGGAGTTCAGGAACGCATACACGACGAAAATCGTCAGTACGGCGCCCAGCACCAGCGATTCGATCACATTGTTCAGGCTATGCTGGGCGTTTTCGCCGCCGTCGCGTGTCACTTGCAGGATCGTGCCTTTCGGCAAGGTCTTGTTGATTTCCGCCACCATGTCGCGGATCTTGTTGGCCACGCTGACGGTGGAGGCGTCGCGCACGCGGGTAATCGACATGCCCACGTTGGGCTTGCCGCTGCGCATGCTCAGGCTGTTGACTTCGGCAAAGCCATCCTCGATGGTGGCCACTTGCGCCAGGCGCACGATTTCCTCGCCGCGGCGCTTGATCACCACTTTCTCGAAATCGGCCGGCGACTCGATGCGGCCCACCAGGCGGATGCTTTTCTCGTCGAGGGTGCCGCGCACCTTGCCCACGGGCGCATTCGTGTTCTGGTTGCGCAAGGCGGTGACGACGTCGCTGACGGACACATTGTATTCACGCAACTTCTCCGCCCGCAGCAGCACGGACAATTCGCGCTTCAGCGAACCGCCCACGTTGACCAGCGCCACGCCATCGACGGTGCGGAAACGGTCCGACAGCACGTCTTCGGCCAGGCGCGAAATTTCCGCATGGCTTTGCGTATTCGACGACAGCGCCAGCTGCATGATCGGTTCGGCAGCCGGGTCGATGCGCTGCAGGATGGGCTCGCGCATTTCCGTCGGCAACTTGTAGCGCACGGCGGCAATCGCATTGCGGATATTGTCGGAAGCCTCGATCAGATTGGTATTGAAGGAAAACTTCAGGAAGATGCTGGCCGAACCTTCATTCGAGTCGCTATTGACCTCGGTCACGCCGGAAATGCTTTGCAAGGATTTTTCCAGGCGGTTCACCACTTCGCGCTCGACCGTATCGGGCGATGCGCCAGGGTAAGGAATGCTGACGACGATGAAGGGCACTTCGACGTCCGGGTTCTGGTTGACGCGCAGTTTCTTGAGCGCCAGCAAGCCGACGCACATCATTGCCAGGATCAGGACGATGGTGGCGGTAGGCCGCTTGATACTGAAATCGGAAAGGAACATGGCTTAGTTTCCTTTACCGGCAACGGCGGTGCTGCTGCTGGCCATGGCGGCCGCTGGCACGGCCTTGCCAGCCGTCAATTCCACTTTCTGCCCATCCTTGAAGGTCGAGCCCGGCGTGCGCAACACGGTGTCGCCGCTGGCCAGGCCGCTTTGCACTTCCCACTGGCCCGTGCGCACATCGCGCGCGCCGATGCGCAAGTTGACTTTATGCAAGGCCTTGTCCTTGACTTTCCACGTGTATGTGACGTCGCCCGCCTTCACCAGGGCCGAGTCGGGTATCATCAGCGCGCTGATGCTGTCCGTCTCGATGCGCCCTTCCGCATACAGGCCGGCCACGCGCGGTTGTTCCTTGTCATTAAAATCGACCAGCACGGCCACCTGGCGCGTGACGGCATTGGCGGCAGGATCGACGCGGCGCACCTTGCCCGCGAAATCCTGGCCTGGATAACCATTGATGCGGAACAACACGGGCTGACCCACCTTGACGACGCCGATCTTGTCGGCCGACACCAGGCCTTCGAGGCGCATGCTGGTTGGATCGATAACCTTGATCAATTCCTTGCCGATTTGCGCCGTATCGCCATTCGATACCTTGCGCTCGCTCACGATGCCGTCGAACGGCGCGCGAACAAGGGTGCGCTGCAGCTGCTGGCGGGCCTGGGCGGCGCGGCTCTTCGCAGCGGACAAATCGCTTTGCGCATTGTTGCGGCGGATTTCCGCGTCTTCCAGCGCCTGCGTCGACGTCATGCCCGAGGCGCGCAGGGTTTTCATGCGCTGGAACATGCGTTCGGACTGCTCCAGCACCTGGCTGGCGGCACGGCTGGCTTCCTCGGCCGAATTGAGGCTGTCGCGGATGGACGTTTCATCCAGGCGCACCAGCACGTCGCCCCGCTTGACGGCTTCGCCGTTTTCCTTCATGACCTGGATCACCACAGCCGACACTTCGGCGCGCAAGTCCGCATTGCGCTCCGGCTGCACGGAACCGGTGATGACGGGCCCCGACGCCAGCGCATTGCTTTGTATGGTCAGCAGGTCTTCCGGGGAGACCAGCAAATTGACGGCGGCGCCCGCCTGTTCCTTGGCGCCCTTGCCAGCGCCTTTGCCAGGATCTTTGGACTCTTTGCCGCAAGCGGTCAGGGCAGAAGCGATTGCCAGAACAAACAGGGTTTTGCGCAACATGGGTAATTCTCCGGATAGATAGCGCCGCGACCGTCCCGCCGGCCCGGATAGGGCTGCAGGCGATGGCAGGCATTTATTTTTATTAAAACCACAAGCGCCAAAGTATCCATGAGCGCGTCCGGGCATGTCAATCGGCGGTTTCCTGTAATGCTTTAATCAATGGATGAAACGTAGTTTTTACGCCCTGAAACGCAAAACCCCGCCTTGGGCGGGGTTTTGCGTTTCAGGGGGAAGGACGCTTAGCGGGCAAAGACGTAGTTGATCAGGAAACCGATGGCCACGCCCGTGCACAGGCCGCCGGTGATTTCCACCAGGGTATGGCCCATGCGCTCGCGCAAGGTCTTGTGCGCAGCGCTGGCCGCTTCCCCGGCCAGGCGGTTGATGGCCGCCGCCTGCTTGCCCACGTGCTGGCGCAGGCTGTTGGCATCGATGATGACGATGAACGCCAGGGTAACGGCCACGCCGAAGGCGGGATGGCCTATGCCTTCGCGCAGGGCGATCAGGGTTGCCATGCTGGAAACGACGGCGCTGTGGTTGCTGGGAAAGCCGCCATTGCCGACCAGCCCGAATGCCCATTGCCGCGTGCGGACACTGTTGATCAGGAATTTGATCGGTCCGACCAGGATCCAGGTGATCAGGGGCGTGACGAGGTAAGCGATATCCACGGAGTATTCCTTCTTATATGTCTGTAAAGTGTGCAAGAAACTGCGACCGCCAGATGGGCGCGCCGCAATTATCGCAGATCACCCGCGCCAGCAGAACTGTCTGTCGTCAGACTATAAAACGCCGCCCTCGGCGGCAACTAATATAAAATCATGGCACATACAACAATGGACGTATATCAACACTGAGTGCGGCGCGCACAGCGGCGCGGATAATCAAACGTCTTTCATACTTGCAACGGGGTCCTCATGCGGCATTTCAGAATTTCCTTTTTAGTCACTTTTATCCTGATGGCAGTGTCAGGCTGGTGGGGTTACAGCCATGGCGGCATGTCAGGCATGATCCAGGCGCTGTGGATCACAGGCGTGCTGGGCATCATGGAAGTGTCGCTATCGTTCGACAATGCCGTGGTGAATGCCTCGGTCTTGCGTCACTGGAATGAATTCTGGCAAAAACTGTTCTTGACGGTGGGTATCCTCGTGGCCGTCTTCGGCATGCGGTTGCTGTTTCCGCTGGTCATCGTTTCCGTCGCCACGGGCCTGGGCCTGGTCGATGTATGGACCATGGCCACCACCACGCCGGACGTGTATGCCAAGCACCTGACGGACAACCATGCGCAAGTGGCAGCCTTCGGCGGCGCCTTTTTGCTGCTGGTGTTCCTGAACTTCCTGTTTGACGACGAGAAGGAATTGCATTGGCTGGGTTGGGCCGAGGAAAAAGTCAACGCGCTGGGCACTGAAAGCCTGGCCGTGCTGATCACCATGGGCGCCGTCGCCGCCTGCGTGGCGATGGGGCCTGTGGATGAAAAATACAGCGTGCTCGCCTCGGGCGTCGTCGGCATTGCCGTCTACATCGGCGTAAACTGGATCAGCGGCTTGCTGGAAGAAGGCGAACCGGACTTGCAGGATGACGCAGAAGAAGGCACCGCGCCAGCGAAAAACGGCAATGGCGACCTGGTGAAAACGGTGGCGCGCGGCAGCATCGGCGGCTTCCTGTACCTGGAAGTGCTGGACGCCTCGTTCAGCTTTGACGGCGTGATCGGCGCCTTTGCCATCACCAACGACGTCGTCATCATCATGCTGGGCCTGGCCATCGGCGCCATGTTCGTGCGCTCGATGACGGTCTTCCTGGTGCACAAGGGCACGCTGGACGAATTCGTCTACCTGGAGCACGGCGCCCATTATGCGATCGGCATCCTCGCCTTGATCATGCTGGCGTCCGTCAAGTACCATATTCCGGAGTGGTTCACGGGCCTGTCGGGCGTGGCCTTTATCCTGGTTTCGCTGTGGTCGTCCTTGCGTTATCGCAAGCGGCACGCGGCACAAGCTTGATATCGGGGGTTCCGCCCCCAATTGAGAGAGTAATGGCACGAGCGCCTTGCGCTCATCCCATGAAGGCATGACAACGGGCCAGCCAGGCAAAACACGCCACCGGCCCGTTATTTGAGCTAAATTACTAAAGGAGCACCACATGGCAATCAGTTTGCAAAAAGGCGGCAACGTCAACCTGAGCAAGGAAGCACCGAACCTGAAGAAGATCATCGTCGGCCTCGGCTGGGATCCTCGTTCCACGGACGGCGCCACCTTCGACCTTGACGGCAGCGCTTTCCTCCTGAAAAGCGACGGTAAAGTCCGTGGCGACTCTGACTTTATCTTCTACAACAACCTGAAGTCGACCGACGGTTCCGTCGTCCACACGGGCGACAACACTACGGGCGAAGGCGACGGCGACGATGAACGCATCGAAATCGATCTGTCGCGCGTGCCGGCCGACATCGACCGCATCAGCGTCACCGTCACCATTCACGACGCCGACGCGCGCCGCCAGAACTTCGGCATGGTCTCGAAAGCCTTCATCCGCTGCCTGAACGCGGAAGGCGAAAAAGAAATCGCCCGCTACGACCTGTCCGAAGACAGCTCGACGGAAACGGCGATGATCTTTGGCGAAATCTACCGCTACAACGGCGAATGGAAGTTCAAGGCTATCGGCCAGGGCTTCAACGGCGGCCTGGGCCCCCTCGCACGCTCGTTCGGCGTCAACGCCTGATTTTTTCATGCGCTAAACGCAGCCGCCTGAATATCCTCAGGCGGCTTTTTTTTGGAGATTTATCATGCCAGTATTTAGTGTCACGGGCGACGTCGATCCTTTCCTCCACGTCAGCATGAAACAGGGCGAAACCATCTATTGCGAATCCGATGCGATGGTGATGATGGAGACGGCGCTGGACTTGAAAGGCAAGATGACGGGCGGCCTGGGCAGCGCCATCATGCGCCGCTTCGCGAATGGCGAATCGTTCTTCCAGCAGCATATCGAAGCGGTGCGCGGCAGCGGCGACTGCCTGCTCTCGCCCACCCTGCCGGGCGCCATCGAAGTGGTCGACGTGGGCGCGCGCCAGTACCTGCTCAACGACGGCGCCTTTGTCGCCGCCACCTCGGGCACGGAAATGAAAGTGCGCACACAAAGCATCGGCAACGCGCTGCTCGCCCAGTCGGGCGGCTTCTTCGTCATGGAGACCGCTGGCACGGGGCAAGTGGTGGTATCGGGCTTCGGCTCCATGTTCCAGCTCGACGTCGAGCCGGGCAAGGATGTCGTGATCGACAATTCCCACGTGGTCTGCTGGGACAATAGCCTGAAATACGAGATTTCCGTGACCACGGGCGGCGGCGCCAGCGGCGGCGGCATCGGCGGTTTCCTCGGCAATATCGTCAACAGCGTGACCAGCGGCGAAGGTATCGTGCTGCGCTTTTCCGGTTCGGGCAAAGTCTTCATCTGCTCGCGCAACCGCGACGCCTTCCTGAAATGGACGGCCAGCGGCAAGGCCGGCTGACCCCCTATCTAAGGCCAGGTTAAGTCTGGTTGCTTAGAATCCCCGCGCGCGCACCTGCGCGCGGCTTCCCTTATTTCCACCCGGTCCCCGTACATGCAAAGAGTCTGGTTCAACAAAACATTTTCCTCGGTCGGCACGGCCATGCGCCTGATCCGCGAGGCCGATATGGCCGCCACGGGCGGCCAGCCCCGCTATCACATCGTGTGCAGCAATACGAACGCGCATGCGGCGGCCTTTTTGTCGGCCCACGAATATGCGGTCGAACCGTCTGGATTGACGGGCCTCAATTATGTCGAGTGGTGCCTGGAATTTTGCCGCGACCGTAACATCACGATTTTCTGGCCCGGCAAGGAAGCGGGCCTGATCGGCAGCGCCAGCGCGCGCTTCGCCGCCCTCGGCACGCGCGTGCTCAGCGTGGCCAGTGAAGACACCCTGGCTTTGATGCATGACAAGGCGCGCTTCTGCGACGGCCTCGATCTGCCCATGGCGCGCCCGGCCGACTACCGTGCCGTCACGACCATCGCGGAATACGACGCCGCCTACGCCGAGCTGCACCCGCTGCATCGCAAGCTGTGCATCAAGCCTGCCGAATCCGTGTATGGCCTGGGCTTTGCCGTGCTCGATGAAGAGCGCACCAGCGCCCAGCTGCTGCTGGCCGGCGCCGCCTACCAGATCAATGCGCAAGAGTTGCGCAGCGGCCTGGCGCAGATGGAAACATTCAAGACCCTGCTGTTGATGGAATACCTCGATGGCCACGAATACAGCGCCGACTGCGTCGCCGACCAGGGCAAGCTCATTTGCGCCGTGCCGCGCAAGAAGCTGCACGTGGGCGGCAGCGGCCAGCTGATCGAACTGCGCGCAGATTTGCTGGCAGCCTGTGAAAAACTGGCGCGCGACTACCGCCTGAATGGCGTGTTCAACATCCAGTTCCGCGAGGGCGCCAACGGCCTGGCCTTGCTGGAGATTAACCCGCGCATGTCGGGCGGCATCGGCATGGCGTGTGCGGCCGGCCCCAACCTGCCCTACCTGGCGCTGGCCGGCTTCGACCAGGGCTACGACAAGCTCACCGTGCCCGCCATCCGTGCAGGCATGCGCGTGGGCGAAGCCGCGTACGCCGTGGAGCTGCCATGAATATCGTCAAGCAGCAGATGCCCACGGGCGAACTGACCCTGAAGGTGGACGAGGCGCGCTTTCCGCTGGACTGGCTGATCGGCTTTGCCGCGCGCGCCAACGCCAAGCGCGGCTTCCTGTTCCTGTCCAAGGTGCTGGGCAAGCACTGGCCCGTCACGCCGCGCGCCATGCAAGCCATCCACGACGACCTGGCCGCGCAAATTCCTCCCAGCCTGCCCGGCGCCGTGGTCTTCATCGCCATGGCGGAAACGGCCGTCGGCCTGGGCCAGGGCGTGTTCGAAGCCTGGCTGCGCGCCAATCCCAATGGCAAGGCGCTGTTTCTGCACAGCTCGCGCTACCGCGTGGGCACGGTGCCCTTCTTCGAATTCGAGGAATCGCACAGCCATGCGCCGCGCCAGTTTTTGCATTTGTCCGACTCTGCCAGCGCCCTGTTTTCCACGGCCCGCAGCCTGGTGCTGATCGACGATGAAGCGTCCACCGGCAACACCTTCGCCAACCTGGTACAAGTGTGCCGCGCGCGCTATCCGCAGCTGGAAAAGCTGCACCTGGGCGTGATCACCAATTTCATGGGCCAGGCCGCCAACGCGGACTTGAGCCAACGTTTCGGCCTGCCCACCAGCATAGGCGCAGCACTCTCCGGCCACTACGCATTCCAGGCCGGCGATGCGCCGGCGCCCGTGGCGGCCAGCGCACAGCGCTTCGAAGCGAATGCGGAACGGGGCGCCAGCCCCGCCTTCGGACGCATCGGCCTGAAACGCGCCTTGAGCCCGCCGCAAGGCCTGGCGGTGCAGCTGGCGCAGGAAATCGGCGCCGGCGACTCCGTGCTGGTGCTAGGCACGGGCGAATTCATGCACCCCTCGTTTTTGCTGGCGCGCGAACTCGAAGCGCTGGGCAAGAACGTGGTGGTGCAATCGACCACGCGCTCGCCGATTTTGTCGTGGGGCTCCGTCAGCCATATCGTCTGCTGCGACGACAATTACGGCGAAGGCATCGCCAATTACCTGTACAACGTGGCGCCTGGCCAGTACCAGCACGTTTTCATCTGCCATGAAACCCCGGCCAGTCCGGCCCTCATGCAACTCGCCGGCCAATTGAATGGCCGCCTGTTCCACTTTCAGTCAGAGACCAAAATTGAAGAAATTCCTGTTTGTTGATCTGGACGACACACTGTTCCAGACCCCGAAAAAATGCCCGGGCGAGACCGACCTGCAAGCAGCCGCGTACCTGAAAAATGGCGACGCCTGCTCGTTTACGACGGCGCGCCAGCGCGCCTTCTTTGAGTTTGCGCAAAGCGGCATGACCCTGATTCCCGCCACGGCGAGGAATGGCGACGCATTCCGCCGGGTCGACCTGCCGTTTACCAGCTACAGCGTGCTCGATTACGGCGGCATCGTGCTGCAGCCTGGCGGCGCACTCGATGCCGGCTGGCTGGCGCTGATGCAAAACGACATGCAGACGGCGCTGCCCGGCCTGCAGGACGCCATGCGCATCATCGACGATTTTCAGATCAAGGCGGGCATGCCCTCGCGCGCGCGCCTGATCGAGGATTACAACACGCCGTTCTACATCGTCGTCAAGGACCATGAAGCGCGCGGCGAACGCCTGGCCGACATCGAAGAACAGGTGCTGCAGCAGTGGATCGCAACAGAAGGTGCCGACTACTTCATCCACCGCAACGGCAACAACCTGGCCGTGCTGCCGAAGGCCTTGAACAAGGCGCGCGCCGTGGCCTACCTGCGCGCGGAACTGGAAGCCGAGCATGGCCCCATTGTCAGCTTCGGCATGGGCGACAGCCGTTCGGACGCCCGATTCATGGCCGCCTGCGACTACGCCATCATCCCCAACGGCACCCAGCTGGCGGCACTCACGGTGGCGGCGCTATGACCGAAGGCACGCAGCATTTCAGCGGCAGCTACCGCCAGGAGGACGTGGAATTTCTGCTCACGCCGATGGCGCTCGAACCGATCCTCGACCTGGCCGAAAAGGAGCGTTTGATCCAGTCAGGCCAGCGCCACTACAGCGAAATGCTGTCGCCGGAATCCCTGCCCTCGCCCGCCTACCTGGCGCTGTTCCAGAGCGCGTTTGCCGCCAACCGCCTGCAGATGGCGCGCGACTGCCTGCGCCTCGCGGCCCTGATCGCGGCACGCCGCACGGGTGCCATCACGCTGGTCTCGCTGGCGCGTGCCGGCACGCCCGTCGGTGTCATCCTCGGTCATTTGCTGCGCCAGGTGTTCCAGCGCGAGTGCAGTCATTATTCCATCTCCATCATCCGCGACCGCGGCATCGATGCGAATGCCCTCAAACACATCCTGGCGCAGGGCCACGGCGACGCCTCCATCGTCTTCGTCGATGGCTGGACGGGCAAGGGCGTGATTTCGCGCGAGCTGCGCCAGACAGTCAATGATTTCAATGCCGCGCAGGGCACGGCGATTGACGGCGGCCTGTTCGTGCTGTCCGACCTGGCCGGCACGGCCGCCTGCGCCGCGTCGTCGGGCGACTACCTGATCCCGTCGAGCATTTTGAATGCCACCGTCTCGGGCCTGGTCAGCCGCTCCGTGCTCAATGACAGCATCGGCGCCGACGACTTCCACGGCTGCGTGTACTACGCGCAGTTCGAGCAGCACGACCAGTCGCGCGATTTCGCCGACGGCCTGGTGGCCGACGCCATGGCCATTGCCGCCAGCAGCGGTATCCCGCTGGCCGAAGCGAGCGATGCGCCAGCCATGGCGGCCCGCTCGCAAGCCTACATGGCCGCTGCGCAGCAGGAATACGGCATCAGCGACATCAACCTGATCAAGCCAGGCATCGGCGAAGCGACGCGCGTGCTGCTGCGCCGCGTGCCCGAGCGCCTGATCGTGCGCGACACGAATGCGCCGGACGTGGCACATTTGCTGCTTCTGGCGCAGGAAAAAGCCATACCCGTCACAGTAGAACCGGCGCTGCCCTACCAGGCGGTCGCCCTTATCAGGAGCGCAGTCGATGGATAACAACTCCCTACACCCACAAAGTGAACACAAGGCGGCGCTGGGCGCCTCAATGTATGTGCCGGCCACGCACAAGGACTTGCTGGCGATCGCCAATGGCGACAAATTCAGCCATTTGCGCTCGGTCATTCTTTGCACCGAAGACGCCATCGCGGAACGCGATCTCAGTTACGCGCTGTTCAACCTGTCGCTGGCGCTGCAAAACATGTGCGACGAGTCGGATACCTTGCGCTTCGTGCGCGTGCGCAATCTCGACGTACTGGCGCGCGTGCTGGCCATGCCTGGCGCCGAGAAATTGAGCGGCTTCGTGCTGCCCAAGTCCACGCGCCACAACTTCGCCGCGTATTTCGAGCTGGTGCGCCACACGCACCATCTGCTGATGCCGACCCTGGAGACGGCGGAAGTGTTCGACGACGAAGAGATGAAGCAGTTCCGCCTCATGCTGTCGGCGCCTGAAGTGCGGCGCCGCGTCCTGGCCCTGCGCATCGGCGGCAACGATTTATTGGCCCTGCTGGGACTGCGCCGCCCCACCAGCGGCACCATTTACCAGACGCCGCTGGGGCAGGTCATCGGCCGCCTGGTCACCATCTTCAAGCCGCACGGCTTCCAGCTGACGGCGCCCGTCTTCGAGCACCTGTCGCAGGGCAGCTGGCTGGACGCCGAAGTGGCACAGGATATGGCGCACGGCATGATCGCCAAGACGGCCATCCACCCGGACCAGGTGCCGCAGATCGAGCGCCACTACCAGGTGGCGCAGTCGGACATCGAGCTGGCGCTGCGCATCATCGACCCGGACAGCCCGGCCGTGTTCCGCATGCAGGAATCGATGTGCGAAGTGGCGACCCACTCAAGCTGGGCGCAGCGCATCATCGAACAGGCGCGCCTGTTCGGCATCCGCCATGCGGCCGACAGCACGGCAGCCGCCGCCCCCCATTTGCATCACTCCTTGAATACTCAACTCTCCAGCGACGAAGGGACTGCACGACCATGACCAATTTCACACGCGGACAAAAAGGCAAACTGGCTGACCTGGGCTTGAATGGCCCGTTTGCCGTCACGCTCGATATCGTTTCGGGTTCGATGGAAGTGGACGTCAGCTGCTTCGGCGTCGATGCGGCCGGCAAGCTGTCGGACGACCGCTACATGGTGTTCTTCAACCAGAAAAGCGCCCCGGACAACGCCATCACGGTGGACTTGAACGGCCCCCGTTCCACCTTCCAGGTGGATCTGGCCCGCCTGCCCGCCTCGATCGACAAGCTGGTGTTCACGGCAGCGACGGAACAGGGCAGCATGCGCGCGCTGGGCAACTCCAGCATGGCGCTGGGCCAGGCGGCCACGTTTGCCTTCACGGGCAATGACTTCCAGGACGAGAAAGCCGTCATCATCGGCGAACTGTATCGCCGCGACGGCAGCTGGCGCTTCGGCGCCGTGGGCCAGGGCTTTGCGGGCGGCCTGGCGGCGCTGCTGAAGCACTTTGGCGGCAGCGAGGCGGCTTCTTCGTCCCCTGCTCCCGTGTCCACGCCAGCAGCGCCAGCACCACCGCCGGCGAATAAAATCTCGCTGTCGAAAATCCGCCTGGAAAAACGCGGCGACAAGATTTCGCTCGACAAGCGCGACAGCGGCGGCTATGGCCGCATCCGCGTCAACCTGAACTGGAACCAGAACGCGTCGCAAGGCCAGGCGCCCGCTTCGAAGCTGGACACGGGCTTCCTCGGCAAGCTGTTCAACAAGCCGGCCGGCCGCGCGGGCGGCATCGACCTCGATATCGGCTGCCTGTTCGAAATGAGCAATGGCAGCAAGAGCGCCGTGCAAGCGCTGGGCAACAGCTGGGGCGCATACGACCGTCCGCCGTACATCCACCTGGAAGGCGACGACCGCACGGGCAGCATCAGCAGCGGTGAAAACATCTTCATCAACGGCACCCATTTCGACCAGATCAAGCGCGTGCTCGTCTACGCTTTCATCTACGAAGGCGTGCCGAACTGGGCCGCGACGGATGGCATGGTGACGATCGAGATTCCCGGCCAGCCGACCGTGGAAGTGCGCCTCGACAGCGACAGCCAGCACGCCATGTGCGCCATCGCCATGCTGGAAAACCACGACGGCAACCTGCAGGTGACAAAATTGGTGGAATACTTCGGCGGCCAAGGTAAAATCACGGCGCACCAGGCCATGGACGAGCGCTACAATTTCGGACTGAACTGGAAAGCCGGACGGAAAGACTGAGTGTACGTCTCCACTAGCGGAAGGCTGGGGTCAGACCCGCCGGGACTCGGCGTCCCCGTCTGACCCGGGTTTTCTTCAATTTAATGATAAAAGTCAACATGACCCCTACGACCAAAAAAGTCACCTTCGCCTTCGCCATCTTCCTCGTGGCCGGCTTCCTGCTGCTGGCCGCCTACACCTGGATGGCCCTCAGCTTCTCGTACTCGGAAGGCGAACGGGCGGGCTACCTGCAAAAGTTCTCCAAACGGGGCTGGATCTGCAAGACATGGGAAGGTGAATTGCTGCTGACGGCGCTGCCGGGCACCATCCCGGAAAAATTCCAGTTCAGCGTGCGCGATGAAGAAGTGGCGAAGCAACTGTCGGCCGCGGCCGGCAAGCGCATCCTCGTCACCTACAGCCAGCACAAGGGCGTGCCGACGCAATGCTTCGGCGAGACGGAATATTTTGCCGACAAAGTCGTCTTGAGCCAGTAATACCGCAAGTCCAACAACTCCAGCAGCATCGCGCCGGCCAGCCCTTCCAGGGCCGGCGCCTCCCCCTAGGTGCAGTCAAGGTGCAAGATTCTTGCGCCATCGCATGACAAGCCGCCAGCCGCCAGCCGATCGTTAGCGTGATTCCCCCATCACTGGAAGCATCATGCGCCTACCATGCACCGTCCTGGCCCTGTGGGCCGCCTCGCTCTCCCTGTCCGCCCAGGCTCCGAGTCCTCACGTCCGTTCACCCTGGAATACCGGCGTGCGGCAGGAAGTTTTATACGTTCGAGCCTAGCGCGAACGCCAGACGGCACCTGCCTCGTTAGGCTGCGTCAAGCGCTCGATCACTTCGCGCGTCAAGCTGGCCGAGCTGACTTGTTCGGCTTTCGCGCGGGCGGCCGTCAAGGAGCTGGAAAAGACAGTTTGCGGCTGCTCCAGGCTGGCGCGCAGGGCGGCCAGTTCGCGCTCTTGCTGCTGCGCGCGCGCCGCGTCCAGTTCCAGCAACTGCTGCTTGGCGACCGCCATCGCGCGAGTCGTGTCGGCAGCCTTGCGCTGCAGGGCGGCGTGGGCCTGGGCACTGGCCAGCAAGGCTTGCTGCGAGGCCAGCTTCTCGCTGGCCGCCTGCTGCGCGGCCCGTTCCAGTTGCTCGCGCTGGCGCATGGCGTCGAGCGTCTGCTGTTCCAGGGTGGCGCGCGTTTCAGCGGCCGCCGTCGCCTGCTTTTCCGCTTCCAGGCGGCCGGCGATGGCTTGCGAGGCGCGTTCTTCGGCACTGCTGGTCTGGCGCTGCTGCACCAGTTTTTGCGCGATCAGCGCCAGCGACTCACGCTCGGCAGCGACGAAATCGCGCTCGGACGCCAGCAGCGCATCGGCTGCCAGGGCTTTTTCTACTTCCACGCGGGCGCGCTCGCTATGCACTTGCCCCAGTTCCACGGCCAGGCGCGCCTGCGCCTGCACGGCTTGCGCGGCAGCGGCTTTCTGCTCGCCTTCGACCAGCGCCTGGCCCATCAGGATGCGGATGGCGTCGGCTTCTTTTTGCGCCGCTTCCCGCAAGGCCTGTTCGGCCGCATGCTGGCCGCGCAGCAGTTCGGCTTGCGCGTCTTCGGCGGCGATGCGTTCCTGCGCCGCGTTGAACGCCAGCGCTTCCGCTTCCAATTTTTCTTTCAAGGCGGCGATGGCGGCTTGTTCGGCGGCCAGGCGCTCCTGCTCGGCTTGCAGCAGGCGCTGCGCGTGCTGCGCCTTTTCCTGCGCCAGTTGCGACGCTTGCGCCTGCGCAGCCAATGCAGCCGTGCCGGCGTCGACCTCGGCCTGCTCGGCGTCATTCTGGCTGGCGGCCAGTTCCGACGCCTGGCGCGCCAGATCGGCGCGTTCGTGCGCCAGGCTGGCGGCGCGCTGCTGCTCTTCCAGTTCACGAGCGGCTGCCACGGCGGCTGCCTGCTCGGCCACTTCGCGGGCTTTGGTTTCTTCGAGCGCTGCCGTTTCCGCTTCCAGCTTGGCGTGACCGGCGATTTCCGCATCCTGTTCAGCGGCCACGCGGGCCAGCGCCACGGCGCGCAGCTGGCGGTCCACCTCGATGCGCGCTTCGGTGGCGGCCAGGATGCGCACGTCGGCATCGCGGCGCGCCTGCGCACTGGCGACAGCGACCATTTCCAGGCGCTCGCGGTGGATGGCTGCGTCGCGCAATTCCTTTTCCGTCTGCAGGCGCAAACGCAGGGACTGCGCCGCATGGCGTTCCGATTCCGCCTGCGCCAAGGCGATGGCTTCGCGTTCCTGCTCCAGATGCGCCAGTGCGCGCGCTTCTTCCAGGGCGCGCACTTCGGCGGCGGCGCGGTTGAAGGCCGATTCCAGCGCGATCTGGTCGGCGCGCTCGCGCTGCACCGTCAAGTCCAGCGCTTCGCTCTCCGCTTCGGCCAGCATCTGCGCCGTCTGGCGCGCACCGTGCGCATGGCGCTCGCGTTCACGCGCCAGCACGGCGACTCGTGCATCGGCGGAGGCGATGCCCACCATTTCTTCCTTGGCCGCCTGCACGGCGGCGACGCGCTCGACGGCTTGCAGGCGCGCCTGTTCCGTCTGCACCTGCAATTCTTCGGCGGCGCGGGCCGCCTGTTCAGCCAGTTCCGACTGCACGGCCACCTGCTCGCTGGCGCGCAAGCGGCTTTCCTGTTCGGCGCGCGAACGCTGTTCGGCGGCCAGGCGGATGGCATTGTCGGACTCCACGCGGGCACGCAGTTCGGCCGTCTCCTGCTTGACCGCTTCCAGGCGGGCCACGCTGGCCTGCGCGGCGGCGCGCATGGTATCGAGACGTTCGCGGTTGGCAGCAATCGCTTCTTCAGCTGCCTGGGCATTCTGCTGTGCGGCGGCGGCAGCGGCCGCGTCGATGGCGGCGCGGTCCTCGGCCAGCGAGCGCACGCGCGCCTCGGCCAGCGCGCGGCTTTCGGCGGCGCAGGTGGCCCTCGCCTCCGCTTCCACGCGGGCAATCGCTTCGTGGATGGCTTTCAACTCCATTTTCTGGCGTTCGGCAGCGGGCGCCTTGCTGTCGGCTTCCGCTGCCGGCTCGCCTTGCGGCTCGGGCATCGCGGTGGCAGGAGCAGCAGGAGCAGCCGCTGGCGCCTCGGCCTTGCGCTCCAGGTCCTTGAAATCATGCAGCGAGACCATGCTGTCCTGGTCGAACTCGTCGTCGGCGGAATACGCGACGGTGAGGGAAACGGCCTGGCGCTGATTTTGCTGTGCTTGCATGATTTCTCGCTTATTCGGGTGAATTCCATTGCTATAGGAATTTATTAGCACCATTATCGAACAGGCATGCACAAATCAGCGCGGCAAGAAGAGCGCCTTTTACCGCCCTTTTCGGGGGTTCAGGTCAAACAGGCCACAATGGCGCCTCATCCATCAAGGCAACTTGCTCCCTGAGTTCCAGTATCCTGTCCTGCCAATAGCGCTGCGTGTTAAACCACGGGAAGGCGACGGGGAAGGCGGGGTCGTCCCAGCGGCGCGCCAGCCAGGCAGAGTAATGGATGAGGCGCAGGGTGCGCAGCGCTTCGACCAGGTACAGCTGGCGCGGGTCGAAATCGCAAAAATCCTCGTAACCGGCCAGGATGTCGCTCATCTGGCGCACCATGTCGCCCCGCTCGCCCGACAGCATCATCCACAGGTCCTGGATGGCCGGGCCCATGCGGCTATCGTCGAAATCGACGAAATGTGGGCCGGCATCCGTCCACAGCACGTTGCCGCCATGGCAGTCGCCATGCGTGCGCAGCACGGCCACGTCGCCCGCGCGGTCATAGCAGCGCTTGACGCCATCGAGCGCCTGCTGCGCCACGCTGGAATAGGCTGCCAGCAGTTCGGGCGGCAGAAAATTTCCTTCTAGCAAGAATTCGCGTGGCTCGACGCCAAACGTCTGGTGATCGAGCGCCGGCCGCTCCTTGTAGGTGGACAGCGCGCCGACGGCGTGGATGCGGCCGATGAAGCGCCCTGTCCACTCCAGCGTCGCCGGGTCGTCCAGCTCGGGCGCGCGTCCGCCGTGGCGGGGGAAGACGGCAAAGCGGAAGCCCTGGTACTGGTGCAAGGTGCTGCCATTGATCTCCAGCGCCGGCACCACCTGGATTTCGCGCTCGACCAGCTCGGACACGAACGCGTGTTCTTCCAGGATGGCGGCATCGCTCCAGCGCTCGGGGCGGTAAAACTTGGCCACCAGGGGCGCGCTGTCTTCGATGCCCACCTGGTAGACGCGGTTTTCGTAGCTGTTCAGCGCCAGCAGGCGGCCATCGCCGCGCAAGCCCACGCTGTCGAGGGCGTCGAGCACGCAATCGGGGCTCAAGGCGGAAAAGGGATGGACGGGCCGGTCGTCCTCGTGCGGCTGGTTTTCATTGTGCATAAGCGACATTGTAAGGCGCGCGCGGGCCGCCGGTGCAAACACTTCGGCGGCGCAGCCCAGCTAAGCGTATACTGACGGCTTACATTCAATCAAAGAGCAAGCCATGCAACTCGAACAGCCATTATCAGAAAAAGAATTCGACGAACTAGACCAATTCCTGTTGTCGGAGCGCTGCTCCGAGGACGCGATGACCATGGATATGCTGCACGGCTATCTGACGGCCGTCGCCATCGGCCCGGAACCGATCATGCCAGCCGAGTGGTTGCCGCGCGTCTGGGGCGAAGATGCCGAAGATGCACCGAAATTCAAGAACAGCAAGGAAGAAGAGCGCATCGTCAACCTGATCATGCGCTTCATGAACGAAGTGCTGGTGACGTTTGAAGTGGCGCCGAAGGAATTCGAAGCCCTGTTCGTCGAACACGACTACGAAGGCCAGACCCTGATCGACGCCGAAGCCTGGTGCTGGGGCTTCTGGGACGGCATGGAACTGCGTCCTGGCTCGTGGAGTGAAATCTGGGATTCCGAAGTGGCCGAGCTGATGCAGCCGATCTACCTGCTGGGCGCCGACGAAATCAAGGAAGAAGAACTGAAACTGGTGGAAGACCCGGTCAAGGCGCACAAGCTGGCGCAGGAACTGGAAGCAAACCTGCCGGCCATCCACCGTTTCTGGGTACCACGCCGCAAGGCTCCCGTGCAAACCATGAAGCGCGAAGAACCGAAAGTGGGCCGCAACGACGACTGCCCTTGCGGCAGCGGCAAGAAGTTCAAGAAATGCTGCGGCGCCGAGCCGGCAGCCGAGTAATACGCAAGCAGCCGAGTAATACGCAGCGAGTCAGCATTGAACGCCGGGCACCGTCCCGGCGTTTTGCATTCCCTTTTCCTGATTGCGCCCGCCCCGGCACTTCGCCTATAATTGCGAATAATTCTTATTTGCATTGCGACTGCATGGCAGCCGAACTCCTGGAGGCTTCCATGCCGCTGGCCAATCCCCTACCCACTACCGACACCCCGGTGCAGGCGCTGTATGGCGCCCACCATGGCTGGCTGCTGGGCTGGCTGCGCAAGAAACTCAACAACCAGCCGCAGGCTGCCGACCTGGCACACGATACGTTCGCGCGCCTGCTGGGCACGTCGACGCCAAGCCACCCCGGCGCGCTGGCGTTGCGCTCGCCGCGCGCCTACCTGACCACCATCGCGCGTGGCCTGATGATCGACAGCTTCCGCCGCGCCGACCTGGAACAGGCCTACCTGGCCGACCTGGCTGCCTTGCCGCCGGCGCTGCATCCATCGCCAGAAGAACGACTGGTCGCGCTCCAGATGCTGGAAGCGGTGGGCCGCATGCTCGACGCCATGACGACGAAAACCCGTCAGGCCTGGCTGCTGAGCCGCCTCGACGGCCTGCCCCATGCTGATATCGCGGCGCAAATGAAGGTGTCCGTGCCGCGTGTGCGGCAATACCTGGCCACTGCCGCGCGCCTGGCCTATCAAGTGCAATTCGGCGAGGGCGGCTGACATGCATGACCATGCTCCCGTGCCTGCCCGCGTGCTGGAACAGGCGATCACCTGGCAGTTGCTGCTCGGCTCGGGCAACGCCAGCGATACCGAACGGCAGGGTTTGCAGGCCTGGCTGGCGCAGGCGGCGGACCACGCGCGCGCCTGGCGGCAACTGGGCGAAATCGACCAGCGCCTGGCGCCCGCCGCTGGTGCGGCTACCCGCAAGCTGCTGCTCAAGCGCGGCAAACGACGGCTGGCGCAGCCCGCGCGCGTGGCCGCTGCCGCAGCGCTGGCCGTCATGCTGGCCGCCGGCATGGGCAGCATCCATCACGTGCAGCCACTGGACCTGCTGGCCGATTACCATACAGGCACGGGTGAACGCCGGAGCGTGCTGCTGCCCGACCAAAGCGTGCTGCACCTCAATACCGGCAGCGCAGTCGACCTGGCATTCGACAGCCGCGAGCGCGGCGTGATGCTGCGCAGCGGCGAGATCGCCATCGATACCAGCCACAGCGGCAACAACGGCGGGCGTCCCTTTATCGTCCACACGCCGGACGGCAGCCTGCGCGCGCTGGGCACCAGTTTCATCGTGCGCCGCCTCGACGAGGGCGGCACGCGCCTGACGGTGACGCGCTTTTCCGTCGCCGCCCGCCCGGCCAGCTGCGCGCCGCAGCCGCAAGTGCCATGCGCCCAGGAGCGCATCGTGCGCCAGGGCGAAACCGTGCGCCTGCATGACGGCGTGATCGGCTTGCCCGTCCCGGCCGACGGCAATGCCGACGCCTGGAAAGACGGCATGCTGGTGGTGGAGAACCAGCCGCTGGGCGCCGTGGTGGACGAAATCGCCCGCTATCACCACGGCTACCTGCACGTGACGCCCGAGGCGGCTCGCCTGCGCGTGAGCGGCGCCCTGCCGCTGGCCGACAGCGACGCCGCGCTGCTGGCATTGAGCGCGGCCGTGCCGGTGGAAGTGTCGACCACGGCCCGCTGGTGGAGCACGGTGCGCCTGCGGGATGAAAACAAATAGTCATACTGCCCTCTCACTTTTGCGATCTGGCACGGCAAGGAAGGGAAGCACCATCTTTTTCCCTTTTTCTGGAGTCGCGCCGTGTCCTTGCCCTTCCCATACCATCCCCTGTTTGCCGCCGTCCTCGTGGCGAGCGGCGCCGCCGCACTGGCGCCGCTGTCCGCCCTGGCGCAAAACCGTGACGCCACCCAGGCCGTGCAGGAATACGATATCCCCGCCGGCGCGCTGGCCGCCAGCCTGAATAAAATCGCGCGCCAGGCCGGCGTGGTGCTGACCATGGACGCCACCCTGGCGGCCAACCGCAGCGCCGCCCCCGTGCGCGGCCGCTACGATACGGCGCAAGCGCTGCGGCTGGCATTGTCCGGCAGCGGCCTGGAACTGCTGCGCACCGAGGTGGGCGGCTATACGCTGCGCGCGTCCGCGTCCGCCTCGGCCGGCCCAGGCAACGCGCGCGACGCCGTCATGCCCGAAGTGACCGTCAGCGGTGCGCAGGATGACGCCCTGCCCGGCGCCTATGCGGGCGGGCAGGTCGCGCGCGGCAGCAGCCTGGGCGTGCTGGGCACGCGCGACGTGATGGACACGCCGTTTGCCGCCACCAGCTACACGGAAGAACTGCTGCGCAACCAGCAGGCGCGCAGCCTGGCCGACGTGCTGGCCAACGACCCGTCGATCGCCAGCGGCTGGCCGCGCGACAGTTATATCGACCAGCCCCACGTGCGCGGCTTCAACGTGCTGGCCGAGGACATCAGCTACGGCGGCCTGTTCGGCGTAGCGCCGGCCACCAAGATCCCCATGGAAACACTCGAAAGGGTGGAAGTGCTGAAAGGCACCTCGGCCTTCTTGGCCGGCATCGCGCCCGGCGGCAGCATCGGCGCCATCATCAACCTGGTGCCCAAGCGTGCCGGCGACGAGCCGCTCACGCGCCTGACGGGCAGCTACGACTCGCGCGCGCAGTTCGGCGCCCACCTGGACGTAGGCCGCCGCTTCGGCGTCAACAAACAGTTCGGCGTGCGCGCCAACGCTGTGTACCGCGACGGCGAAACGGCGCTGAAGGGCAGCGACAAGACCATGGGCACGGCCAGCCTTGGACTCGACTACCGGGGCGGCGCCCTGCGCGCTTCGCTCGACCTTGGCTACGACCACCTCGACATGCGGCGCGGCGGCTGGTGGTATTTCCTCGAGTCGAACGGCTTCGACATCCCCAAGCCACCCGCGCGCAACACCACGCAACAATGGAACTACGCCAAATCAACCACCGAATTCGGCATGGCGAGGATCGAATACGATCTCGCGCCCGGCCTGACGGCCTACGCCGCGCTGGGCGCCCAGCACGCGCAGCAGGACAAGTTGTCGCCCGAACCCATCATCGGCAACAGCGCGGGCGACTTTACCGAATACTTTTCATCGCGCCCCTCGCTGACCAAGTCGCGTTCGGGTGAGGCGGGCTTGCGCGGCGTCTTCAGGACGGGCGCCATGACGCATGAACTGCATGCAGGAGCCAGCGGCACGTGGCAGAAAATCTACAGCGCGCGCGAATACAACGGCGAACTCAACTCCAATCTGTATGCGCCCGTGTTCGTCGATGAACCGGTATTTGTCAGCCGCCTGGGCGCACTGCCGCTGACGTCGCAGAGCACTCTGACCAGCTTTGCCATCGCCGACACCATCACCATGCTGGACGGCCGTTTGCAGCTGATGGGCGGCGCGCGCCACCAGCGCGTCGACGTGGCCAGCTACCGCAACGGCGTGAAAACGGCATACGACAAGAGCGCGCTGACGCCGGGCGTGGGCATCGTCTTCAAGCCCGTCGCCAACGTGTCGCTGTACGCCAACAGCATGCAGGCGCTGAACAAGGGCCCAGTGGCGCCCGACATGGCCAGGAACGCCGGCGAAATTTTCTCTCCCTTTAAAAGCCGCCAGTACGAGGCGGGCGTGAAGATCGATACGGGCGACTACCTGACCACCGTCAGCGTCTTCCAGGTCAAGCAGCCCAATGGCCAGCTCGACACCGCCAGCATGGTCTACGGCCTGTTTGGCGAACAGCGCAACCGGGGACTGGAAGCATCCATAGTCGGCGAACCCGTCAAGGGCTGGCGCGTGATGGCCGGCGCCATGCTGCTCGACGCCGTGCTGACGGCCACCCCGCAAGGCAAGTTTGATGGCGACAAGGCGCCCGGCATCTCCAGGCTGAATATCAATCTCGGCTCGGAATGGGATGTGCCATTCGCGCCCGGCCTGACTGTGACGGGCAGGATCACGCATGCCGGCTCGCAGTATGCCGGCTCGGGCAACCTGCAGCAGATCCCCGCCTGGACCATCCTCGACCTGGGCGCGCGCTACACGCTGCGGCTGCAGGACCTGCGTCCGGTGGTACTGCGGGCTAACCTGGACAATGTGTTCGACCGCCGCTATTGGGCCTCGGCCGCGGGCGTGGGCGGCGGCTGGCTGAACGTGGGCAGCCCGCGCAGCGTGCGTTTCTCGGCCCAGGTGGATTTCTGAAGCGGCGGCAGGGCGCTATAATTGCCGCATGAAACTCCCCGACCTGAACCTGCTCGTTGCCCTCGATATCCTGCTCGAGGAAGGCAGCGCCGTGGCCGCCGCGCGGCGCATGAACCTGAGCGCGCCGGCCATGAGCCGCACCCTGGCGCGCATCCGCGACGCCATCGGCGACCCCGTTTTCGTGCGCTCCGGGCGCGGCCTGGCGCCCACCCCGCGCGCGCTGGAATTGCGCGAGCAGGTGCGCGGCGTGGTGGAGCAAGCGCATGCCGTCTTCACTTCCGGCCGTGAAATCGACCTGCGCACGCTGGAACGCACCTTCAGCCTGTGCGCCAACGACGTGTTTGTCGGCGCCTACGGCGGCAAGTTGCGCGACCTGCTGGCCAGCCATGCGCCGCACACGGTGCTGCGCTTCGTGCCCGAAGGCGATGGCGCCACGGAAAACGACGCCCTGCAGGCGGGCCGCATCGACCTGTACATCAGCGCGCGGCGCGCCTTTGCGCCGGACATCAAGCTGCAGCAGCTGTTTTCCAGCGGCTTTGTCGGCATCGCCCGCAGCGACCATCCGATCTTCGTCAGCCCCCTCAACCTCGACAGCTTTACCGAATACGAACATATCAGCGTCTCGCGGCGCGGCCTGGCGCGCGGTCCCTTCGATACCGCCCTGGCCGAGCGGGGCTACACGCGCAGGGTGTCGCTGATCACGCCCAATTTTCAGTCGGCCATTTTCGCCGTGGCCGATTCGCGCCTGCTACTGCCCCTGATGCCCACGCCCCTGCTGCCCATCGTCGAGCGCCTGGGCTTGAGCCTGCGTCAATTCCAGCTGCCCATTCCCGTCGACAATGTCGACGTGTTCCAGGCCTGGCACCCGCGCCTCGACCACGACCATGCGCACCGCTGGCTGCGCCGCATGATCAAGGAGCTGTGCAGCAACGCGCCGGGCGCATAGGGTCTGAGCCTAATCATCATTGCGCCAGACGCAACTCAGACTTCATCAATGATCAATTTTCATACTATTTAGCGCTACCTATACTGCGTGGACTGATTCTCATCCACGGAGTTCCCTGTGCCTGCTGTACTGCTACCCGGCGCCGTCCCGACGACGGTGCTGTCCCCTTCCCCACCACCGGCCACGCCACCTGCACCCGCCGTCTTCGGCCCGCGCCTGGCCACGGGCCTGGCCGGCGTGCTGCTGGCCGTGCTGGTGTCCGGCCTGAATGAAAACATCACCAAGGTCGCGCTGGCCGACATCCGCGGCGCCATGGGTATCGCGCGCGACGACGCCAGCTGGCTCGTCGCCCTGTATGCGGCCGCCTCGGTGTCGGCCATGGCGTTTGCGCCGTGGTGCTCCGTCACCTTCTCGCTGCGCCGCCTGACGGCCACCGCCATCATCGTCTGCATGGCCGCCGGCCTGCTATGCCCGTTCGCGCCGAATCTCTCCGTACTGATATTCCTGCGCGTGGTGCAGGGCGCGGCCGGCGGCGCCCTGCCACCCATGCTGATGACAGTGGCGCTGCGCTTCCTGCCGCCGAATATCAAGCTGTATGGCCTGGGCGGCTATGCGCTGAGCGCCACCTTCGGCCCCAGTCTGGGCACGCCGCTGGCCGCCTTCTGGACCGAGTACCTGGGCTGGCAATGGGCGTTCTGGCAAGTCGTCCCGGGCAGCATCGTCGCCCTGCTGATGGTGTCCTGGGGCTTGCCGCAAGACCCGCTGCGCCTGGAGCGCTTGCGCCAGTTCGACTGGCGCGGCCTGCTGCTTGGCCTGCCCGCCATCAGCATGCTGGTGATCGGCATGCTGCAGGGCGAGCGCCTGGCGTGGTTCGCCTCGCCGCTGATCTGCGTGCTGCTGGGCGGCGGCCTCCTGCTGCTGGTGCTGTTCTTCATCAACGAGTGGTCGCATCCGCTGCCGTTTTTCAAGCTGCAGCTGCTGTCGCGGCGCAACCTCAGCCACGCCCTGCTGACTCTGGGCGGCGTGCTGTTCGTGCTGCTGGCCGTGATCCTGATTCCCTCGTCCTACCTGGCGCAGGTGCACGCCTATCGCCCGCTGCAAACGGCGCCCATGATGCTGATGGTGGCGCTGCCGCAGTTGATCGCCCTGCCGCTGGTGGCCGCCCTGTGCAATATCCGCGCTGTCGACTGCCGCTGGGTGCTGGCCATCGGCCTGGCCCTGCTGGCCCTGTCCTGCGTGCTGGGCGCGCGCATGTCGCCGGACTGGATCCGCACGCATTTCTACCTGCTGCAAGCGGTGCAGATCTTCGCCCAGCCGATGGCCGTGATTCCCTTGCTGCTGCTGGCCACCACGGGCCTGGCGCCGCAGGATGGCCCGTTCGCCTCGGCCTGGTTCAACACCATCAAGGGCATGTCGGCCGTCGTCGCCACCGGCGTGCTCGATGCGCTGATCACGCGCCGCAACCATTTTCATTCGACGGTGCTCAGCGAGCGCCTGGGCAACCTGCCTGGCGCCATGGACGTAGCGGGCCTGGGTTCTGGCCTGAGTGCGCGCATGCATGCGCAAGTCGTCACCCTGACCTCGTCCGACCTGTACCTCATCGTGGCCGCCATCGCGCTGGCCATGATGTTGATCATCCCCATCCTGCCGACGCGCGTCTATCCGCCGCGCGCCGCTTGAGTTTTCATTTTTACGAAAGAGCCTCATCATGAATGTCCCCATCCTGCGCTCGCGCGCTTTTATCCTCGGCCTGGCCCTGCTGGCCTGCGCCCTCGCCTTTTGCGCCTGGCGGCTGCTGTTTGCCCCCGGCGACGAACAAACCACCGACGACGCCTTCGTCAGCGCCGATTACACCGTGCTGTCGCCCAAGGTGGGCGGCATCGTGCAACAGGTGCTGGTGGAAGACAACCAGGGCGTGACGGCGGGTCAGCTGCTGGTACGCATCGACGACCGCGACTACCAGGCCGCCGCCGCCTCGGCCCGCGCCGAGGTAGCCGGCGCCGAAGCGCAGTTGGCGAATGCCCGCGCCACCTTGCAGCGCCAGCAATCGGTAATCGAGCAAGCCACCACCCTGGTCGACGCCAACCAGGCGGAAGACAAACTGGCGCAGCAGGAGCTGGCCCGTTCGCAGCACCTGGCAGGCCAGGGCGCGGGCAGCGTGCAAAACGCGCAGCAGGCGCAATCGCGCTTCGACGTGAGTCGCGCGCGCCTGGCGCAAAACCGCGCCGCCCTGGTCTCCACCCGCAAGCAGACGGAAATTTTGCAAGCGCAGCAAGGCGCGGCCGAAGCGGCCTTGCTGCGCGCCCGCGCCAGCCTGCAACGGGCAGAACTTGATTTGTCGCATACGCAGCTGCGCGCCCCCATCGACGGCATCGTGGGACGCCGCGCCGTGCGCGTTGGCGCCCTGGTGGCTCCCGGCGCCAGCCTGATGGCGGTAGTGCCCCTGAATCGCAGCTTCGTCGTCGCCAACCTGCAGGAAACCCAGCTGACCCACGTGCGCCAGGGCCAGCGCGCCAGCATCGCCGTCGACGCCTATCCGGGCGTGCTCCTGCACGGCACGGTGCACAGCATCGCGCCCGCCACGGGCGTGACGTTTGCCGCCATCGCGCCGGAAAACGCCACCGGCAACTTCACCAAGGTGGTGCAGCGCATCCCCGTCAGGATCGCGCTCGATCCGGGCCAGGATGGCGACCGGGACCGGGGCACCCGCCTGCGCGTGGGCATGTCGGCCGAAGTGCGCATCGATACGGCCATGCGCCGTCAAGATATCAAACAGGTGAGCGCGCGATGAAAGCACTGATCTTCATCACAGCCCTGGGCCTGGCCGGCTGCGGCAGCGTCGGCACTGACTTCCAGCGCCCGCACAACGATCTGGGACAGCAATGGCGCCAGGCGGAGGATGCCCGTTTCGCCGCACAGCAGGGTGGCGCCCTCGAGCAGCGCTGGTGGGACAGCTTCGGCGACACGACCCTGTCGTCCTTGCTGCAGCGCGCCGCCGACGCCAACCTCGACGTGCTGGCAGCGGCCAGCCGGCTGCAACAAAGCCGCGCCGCGCGCGGCGTGGCCGGCGCCGCGCAAGGCCAGTCCCTGGGCGCGAATGGCAGCTATGGCCGCGCGCGCAACAGCGAACAAGGCTTGAGCGACCCGTCGCGCAACAACGGCCAATCCGCCTACAGCCTGTGGCAAAGCAATCTCGATGCGGCCTGGGAGCTGGACTTGTGGGGCCGCGTGCGGCGCGAAGTGGAAGCGGCCGACGCCAGGGTCGAGGTGGCCCTGGAAACGCAGCGCGGCGTGCTGCTGGCCGTGCTGGCCGAAACGGCGCGCGACTACATCGAGCTGCGCGGCGCACAGCAAACCCTGTCCATCACAGAACAGTTGCTGGCGACCGCCCGCCATACCCTGGACTTGACCCGCATTCGCCTGCAGGAAGGCGTGGCGACGCAACTCGACGAGGCCGAGGCGGCGGCCCACGTGGCCACCATCGAAGCGCGCCTGCCGCCGCTGCAGCAGCGCGAAGCGCGCCTGGGCAATGCCCTCGCCCTCTTGCTGGCGCTGCCGCCGCAGTCCTTGCAGGCGGAACTGGCGGCGGGCAAGGACATTCCGGCCGTGGCCATGCAGGTGCAGCTGGGCGTGCCGAGCAGCCTGGCCGAACGGCGCCCCGACATCCGCCGCGCCGAAGCGCAGCTGCACGCGGCCACGGCCAGCGTCGGCGTGGCGCAAGGCGATTTTTATCCACGCATCACCCTCTCGGGCAGCGTCGGCCTGCAAGCGATGCAGCTGTCCGACATCGGCTGGGACGCCAAGCGCTTTGCCTTCGGCCCCGGCTTCAGCGTGCCCCTGTTCGATGGCGGCCGCCTGCGCGGCAATCTGCAATTGCGCGAAGCGCAGCAGCAGGAAGCGGCCATCGTCTACCGACAGACCGTGCTGGCCGCCTGGCATGAGGTGGAAGATGCGCTCTCGGGCTACCAGGCCAACGCCCGCCGCCAGGCCAGCCTCGATGAAGCCGTCAAACAGGGACGGCGGGCGCTGGGCAGCGTGGAGCTGCAATACCGCCAGGGCGGCACGGACCTGATCAACGTGCTGCATGTGCAAAACACGCTCTTGAACAACGAAGCGGCGCTGGTCGACAGCCGCGCCACCGCTTCGCTGTCGCTGGTCCAGGTCTACAAGGCGCTGGGCGGCGGCTGGCAAGCATTTTCAACCACCTCGCAAGGAAACACGCCATGAAACCGAATCCCGCACACTTTTCCATCCACGACGTCAGCGACTTTCCCATCGTGCGCTTTCGCCCTGAAACGGCCGTCAACGGTTATGCCCCGCTGTGGGAAAACGACATGGACGCCCTGCTGCGCCATGGTGTACCGTTCGTCATGCTGTTCGAAGAGGAACGCAGCGATGAAGCACACATCGACCGCAAGCGGCGCGGCCTGTGGCTCAAGCACAACAAGGTGGCGCTGGCCGCCATATGCCGGGGCCTGGTGTCGGTCGAGGCGGATGCGGAACAGCGCGCGCGCCTGCAGGCGATGGCGGCCGGCGCCATGAAAGCCTTCGGCATCGTGCAGGAAGTGGCCGCCACGCGCGAACAGGCCGAGGCCCTGATGGTGTGGCTGCTGGGTAGCGGCCAGATGGCGCGGCCGCGCGCGGCGGACGTGTGGTGAGCGAGTGAATAAGTGAGTCAGGCTGCCCTGCGTACCGTGCTTCTGGCAGGGATGACGCAGACGTCGCCATCGCTGTTGCTCGCCGTCGTCAGGGCGATGCCGTACAGCGCGGCCAGGGCGGGTACGGCGCCGACATCGCTGGCGATATCGGCGACCAGCTGGCCTGAACGCACCAGCAGCAGCCGCTCGAAACCCAGCAAGGCGTGGTTGATGTCGTGCAGGATGGCGACGACGGCATGGCCGCGCGCGGCGCAAAACTGCTGCAGGCTATCGAGCAGATCGAATTGCAGGCCGGGATCGAGCGCCGCCAGCGGCTCGTCGACCAGTATCAAGCCATCCTGCACATCCCACATCTGCGCGAAGATGCGCGCCAGCTGCACCCTGGCCTGTTCGCCGCCGGACAGGGTGTCCAGGCGGCGGCCCAGCAAATGCGCGGCGTGCGCCAGGGCGGCCGCATCCTGCACGATCTGCTCCAGCTGCGGGTCGACCAGGCGCGCCACCCGTCCCAGGCCGATCACCAGCGCGCACTGCAGTCCGAAGGCCACGTTCGAACCTTGCGGCAGGACGGCGCGGCGCCGCGCCAGTTCGGCCAGCGGCCACTGCGCCAGCGGCCGGCCGGAAAATACCACCTTGCCTGCCTGCGGATGCAGCTCGCGCGCCATCAGTTTGAGCAGGGTCGACTTGCCCGCGCCGCTGGGGCCGAGGATGGCGATGCGCTCGCCGGGATGCACCTGCACATTGAAGGGGCCGAAATACTGCTGGCCCAACTTGGTGGTGGCGAAGGAGAGTTCCAGCAAGGGTGTCATGTTCATCTCTAGGCGGTGGCGTGGCGGAAACGCCGCAACAGCATCAGAAAAAATGGCCCGCCCAGCAAGGCCGTGAAGATACCGACGGGGACTTCCGCGGGGATGGCGACGGTGCGCGCCAGGGTGTCGGCCAACAGCAGCAGCAAGCCGCCCATCAGCATCGCCAGGGGCAGTACCTTGCGCTGATCCGCACCCAGCCAGGTGCGCACCAGGTGCGGCGCGATCAGGCCGATGAAACCGATGCCGCCGCACCAGGCGACAGCGAATCCTGTCAGCACGGCCACCAGCACGATCACCTGCGTGCGCAAACGGCCCACGTCGATGCCCACGTGCAGCGCTTGCGCCTCGCCCAGCGCCAGCGCGTTCAATGAGCGCATCAGGAAACGCATGGCCCACAGCGCGCCGGCCAGCACCAGCAGCAAAGCCGCCACCTGGCGCCAGCTGCCTGCCGACAGCGAACCGAGGGTCCAGAAAGTCAGGGTGCGCAACTGGTCGTCGCTGGCCAGGTAGATGCACAAGCCCATGACGGCCACCGTGATGGCGTTCAGCGCCACGCCCGTCAACAGCAGGCCGACGATGGAACCCGGCGTGGCCCAGCGGGCAACGCGGTCGAGCAGCACGCAAATGAGCATGGCGCCGGCAAACGCGGCGACCGGCAATAGCCATACGCGCAGCTCGGCCGCCACGTGCAGGCTGGCCGCGAAGACGATGGTGGCCGCCCCCGCGCAGGCGGCGCCGCTGCTCACGCCCAGCAGCCCCGGGTCGGCCAGCGGATTGCGAAACAGTCCCTGCGTCAGGCCGCCGGCCAGTGCCAGCGCGGCGCCGATCAGGACGGCGAACAGGGCGCGCGGCAAACGGATATGCCACAGCACGTACGCGCCGCCGGACAGCGCCTCGTCGCCCGCTTGCCAGGGCGCCAGCCAGTCGGCCAGGGTCACCGGCACGGCGCCCGCTTGCACGGCGGCGAGCAAGCTGCAAGCCAGTGCGGCGGCCAGCAACCCGCCGGCACCCCAGCGTGGCCAGCGCCAGGGAGCGACGAACACCAGCGAGGCGACGTTCATGCGGTCATGGCTTTGGCGAACGCGGCGTCGAGTTCGGCCAGCGCCTGCGGCATGCGCGGGCCAAAGCCCAGCAGCAGCATGGCTTCCTGCGAGACGATGCGGTGCTTGCGCCCGGCTGGCGTCTGCGCCAGCCCTGGCAGTTTCAATATGCCGTCCACGCCGCCCGAGGCCTTCAGCCCCTGGTCCGTGACGAGCACGATGTCGGGCCGCGCGGCGATCACGGCTTCCGGCGTGAGCGGCTTGTAGCCGGCAAATCCACCCTGCCCGCCCATCACATTGACGGCGCCCGCATACGCGAGCATGGCGTCGGCACCCGTCTCGCGCCCGCCCACCATCACCTGGTTCGGCGCATGCGCGAGGATGAACAGCACGCGCACGGGCGCGTGGCTACGCTGGCGCACCCTGGCCAGGGCGCCGTCCCACTGCTGTTGCAAAGCGTGAGCCAGACGCGCAGCCGGATCGGGCCGGCCCGTGATCTGGCCCACCTGTTTCACGCGTTCGAGCAAGCCTTCGAATTTGTTGTTCGCGTTCAGCACCGCCACCGGCACGCCCGCGTCGCGCACCTGGCGCAACACCGCTTGCGGCCCCGCTTCCTCGGTGGCGATCAGCTGCGTGGGGGCCAGCGACAGCACGCCCTCGGCCGACAAGGTGCGCGCATAGCCCACCTGCGGCAGCTGTTGCGCCACGATCGGATACAGCGAGGTGGTATCGACGCCCACCAGTTCACCCTGCGCCTCCAGCGCATAGACGATTTCCGTCAGAGCGCCACCCACGCTGACGATGCGCCGCGCCTTGACCAGCGGCTTGCCCGCCTCGCTGACGGCCGCCAGCACCTGCATTGGCGCGGCCAGCGCCAGCGCGCCAGCCCCCATTTTTTTCAGCGCGATGCGGCGCGCCACGCTGGCTGCGATCATGCGGCGCATAGTTCGCCCTCCTGCACGACGCGCTCGACGATGTGGCGCCATTCGCACAGCTCATGCACGCCCGGCTTGCGCTCGCCGAAGAACATGACGATGGTGTCGCCCTTGGCATCGAACAGTTCCACGGACGTCACCAGGCCATCGACGGTGGGCTTTCTGACCACCCAGGCGCTGGCGATATGGTCTTCGCGCAAATGCAGGTTGAAGCGCGTGTCGAGGACATTGATCCATGGCCCCATCACGGCGATCTTGTGCACAGGGCCAGAATGAATCTGGATCATGCCGGCATTGCCGACGAAGGCCATGATGGACACTTTTTCAAGGGCGGCGCTATTGAGCAGGTCGAGCACGCAGGATTTGTCGAGCTCCTGCACGAAGCGGGCCTCGGCCAGGCGCAGGCCTTGCAGGCGCGAGACCGAATATTTTTTCAGCACGGTGAAAAATTCATGCGTGTCGCGCAAGTCGGCCCAGGCGGCGCGAAAACCGGCCACGTCGATCTGCGCGTCGGGCAGTTCGACCGGCGGCGCCGCCGGCGCCGTCACGGCGATGCCGGCCGCCTGGTTCGCGTCGGCAAAATGCGTCACCAGCGCGTCGTAGGCCGCCAGGTCGCTTTGCGGCTTGAGGAAAATCTTGTGCACGGCATGGCCGGCCGCATCGAAAAATTGCAGGCTGCGCTGCACTTCCTTCTCACCCATCTCGCGCACGGCAAAGCCATGCGCCCACTGGCGGTAAAACACGCGCAAGTCGATGTCGCCACCGAGCACCAGGCCCACATGATTGTTGTGGCTGGCTTTTCGATAGACGCCCGTCTTTTCATGCACGCACGAGGCGTTGCGCGTCAGCGCCATGACTTCGCCCAGCGGTTCCAGCGCGGCGATGATGGCGGGCCAGTCGGCCTGCAGGCGCTCGGCGCCCAGCAAGGCGCCATTGGCCAGCGACAAGCCGGCATGCGCGGCAATCAGCTCGCCTTCGGCAATGCCCAGTTCCTCGGCGATGTCGCGGTGACGGGCTTTCTTCTCGCGGCGCAGGCGGGCAAATTCACTGGCGACCAGCTCGGTATTGCAAATGGGGAACGTGCTCGACACGGTGTCTCCTTTCAAGGCGAACACTGGCTGGCATGGGCTGGCTGGTGGTGGGGGAATCTTGAAGTCAATTATAAATGAGAATCATTCGCAATCAAGGCTTATTTATGTGAAAATAATTACGCGCAAAAAAAAAGCGCCGCGACAGGAAACCCGTCGCGGCGCAAAGGAGACCGATCGGTATTGCCGATCAGTTCAGGAAAAGAAGTTCAGGCGCTCACCTGCACGGCCGGCATGGCTGCCGCCTTGGGTGCGGGCCGCTGCGCCAGCAAGACCACGGCGGCCAGCACCATGGCGCCGCCCAGCAATTGCGTGCCGCTGACGGATTCCTTCAGCAAGGTCACGCCGAACGCCATCGTGATGACAGGTTCAAACGTGGAAATGATGGACGCCTTGGCCGCGCCGATTTGCGCCACGCCGGCAAAGAAGGCGGCAATCGCGATGGCCGTCGAGAACAGGGCAATGGCGCTGACAGCCAACCAGCCCGTCGCCGTGCCCGGCAAGGACACGCCTTGCCACAAGGCAATCGCGCTGTTCGACAAGCCGGCCGTGCCCAGAATCACAATGCAGGCGGCCAATGGGTGAATATTCTCGCGGCTTTTCGACAGGCTGTTGCCAAACAGGATGTACACGGCGTACACGCCGGCGGCCATCAATGCCAGCGCGATACCGATGGGCTGGCCCTGCAGTTTGCCGCCCAGGGTGATGGCCATGCCGGCAATCGCCAGCGCCATCAGCACCAGCATGCACCGGTCCAGCTTTTCCCAGCCCAGCGCCAGTGCGAGGATGGTGACCAGCACGGGATACACATACAGCAGCATGCCGCACAGGCCGCTGCTGGCATACATGAGGGCATTGAAATAGCCTTGCGACTGGGCCGTGTACATCAAGCCCATCAGCATGTAGCCGGCCAGCAGGCGGCCGCGCGGCAAGCGCCAGCCGCCCAGCCACACGAGCGGCAGCAGCAGCATGGCGGCGATGACGAAACGCAAGGCCAGCATGGTCGACGGGTTGACCCCGGACGCATACGCCGCCTTGGCAAACACTGCGGAACTGCCGAAACCGGCGGCCGACAGCAACACCAGCGCAACAGCGCGGCGATCAGACATGACTAAACCTCTTTGAGTACACCTGGGCAAACCTGCGGCGCATCGCGACGGTTTTCCCAGGCGTTGTAAATATAAATGCCAAGCAGGGCTGGGGATGATTCATGCGTGAATCCTATTGCGGGTCACTTCACGCAGTGACGGCATCATATTCGCTTGCGCAAAATGAAACAAACCAATATTCTTCACGGATAGGCCAAATAATACTGAGGCTCAATTCTCTTGAAGAGTGCCATGTCACGTCCCTTGCCCCCACTAGCCGCCCTGCACGCCTTCGAGGCGGCCGCGCGCCATGAAGGTTTCCAGCGCGCGGGCGAAGAATTGCACGTCTCGGCCGGCGCCATCGGCCACCACGTGAAACAGCTGGAAGCGTGGCTGGGCGTGGTGCTGTTCCAGCGCCTGCCGCGCGGCGTGGTGCTCACCAGCGCCGGCCAGCGCTATGCGGCCTCGCTGGGGCCCATTCTCAACCAGCTGGCCGAGGTGTCCGAGCAGGCGCGGCGCCAGGGCGACGACAAGGTGGTGACGGTGACGGCCACCAGTTCGCTCGTCTCGCGCTGGCTGATGCCGCGCCTGGGACGCCTGCGCGACCGCTATCCGCAGATCGAATTGCGCGTACTGGCCTCGATGCACCCGGTCGACCTGGCGCGCGATGGCGTGGACGTGGCCATCCGCCTGGGACCGGGCCGCTATCCGGGCCTCAAAGTGGATTTGCTCATGGAAGAATGGTTTTCCACCGTCTGCAGCCCCGGCTTTCGCGACAACGCGGCCAGCCTGCGCCAGCCCTCCGACTTGCTGCGCTATCCGCTGCTGCATGACGAGCCGGAAGTGCACCTGCCAGGCGAAATCGACTGGACGCGCTGGCTGCACAGCTGTGGCGTGCATTACAGCGGCAATAGCGGCAACAGCGGCGCGCGCTTTTCGCACACGTATTTATGCCTGGACGCGGCCGCCAGCGGCCAGGGCGTGGCCATCGCCGCCAGCCCCCTGATCGGCGACGATCTGCGCTCGGGCCGCCTGGTGCGCGTATTCGAACACGCGGTGCGCGGCCCCCACTGCTATTACTTGCTGCGCTCACCCCAGGCGGAAACGCGGCCCCTCGTGCATGCATTCTGCGAATGGCTGATCGCCGAGGCGCGCGCAGACCAGGAAACCGTCTGGCCCAGCGTGGAGACCGCATGACGAGCAGGGAACTGGCGCGCAGCGCCGAATACATTGTCCAGCATGCATATGAGCAGGCCAGCGTGACAGCGGCCGATGGATGGCGGCAAGAGCTGGGCGAATTCTATGGCGACCCGGCCGTGGCCTTGATCGATATCAATCAACAATGGTGCGCCGTGGCGGGCGAGGGATTGGTGCTGTACCGGCTGGAACAGTCGTTCGGCCAGTGCGCGGAATATTTCCGCCAGCCTGACGAAACAGTGTGGATCACGGACTTGCGGCAAACGGGACCGTTTGCGCTGGAGTGGAAAGGCGAGGATGGTGCATGGTCCGCCCTCGATTTCCTGGTACGACTGTAACGGGACCTTTGCGACGCCTCACAAAACCGTAGCGAGCGGAAGGGAGAGGTGGCTAAGAAGCGCAACCGTACTTCTAGTACGGTGAGCATCGCAGGCCGCCTATACCGACGCGCAGTAGGTTTTGTGAAACGTTTTCAACTTACAATTTAATGAAGTGCTCGCGGTAGTACTTCAGCTCTTCGATCGATTCCAGGATATCGGCCAGGGCCGTGTGCTTCTGGTGTTTCTTGAAACCGGTGGCGATTTCCGGCTTCCAGCGCTTGCACAGCTCTTTCAATGTCGACACGTCAACATTGCGATAGTGGAAGAACGCTTCCAGCTTCGGCATGCCGCGCACCATGAAGCGGCGGTCCTGGCCAATGGTGTTGCCGCACATGGGCGACTTGCCTGCTGGCACGTATTTCTTCAGGAACGCGATCAGTTCCGCTTCCGCCTGCGCCTCCGTCACGGTCGACGCTTTCACCTTGTCGATCAGGCCGGAGCGGCCGTGCGTGCCCTTGTTCCAGGCATCCATCTTGTTCAGGGTTTCATCCGACTGATGAATCACGAACACGGGGCCTTCGGCCAGCAGGTTCAAGTGCATGTCCGTCACCACCACCGCCACCTCGATGATGCGGTCGGTATCGGGCTCCAGGCCCGTCATTTCCATGTCGACCCAGACCAGGTTCATCTCATTTGGACGTGCGAGAACAAAGGGTGCGGGGGTGGATGTAGAGGTGGGTGCAGTTAAGTCGGTCGCTTGTGACATAATTCTCTCTTGGCCTAATCAAACTAAATAATCAGCCATTTTCTCACAGGCACAGAATGTATTCACTCGCGTTTTCGATTTTGTTTGTATCCGTCCTCGTTTTGACCCTGGCCGTGCGCTTCTGGCTCGCGTCGCGGCAGATTCGTCACGTGCTGGCGCACCGCGCCGTTGTCCCGCCCGAATTCGCGGAAAAGATTCCGCTGGCCGCGCACCAGAAGGCGGCCAACTACACGGTGGCCAAGACCAAGTTCGGCTTGCTGACCCTGCTGATCAACTATGCCGTGCTGATCGGTTTTACTTTGCTGGGCGGCTTGCAATGGCTGGCGCTGTACTTGCATGAATGGATGGGGCCGGGCTCGCCCATGCTGTATCAGATCGGCCTGATCGCCGCCTTTGCCGCCATTTCCGGCCTGATCGACCTGCCCTTCGACTATTACCGCCAGTTCGTGCTGGAGCAGCGCTTCGGCTTCAACACCATGGCGCGCAAGCTGTTCTTCACGGACATGCTCAAAGGCGTGGGCCTGGGCGCCGTCATCGGCTTGCCGCTGATCTGGGTCGTGCTGACCCTGATGGCCAAGTCGGGCGACCTGTGGTGGCTGTACGCGTGGTTCGTCTGGAGCGGCTTCCAGTTGCTGATGATGGTGCTATTCCCGACCGTCATCGCCCCGCTGTTCAACAAATTCACGCCGCTGGCCGACGAATCCTTGAAAAGCCGCATCGAAGGCTTGATGCAGCGCGTCGGTTTCGCCTCGAAAGGCTTGTTCGTCATGGATGGCTCGAAGCGCAGCGCCCACGGCAATGCGTATTTCTCGGGTTTTGGCGCCAACAAGCGCATCGTCTTCTTCGACACCCTGCTATCGCGCCTGGCACCACAGGAAATCGAAGCCGTGCTGGCGCATGAACTGGGCCACTTCAAGCTCAAGCACATCGTCAAGCGCATCGCCATGATGTTCGTCATCTCGCTGGGCTTTTTGGCGCTGCTGGGCTTCCTGAAGACGCAGCCGTGGTTTTACGCGGGCCTGGGCGTCGATCCTGTCGCCCTGGCGCTGACGGGCCAGCCGACGGATGCGCTGGCGCTGCTGCTGTTCATGCTGGCCTTGCCCGTCTTCACTTTCCTGCTGGGACCGTTGACCTCGCTCAGCTCACGCAAGCACGAATTCGAGGCCGATGCCTTTGCCGCCACGCACACGCAGGCGGACGACCTGGTCTCGGCGCTCGTCAAAATGTATGAAGACAATGCGTCGACCCTGACGCCCGACCCGCTGCACTCGGCCTTCTACGACTCGCACCCACCGGCCAGCGTGCGCATCCGCCACCTGAAAGGGGCTGCCACATGAATACGCCATCGACCTCGCAAGACCTGGCCCAACTGTCCTGCGCACCGCGCCAGCAGGCGCTGGGCGACACGGACATCGCCACCCTGCACGCCCTGCTGCCCCAGTGGACGCTGCAAAATGGCAAGCTGTGCCGCGACTTCGGCTTCAAGAATTACTACCAGACCCTGGCGTTCGTGAACGCCCTGGCCTATATGACCCATACGCAAGACCACCATCCGGAGCTCATCATTACTTACAAAACCTGCGCCGTGCGCTACGACACGCACTCGGTCAACCAGGGCGCCGGCGGCCTGTCCGAAAACGACTTCATCTGCGCCGCCAAGGCAGACCTCATCTACCAGAGCAGCCAGGTGGCCCCATGAGCGAAGGCAAGTTGACGGGCGTCATCATCGCCGCCCACGGCCGCCACTACCTGGCCGACGTGGAGGGCGCCAAGCTGCAATGCGTGACGCGCGGCAAGAAAACCAATGTGGCCGTGGGCGACATCGTGCACCTGACGCGCACCTCGAACGACCAGGCCGTCATCGACCGCATCGAGGAACGCAAGACCCTGCTGTACCGCTCGGATCAGTATAAATCGAAGCTGCTGGCAGCCAATCTGACGCAGCTGTTCATCGTCGTGGCGACGGAACCGGGCTTTGCCGACGACCTGATCTCGCGCTCGCTGGTGGCGGCCGACGCGGCCGGCATCGAGGCGCGCATCATCCTGAATAAAACGGACGTGACCGCTTCGCTGGACAGAGCCCGCGAACGCCTGCTGCCCTACTCCTCGATGGGCTATCCCGTCGATGAAGTGTCGGCGCGCGCCGAACCCGAGCACGCAGTGGCCACCCTGGCGCCGCTGCTGGCGGGCCAGTCGTCGATCCTGATCGGCCAGTCGGGCATGGGCAAGTCGTCCCTGATCAACCTGCTGGTGCCGGACGCGGACATCGCCGTGCGCGAAATCTCGGCCGCGCTCGACACGGGCAAGCACACGACGACCTTTACGCGCCTGTACAAGCTCGACGAACTGGGCGCGAACAGTTCCATCATCGATTCGCCCGGCTTCCAGGAGTTCGGCCTGTATCACCTGTCCGAGGGCATGCTGGAGCGCGCCTTCCGCGAATTCCAGCCCTACCTGGGCGGCTGCAAGTTCTACAACTGCCGCCACCTGATCGAGCCGCAGTGCGCCATCCTGCAAGCCTTGTCTGAAGGCAAAATTGCCAGGATGCGCCATACCCTGTATGGCCAGCTGCTGCACGAATCGGCGCAGACCTTGTATTAAGCTTTGCGGCGCCCGCTATCGCAGCGGGCGCAATACCTACAAAAACACTATAATATCAAAACATACAGAATTAAATTCTGCCGTACAGCCCGCTTTCCAATATTCATTCCAAAACCCTCCATCGTCCGATTTTGCGTTTCAGCGCCGGATTCCGGCATTTCATCGCTTCGCGCTGGCATGGCGCCGGTCCACTTGCTACCTTGGCATTGTCCCCGCCAGCGAACCTGCTGGAGACAACATTGGTCTAACTCCAACCAGTATTTTGATCACAAGGTGAAATCATGAAAGCATCGTTCTCGCGTACCCTCGCCCTCGGTAGCGCCGCCCTCATCCTGGGCCTGTCTTGCCTCAGCGCCAGCGCGCTGGAAATCGGCGAACAGGACAAGGTCCAGGTCTCCGGCAAGGTCTATAAGCTGGCACCGCAGGAAGTCAGCCAGTACGGCAACAGCTACCAGCTCGACACGGGCGATACCCTGCTGCTGCGCCAGCAAGTCAACCGCTATTTCACGCACATCAAGGGGCAGCCCGAAGTAGAACTGTTCGGCCGCGCACCGGGCGTCTTTGAAACGGCCAGCGGCAGCCGCCTGGAATTTCGCAACGATGGCGACGTCATCGCCATTACCGGACTGAGCAATATTCCGGGGGCCATCGTCAAGGCGGGCGAAACCGCCAGCACCGTGCACCTCGCCGGCCGCTAAAGCAAGCGGCACGGCAAACGGCCGGCAGGTCGTCCACGCTGTCGACGGGATGTGCACCAGCCGGCAGGGCTGGTGCACACCCCGCCTGCTTCGCGCGCACTGACATGGCGCGCACAGAAAATACTCTCGATTCGCCCAAACAACTACATCCGAATGCAGCTTACAATGCGATCCAATAAGGTGTCACTGGCCGCTGGCCAACACCATCGCCTTGCGGGAGATTTCGGATGGAAATGTTCGCACTCGAACATGACATTGTACGGTGGGAAGACACACTGCGGACACTAAGCGCAGTGGAGCGCCTGCCCTTGCTGATGCTGCTGGCCTGGCATTTGCGCCAGCGCAACTGCGCCCAGGCGCAGCATTATGCGGCCGAAGCGGAGGGCTGGCTGCCCCTGGTAAACCTGCCGGCGCAGGCATTGGCCATCGCGCAGGCACGTTTGCAACTGGTGCGGGCGGAAGTTGCATGGTTGCAAGGCTCGCTCGATGCGGCCGCAAGCCTGGCCATGGCGGCGCACGCCATCCTGTGCGCGTACGGCGATGGCGCCGGCTGCGCCGACGCCCACTGGCTGCTGTCCTCGATCGCCGTCGACCGCGGCGACCATGCGCGTTGCGATGCCGAGCTGCTGGCCGCGGCGGAACAGGCGCGCGGCGCTGGCGATGCGATGCGCGCCAGCCTGGCCGACGCGGCCATGGCGCGCTGGGCCGTCTTGCGCGATGCGCCAGCCGCCCAGGCGCGTTGGGGCAAGCACTTCCAGGCCGACAGCGCCAGCGGCAAGCTGCCCGCGCCGCTGGCCACCTGGGTGCATGACTTTTGCGGCTTGCTGGCGCACACCTCGCGCGACTTGGGCACGGCCGCCGGCCACTACATGCAAAGCTATGAAGCGGCGCTGGAAAGCGGCCAGCTGCGCGGCGCCATCACGGCCGCCATCAATATCGGCGACTGCTTCGCCAGCCTCAACGACAACGAATCGGCCCTCGAATGGATGCAATGCGCGCTGGACCTGGCGCGCCCCACCGGCTGGCCGCGCAGCATCGGCGCCTGCCAGGCGCATACGGCCGAAACCATGCGCAAGCTGGGACGCCTGGCCGCCGCCGAAGACTTGCTGCGCCAGGCGCTGCACATCCTGGCCCCTGTGTCGGGTGCGCGCACCTATGCCAACGCGCTGTTCCACCTGGGCGAACTGAGCCTGGACAAGGGCGACTACGACACGGCGCTCGACGCCTTCAGCCGGCTGGCGCAGCGCGCCGATGCGCTGGGCCAGGCCGATTTCCGCAGCATGGCGCAGCGCGGCAGCGCCCACGCGCTGTCCTACCTGGACCGCCCGGACGAGGCGCTGCAGGCGGCCGAGCGGGCGCGGCAGCTGGCCACGGCGCAGGGCGACGCCATGCACCAGGTGGCGGCGCTGCGCGTCTTGTCCATGCTGCATGCGCGCCACGAGCTGCCGTCGCCAGCAGGCATGCTGGAACGCAATCCCGCCCTGCATTTCCTGCACCAGGCGCTGCAGGTAGCCGCTTCCATCGAAGGCTATTCGCCGCCCGGCGAACTGCTCGATGCGCTGGCGCGCGAATACGCGCATGCGGGCGACTATGCGCGCGCCTACGACATCGCCCTCGATGCGGGCGTGGCGCGCGAAAAAAGCCACACCCAGCAAGCCAGCAACCGCGCCACCGCCATGCAGGTCTACCACCAGACGGAACATGCGCGCTCGGAAGGCTATCACCACCGCGAACTGGCCGCCTCCGAAGCGCGCCGCGCCGAAGTATTGCAACAGACCAGCGACACGCTGGAACGGCTGTCGGCCATCGGCCAGGAAATCACCACCCACCTCGATGCCAGCGCCGTGTTCCAAGTGCTCGACCGACACGTACACGCTTTACTGCCAGTAAACACCTTCGCCGTCTACATGCTCGACGCGGCGGGCACGGCGCTGCGCCGCGCGCATGGCATGGAAGCGGGCCGGCCCCTGCCCGACCACGCCATTCCCCTGAGCAATCCACGCGCCTACTCCGTGCGCTGCCTGCTGGGCCGGTGCGAAGTGTATATCGACCAGGTGCCGCCGAAGCGCCACGCCTACACCGTGCCGGGCACCCTGCATAACCAGAGCGTGCTGTACGTACCGCTGATGGTGGGCGAGCGCGTGCTGGGCGTGATGACGGTGCAGGCTTGCCATGCCCATGCATACGGCGAACGCGAGCGCCTGATCTTCCGCACCCTGTGCGCGTATGGCGCCATCGCACTCGACAATGCCAGCGCCTACCGGCAATTGCAAGATGCCCAGGCGCAACTGGTGTCGCAGGAAAAACTGGCCGCCCTCGGTTCCCTGATGGCCGGCGTGGCGCATGAACTCAATACCCCCATCGGCAACAGTTTATTAATCGCCAGCACCATGCAACAAAAGACGGAAGACGTGGAACGCCTGATGAACGGTCCCGGCCTGCGCCGCTCGGACCTGGCCGCCTTCATCGACGATGCGGGCAAGGCATCGGCGCTGGTGATGCGCGGCCTGCGCAGCGCGGCGGACCTGGTCAACAGCTTCAAGCAGGTGGCCGTCGACCGCACCACCGAGCAGCGGCGCCATTTTGACCTGCAACAAGTGAGCAATGAAATCATCGCCACCGTCATGAACCGCATCCGCAGTTCGGGCCACCGCATCGAGACGGACATCGATTTCGGCATCGCCATGGACAGCTATCCGGGCCCGTTCGGCCAGGTGATCACCAATCTGATCAACAACGCCCTGCTGCACGCGTTTGCCCCCGCGCCCAATGATGGCGCCGCCGGCACAGGCTGCATGCGCCTGTCCGCCACGTTCGATGGCGCACGCGTGCAGGTCGTCTTCGCCGACAATGGCGGCGGCATCGCCGAACAGCATTTGTCGCGCATCTTCGACCCCTTCTTTACTACCAAGCTGGGCCAGGGCGGCAGCGGCCTCGGTTTGTCGATCAGCTACAACATCGTCACGGCCCTGCTGGGCGGCACCATTCAGGTAGCCAGCAACCCCGCCGGTACGCGCTTCACGCTCGATCTTCCCCTGGTGGCGCCGCAGATCGATGCGGCCGCCCCGGCCAACATCTATTGAGCCGGCAAGACCCTGGCTGGACGCGGCCACTTGTCTACACAAGTACCCGTCCGGCCAGTCTTTCCAATCTAAAAGCAAAACCCTTATAATTGAATGGCTGAAGTCCCTGCCATTGCATGATTTACAACTTGGCAAACCGCATCGACCCGTGCGACAAACAGGCACGGGCACCGATCAACACAGCAGCGCGCCGGGCGAGGCAGTCATCAGACGAGATGTTGTACGCTGATGCAACCCGGCGGGAAAGGCACGCCGCCGGCGGCCTGCGCATCTTCAAGTGGTCATTATGTCGACAAAAAAACCGATCAAGCACTACCTCCAGTTCTCCGATTTCACGTTGGAAGAGTATGAATATGTGATCGAACGCGCCCATCTGATCAAGCGCAAGTTCAAGAATTACGAAATCTACCATCCACTGATCGACCGCACCCTGGTGATGGTCTTTGAAAAGAACTCCACGCGCACGCGATTGTCGTTCGAAGCCGGCATGCATCAGCTGGGCGGCGCCGCCATCTACCTGAACACGCGCGATTCCCAATTGGGCCGCGGCGAGCCGGTGGAAGACGCAGGCCAGGTCATGTCGCGCATGTGCGACATCATCATGGTGCGCACCTTCGGCCAGGAAATCATCGAGCGTTTCGCCGCCAACTCGCGCGTGCCGGTGATCAATGGCCTGACCAATGAACACCACCCGTGCCAGGTCTTTGCCGACATCTTCACCTACATCGAACACCGCGGCTCGATCGCCGGCAAGGTCGTCGCCTGGATCGGCGACGCCAACAACATGCTGTACTCGTGGCTGCAGGCGGCCGAAGTGTTCGGCTTCCACGTCAACGTGTCGACGCCGCAGGGCTACGACATCGACCTGACGCAAGTCAAGACGCAGCGCTATACTTTCTTTGCCAACCCGCTTGAGGCCTGCGAAGGCGCGCACCTGGTCAACACGGACGTGTGGACCAGCATGGGCTACGAAGCGGAAAACGCGGCCCGCATTGCCGCCTTCGACGGCTGGATCGTCGATGGCGCGAAGATGGCCCGCGCCGCGCCCGACGCCCTGTTCATGCACTGCCTGCCTGCCCACCGCGGCGAGGAAGTGGCCGCCGAAGTGATCGACGGTCCGCAATCGGTGGTGTGGGACGAAGCGGAAAACCGTTTACACGTGCAAAAAGCGCTGATCGAATACCTGTTACTCGGTAAAATCAACTAATTCGCCAGGTACCGCATACATTCTGGCAGCATCGCAATACATACATCGACAACGACAACTGGAAGCAATATGAGCGACATTAAAAAAGTAGTCCTGGCCTATTCCGGCGGACTCGACACCTCCGTCATCCTGAAATGGCTGCAAGATAACTACCAGTGCGAAATCGTCACCTTCACGGCCGATCTGGGCCAGGGTGAAGAACTGGAACCGGCGCGCGCCAAGGCCATCAAATTCGGCATCAAGCCGGAAAACATCCATATCGAAGACGTGCGCGAAGAATTCGTGCGCGATTTCGTCTTCCCGATGTTCCGCGCCAACACCGTGTACGAAGGCGAATACTTGCTGGGCACCTCGATCGCCCGTCCGCTGATCGCCAAGCGCCTGATCGAAATCGCCAACGCCACCGGCGCCGACGCCATCTCGCACGGCGCGACCGGCAAGGGCAACGACCAGGTGCGTTTCGAACTGGGCGCCTACGCGCTGAAACCAGGCGTGAAAATCATCGCCCCATGGCGCGAGTGGGACCTGCTGTCGCGCGAAAAACTGCTGAAGTACGCGGAAGACGCCGGCATCGACATCGACATGAAGCACAAGAACGGCGGCGCGCCGTACTCGATGGATGCCAACTTGCTGCACATCAGCTTTGAAGGCCGCCACCTGGAAAACCCCAGCGCCGAAGCGGAAGAAAGCATGTGGCGCTGGACCGTCAGCCCTGAAAAGGCGCCGGACGAAGCCGAGTACCTGGACATCGAATACGAAAAAGGCGATATCGTCGCCATCAACGGCGTGCGCATGTCGCCCGCCACCGTGCTGGCCGAACTGAACAAAGTGGGCGGCAAGCATGGCGTGGGACGCCTGGACCTGGTGGAAAACCGCTACGTCGGCATGAAATCGCGCGGCTGCTATGAAACCCCGGGCGGCACCATCATGCTGAAAGCCCACCGCGCCATCGAATCGATCACCCTGGACCGCGAAGTGGCCCACCTGAAAGATGATTTGATGCCGCGCTACGCGTCGATGATCTACAACGGCTACTGGTGGGCGCCCGAGCGCGTCGCCCTGCAAACCCTGATCGATCATACGCAGGAAACCGTGAACGGCTGGGTACGCATCAAGCTATACAAGGGCAATGTCATCGTCGTCTCGCGCGATTCGAAGACGGACTCGCTGTTCGACATGAACATCGCCACCTTCGACGAAGACGGCGGCGCCTACAACCAGGCCGACGCCGGCGGCTTCATCAAACTGAACGCCTTGCGCATGCGCATCGCCGCCATCGCCCGCGAAAAGCGCGGCCAGAAGTAATTAGTTGCCGGGAGGCATTACCTCCCGCGCCAGCCCAAGCCGCCCACGGGCGGCTCTTTTACGTCTGGAACGCACTAGTCCGTGATTTACGCCCCTGCGCGCCCCTGTATTGCCCCCATTTTGCTGTTCGCATGGCAAAATGCTACAGTGCAATTTAGTCGAAAACTTCCCGCTTCCGGAGCCACCATGTTCAAAGACCTGAGTATCAAGAATAAACTGTACCTGGGCTTCGGCTCCATCGTGGCCATCATCCTGATCCTGCTGGGCGTGGCCTACAACAGCTTTTCGCGCCTGTCGGAAGCCAATGCATGGGACCGGCACACCATGGAAGTACTGATCGAGATCGACAAGATTCACAATTCCATCCTGCAAATCCAGGTGGAAGCGCGCGGGTTCATCCTGACCGGCAACGAAGTCTCGCTGAACCCGGAAACGGACGAGATGGCGGTGCTGACGCAACACACGCAAAAAGCCATCAGCATGACAGTCGACAACAAGCAGCAGTCGGAACGCTTCCGCAAGATCGACCAGCTGAGCAACACCTGGGTCAAGGAGTGGATCAATCCCCTGATCGAAAAACGCCGCGCGCTGGGCAATGCGCCGGGCGCCACGGAAACGGTGGCGCGCCTCCTTCCACCGGCCGGTTCTCCCGGCATCGTGCAAGCCAACAAACTGCTCGACGAAGCTGCCGCCGAAGAAAACCGCCTGCTGGCCGAACGCACGGCCAACTCGAGCCGCCTGCAGGAAACCATGCTGCTGACGCTGGCCCTGGGCGGCTTGTTGTGCGTGGTGCTGGCACTGGGCATTGCCTACCTGCTGGGCCGCTCCATCCTCGGCCCGCTGAACAACCTGACGGAGGCCGTCGGGCGCATCGCTGGCGGCGAGCAAGGGGCGCGCGCCGCCATCATCTCGCGCGACGAGCTGGGCAAGGTGACGGAAGAATTCAACCGCATGGCACAAACCATCCAGGACAACCAGGCCAACGAACTGGCCGCCACGAATAGCTTGCGGGCCAAGGTCGATTCCTTGCTGGAAGTGGTGTCGAAAGCGGCCTCGGGCGACCTGACGGGCAAGGTCAGCATCACGGGCAGCGACGCCATCGGCCAACTGGGCAATGGCCTGGCGAAGATGTTCGAAAACCTGCGCAGTCTGCTCAACAATGTGCAAAAGGCCGGCATCCAGGTGACAACCTCCGCCACGGAAATCGCCGCCTCGGCGCGCCAGCAGGAAGCCACGGGCATTGAGCAAGCACAAACCAGCGTGGAAATCCTCAGCACCACCAAGGAAATCTCGGCCAACACGAGCCAGTTGCTGAAAACCATGGAAGACGCCACTGCCGTGGCGGACTACACGACGAACGCCACGGCCGAAGCGCAAAACAACCTCAAGCGCATGGATTCGACCATGCAGCACATGGTCTCGGCCACCGATTCCATCAACGCCAAGCTGGCCGCCCTGTCGGAAAAGGCCAGCAATATCAATAGCGTACTGATCACCATCACGAAGGTGGCCGACCAGACCAATATCCTCTCGCTGAACGCCGCCATCGAGGCGGAAAAAGCGGGCGAGGCGGGCCGCGGCTTTTCCGTGGTGGCGACGGAAATCCGCCGCCTGGCCGACCAGACCTCCGTCTCCACCTGGGATATCGAGCAAATGCTGAAGGAAATGCAGTCGGCCGTGTCCGCCAGCGTGATGGGCATGGACAAATTCTCGGAGGAAATTCGCCGCAGCGTGGGTGAAGTGCGGCAAGTGGCCGAGCAGCTGTCGTCCGTGATGGACCAGGTACAAAAACTCACGCCGCAATTTGACGCCGTGCTGCAAGGCATGCAGTCGCAAGCGATTGGCGCGTCGCAAATCTCCGACACCATGATGCAGCTCAACGACGCCACCCAGCAGACGGTGGAATCATTGAAAGCCACCAGCGAGGCGGTGCACCAGCTGCAATATGCGGCGGGCGACCTGCAGTCGAGCGTCTCGACCTTCGCCGTCAACATCTGATGCCATGAAAGTGCTGCTCTTTCACATCGGACGCGACCGCTATGGCCTGCCCCTGGCCGGCATCGTGCGCGTGCTGCCGCTGCTGGAATTGAAGCAGTTGCCGCTCACGCCAGATTATGTGGCCGGCCTGATGGACTTGCACGGCACGCCCGTGCCCGTGATCGACCTGTCGCGCCTGGCCGGGCTGCCGCCCGCCGCCGCGCAGTTCGACACACGCATCGTCATCGTCGACTACCGCACAGCTGGCGGCGCCACGCATGCGCTGGGGCTGATGGCCTCGCAGGTGCGCGGCATCGCCGACATCGACCCGCAGCAGCTTGAAGACAGCGGCGTGGCGACGGCGCCGTTCCTGGGCCAGGTGGCCAGCGACGCCGACGGCATCGTGCAGCTGGTCGAACTGGAACACCTGCTGGCGCCGGACGTGCGCGCGCTGCTGTTTCAAGACGCGAGCGCAGCATGACGGCACAAGCCCTGCTGCGCCGCGCGACCGGCCTGTCCGTCTCCAAAACCGTGGCCGAGCGGGCCGTCGGCCAGCGCATGGAGCAAACGGGCTTTAGCGATAGCGTAGCCTATCTGCAGGCGCTCACGCCGGCCGAAATGACGCAATTGATCGAACTGGTGGTGGTGCCGGAATCGTGGCTGTTTCGCGACCCGCAGGCGTTTTACGCCACCGTCGGACTGGTGCAGGAACGCTGGGCGCGCGGGCGCGCCACGCGCATCCTGTCAATCCCGTGCGCGGGAGGCGAGGAACCGTACTCGATGGCCATGGCGCTGCGCGACGGCGGCGTGCCGAAACAGGCGTTCAGCATCGACGCCTATGACCTCAGCCCCGGCTGCATCGAGCGGGCGCAGGCCGGTGTGTATGGCCGCAATGCCTTCCGCGCGCAGGACGTGGGCTTTCGCGAACGCTATTTCACGCACGTGGCCGACGACGCCTACCGCATCATCGACGCCTTGCGCGAACAGGTGACCTTCAGGCAGGGCAATTTGCTGCAGTTCGACACTGCCACCTACAGCCGCCATTACGACGTCATCTTCTGCCGCAACCTGCTGATCTATTTTGACAAGCCGACCACGCGCGCGGCCATCCATAACCTGTCCGCCCTGCTGGCCGACGACGGCATGCTGCTGGCCGGCTATGCGGAGGTGCCCTCGTTCTGCCAGAACGGCTTTACGACGCTGCAGTTCCGCCAGGCTTTCGCCCTGAAAAAGGAAACGGCGCCGCCGGCCAGCCCCGTGCAGGTGGCGCCGCTGCCGGCCTTGCGCACCTTGTGCAGCGTACCGCCCGCGCCAAGGCGTGCTGCCGCTCTCGCCGCGCCCATAGCGCCGATGGCCTTGCGCACGCGCCCCACGGCCGTGCCATCACCGGCGCCGGCCGCACAAGCCGATTTGCTGGCCGAGGCGCGCCTGCTGGCCGACCGTGGCCAGTTGCGCGAAGCCGGCGAAAAATGCCACGCCCACCTGGCAAGAGTGCCCGAGGCGGCGGAAGCGTATTTCATGCTGGGCATCATCAATGAACTGGCCGGCAAGATGGACCTGGCCGACGACTACTGGCGCCGCTGCATCTACCTGCAGCCGGACCATTACGAGGCGCTGTGCCACCTGTCCCTGCTGGCCGAACGCAATGGCAATCACACGGCCGCCGCCACCCTGAAGGCGCGCGCTGCGCGCATCTACCAGCGCCGCCAGGCGTCCAACTAAGGGGTACGCATGACATCCATCAACGGCAGCGAGACCCCGGAATCCATCGACGACTGCTGGAACCATATCGGCGTGGTCGGCGACCAGAGCTGCCCCAAGCTGCCAGCCAACGTGCATTGCCGTAACTGCGACGTGTATGCAGGCGCCGCCCAGCGCAACCTGCAACGGCCCGTGGACGAACACTACCAGCGCGACTGGGCCAACCACTTCCGCCAGATCGATGCAGGCGGCGAAGTGCGCGACAGCTCGGCGCTGGTGTTTCGCATCGGCCGTGAATGGCTGGCGCTGCCAACGCGCGTGTTCGACTCCGTGGCGCCGCAAGCCAGGCCGCACGTGCTGCCGCACCGCAGCGGGCGCGGCCTGTCTGGCATCGTCAATATCGGCGGCAAGCTGTATCCGTGCATGTCGCTGGCCAGTTTGCTGGGCATCGACGAACAGGGCGCGCCACCGGCCAAGGGCCGCCACACCTTTGCGCGCCTGCTGCTGATGCGCTGGGAAGAGCAAGCCTACGCCCTGCCCGTGGCCGACCTGCACGGCATCGTGCGCTATGCGTCGGGCAACCTGCAAACGCCGGCGGCCACCATCAACAAGGGCCTGTCGCGCTTTCTGTCGGGCGTCATCACCGAGGGCGACATGCGCATCGGCTGCCTGGACACGGCGCTGATCGGCTTTCAACTTGCGAGACTATTACGATGAGCCAGGACCAGCACGGCGACCTGAGTGCCTTTTCCATGCTGGACCTGTTCCGCATGGAGGCCGACAGCCAGACCCAGATTCTCACCGATGGCTTACTGGCCATGGAGCGCCATGCGGGCGACGCGGCCGCCGTCGAAGCGATGATGCGCGCGGCGCACTCGATCAAGGGCGCCGCCGCCATCGTCGGCCTGCAGGTGGTGGTGCAACTGGCGCACGGCATGGAAGACAGCTTTGTCGCCGCCCAGCATGGCCGCTTGAAACTCACGCCGGAGCGGGTCGACGTGCTGCTGTCGGGCGTCGACCTGATCGTGCAGCTGTCACGCCTCGACGATGCGGGCGCCGAAGCGTGGCTGGCCGCCAATGCGGCGCAGATCGACCAGACCCTGAACGCCATCGCCGGCATCGCCGAGCTGCCCGAACTACCTGCCCTGCCCTCGCTGCCTTCGCCCGTGCCGGCGCCAACGCCGGCAGCAGCGCCCTTGCCGCCTCCCCACGCCGAGCTGCAAGCGACCGTGACCAGCGGCCTGGCAGGCGAGGAAGTGGAGTCGGCGGCCGCGCCCGCGCCGCGTGCCGGTGCGCCAGCCAAGGCCCAGGCGCAGAATTTCGACAAATTGCTGTCGCTGGCCAGCGAATCGCGCATCAATGCGCACCAGATGCACCCGTTCATCGGCGCCCTGCAGCGCTTCAAGCGCAACCAGAGCAGCCTGTTGTCCGCCATCGAACACCTGCACGTCGCCATTACCCGCTCGGGCGACCCGGGCCTGATGGAAAAATCCCTGCTGGCGCTGCAAAAGACGCAGCCCCTGAAGCAGTTCATACTCGAGCACATCGCCGACATCGAAACCTATGAACGGCGCTTGCTGGCCGTCTCGCAAGGCATGGTCGACGAAGTGCTGGCGCTGCGCATGCGCCCCTTCCGCGACGGCATCCACGCGTTTCCCCGCATGGTGCGCGACCTGGCGCGCAGCCTGGGCAAGGAAGTGCAGCTGGAAATCGACGGCGAAGACACCCTGGTCGACCGCGACATCCTGGCGAAGATCGAAAGCCCGCTGAACCACATGCTCAGGAATGCCATCGACCATGGCATGGAAGGCCCGTACGAGCGCATCGACGCGGGCAAGGAAGCAATGGGCACGATACGCATGGAAGCGCGCCACCGCGCCGGCATGCTGAGCATCGAGATCAGCGACGACGGGCGCGGCGTCGACCTGGAAAAAATCCGCCAGTCTGTCATCGAGCGCAAGATGGCCAGCCCCGCCATGGCCGCCGCGCTGTCGCCGGGCGAGCTGCTGGAATTCCTGTTCCTGCCCGCCTTCAGCCTGAAAGCGACGGCCAACCAGCTGTCCGGACGTGGCGTGGGCCTCGATATCGTGCACGAGACGATACGCCAGCAAAACGGCACGGTGCGCCTGGAATCGGAGCCGGGACGTGGTTTCCGCGCCCTGATTACCCTGCCGCTGACGCAATCGATCGTACGCGCGCTGGTGATCGACGTGCAGGGCGAAGCCTACGCCATCCCCATCGTCAAGGTGGAAAGCGTGGTGCGCGTGCCGCAAGCGGCTATCCATACGCTGGAAAACAAGCAGTTCTTTGAACTCAAGGGCGAGCATCTGGGCCTGGTGTCGGCAGCGCAGGTGCTGGAGCTGGGTGAAACGCCCAGCAGCGCCGACGATTTGCCGGTGGTGGTGATCGGGCGCGGCAAGCAAAGCTATGCGCTGGTGGTCGACGCCATCCGCGGCGAGCAAAGCCTGGCGGTGCAGGCCATCGACCCGATCTTCGGCAAGATGCGCGACATTTCCGCCGCCGCCCTGCTCGATGATGGTGAACCGGTGCTGATCCTCGACGTGCCCGATTTGCTGCTGTCGATCGACAAGCTGCTGCACGAGGGCGGCCTGCACCAGCTGGCGCAGGCGGGCCACGCGCAGCAGCGCCGCGCCAAGCGCATCCTGGTGGTCGACGATTCGCTGACGGTGCGCGAAATGGAGCGCAAGCTGCTGCTGGCGCGCGGTTTCGAAGTCGACGTGGCCATCGACGGCATCGACGGCTGGAACGTGGTGCGCAGCGGCGAGTACGACCTGGTGATCACCGACGTGGACATGCCACGCATGGATGGCATCGAACTGGTCTCGCTGATCAAGAAGGACCTGCATCTGCACAAGCTGCCGGTGATGATCGTCTCGTACAAGGACCGCCCGGAGGACCGCGCGCGCGGCCTGTCCGCCGGCGCCGACTATTATCTGACCAAAGGCAGCTTCCACGACGAGACCTTGCTCGACGCGGTAGCGGACCTGATAGGAGATGCCCGCTTATGAGTTGTACTTCATGAAAATTGCCATTGCCAACGATGTCGCCATGGCCGCCGAAGCCTTGCGCCGGGTGGTAGCCAGCACGCAGGAACACCAGGTGCTGTGGATTGCCCGCACGGGACTCGAAGCGGTGCGCATGTGCGAGGGCAACCGCCCCGACCTGATCCTGATGGATCTGAACATGCCGGAGATGGATGGCGTCGAGGCGACGCGCCTGATCATGGAGCAAAGCCCGTGCGCCATCCTGGTCGTCACGGGACGCCCGCAAGACAATGTCAACCAGGTCTTCCGCGCGCTGGGCGCCGGCGCGCTCGACGTCACGGCCACCCCCGTGCTGCAGGGGCAAGTGGGGGGCGACAGCGAGCTGCTGGCCAAGATCAAGACCATCGGCAAGCTGATACGCCACAGCGCCGAAGCGCCGTCGCCGCGCCTGGTGCAAGCCAATGGCGAACGCAGCGACGGCCAGGTCACCACCCTGGTGGCCATCGGCGCCTCGACGGGCGGGCCGTCAGCGGTGGCCAAGGTGCTGTCCGGCTGGACCGCGCCGCCCGGCTGCGCCATCGTGGTGGTGCAGCATATCGATGAAACCTTCGCCTCGCATTTTGCGAAATGGCTGGACGATCAATTGGACATGCCGGTGCGCGTGATTGCCGAGGGTGACGAACTGGTGGCAGGCAGTGTGCTGGTCGCCAAGACCAATGATCACCTGCTGCTAGATCAAAATTATCGTTTGGGTTACGATGCAGCACCACGCGACTATGTTTACCGTCCTTCGGTCGATGTCTTCTTTCACTGCGTGGCACAGCACTGGCGCGGCGACGCCATCGGCGTATTGCTCACAGGCATGGGGCGCGACGGCGGCGACGGCTTGCTGGCCATGCGCCGCGCGGGCAAGACGACGATAGCGCAAGATCAGGCCAGCAGTGCCGTATATGGCATGCCGCGCGCGGCGGCCGAACTCGATGCGGCGCAGCAAATCCTGCCCTTGGATAGAATAGGCGCCAGCCTGCGCAACCGCCTGGGCGCAAAAATCAACAATGGGGGGGAGTCCTCCCCTAACATCTGAAAAGAATGCAATGCCAGAATTTTCCTCCAGTCTCACCCTGCATGAGCCCGCATTGACCGAATTCAAGGTCAGCGTGCTGCTGGTGGACGACCAATTGATCATTGCTGAGGCAATCCGGCGCATGCTGAGCGACCAGCAGGATATCGAGTTTCATTACGTGACCGACGCCACGCAGGCGCTGGACATGGCGCTGCGCTTGCAACCGACCGTCATCCTGCAAGACCTGGTGCTGCCGGGCATCGACGGCTTCGCGCTGATCCAACTGTACCGCGAAAACGCGGCGCTGGCGCATGTGCCCGTCATCGTACTGTCGGCCAAGGATGACCCGAAACTGAAGGCCCACAGCTTTACCGTCGGCGCCAACGATTATGTGGTGAAACTGCCGGACCGCCTGGAGTTGCTGGCGCGCATACGTTACCACTCGGCGGCCCATATCAGCCGCCTGCAACGCGACCAGGCATTTCGTTTCCTGCGCGAAAGCCAAAAAAATCTGGCCGACGCGAATATTGAATTGCAGAAACTGGCCGCCCTCGATGGCTTGACGGGCATCGCCAACCGCCGCCGCTTCGATGAAACCCTGCAATTCGAATGGCAGCGGGGCCAGCGCGACAAGACGCCGCTGAGCCTGCTATTTTGCGATATCGACCATTTTAAAAGCTATAACGATCACTTTGGCCACCTGGCGGGTGACCTGTGCCTCAAAAAGGTCGCAGCCGTACTGACGGAACATTTGAAGCGCCCGGCCGACCTGGCGGCTCGCTATGGAGGCGAGGAATTCGCCCTGATCCTGCCCGAAACGGAAGCGGCCGGCGCGTTGCTGATCGCCGAAGCGTGCCGGCGCCACCTGGAGGGCTTGCAGATCGAGAACCCGGCGGCAAGCACGGGCATCGTCACCATCTCGATCGGCGTGGCCACCATCGTGCCTTCGCCGGTCTCGACGGTCGAGCAACTGATCAACCGCGCCGACCAGGCCCTGTACGCGGCCAAGCGCGGCGGACGCAACAGCGTGCTGAGCGCCGATGACGTCCAGGAATGATTTTTAACAGCAAGGAAAGTGAAGCATGAGCACACAACTGGACAATGTCAGCGTCGTCAAGAAGTCGAATATCTACTTTGACGGCAAATGCATCTCGCACAACGTCATCCTGGCCGATGGCACGAAGAAAAGCGTGGGCGTGATTTTCGCGTCATCGTTGCGCTTCAACACGGGCGCGCCGGAAACGATGGAAATCGTCGGCGGCCTGTGCAAGGTACGCTTGGCAGACGCGACAGAATGGAACAGCTACGGCGCGGGCCAGGAATTCAAGATAGCGGGCAATAGCCATTTTGATATTGAAACGATCGAGACACTGGATTATGTCTGCCACTTCGCTTGATTAGACAAACACAGGCTCGGGCGACAGGCGCACGCCATATTTCGCCTCTACATCATCCTGTATCGCTTCCGCCAGTCGGGTAATGTCCGCGCCACGAGCGCCGCCATTATTCACCAGAACCAGTGCCTGCTTGGGATACACTCCTGCGGGCCCCAGGTTTTTTCCCTTCCAGCCACACTGATCGATCAGCCAGCCGGCCGCCAGCTTTTCCGTGCCATCGGGCTGCGCATGGTGTACCAAGGTGGGGAAACGTTCCAACAAAGCAAGACATTGCTCTCGTGACACCACGGGATTCTTGAAAAAACTACCCGCATTGCCGATCACGGCCGGATCCGGCAATTTTCTCCGGCGAATCGCCATCACCGTCTCGGCCACCTGTTGCGCTGTCGGTTCGGCAAGATTGCGCTCGGCCAAGGCCTGCGCCAGTTCCGCGTAGCGCAAATTCGGCTGCCACTGGGCCGGCAAGGCAAACGTCACTTCCAGCACGATCAGCTCGCGTCCGTCGGCCTGCTTGAAGATGCTGTCGCGGTAAGCGAAACGGCAAGCGTCGCGATCCATGTCGAAGACGATGCCGCTGGCGCTGTGCATGACGCTCACGCTATGCAGATAATCCTTGATTTCAACGCCATACGCGCCAATATTCTGGATAGGCGCCGCGCCTACCGTACCGGGAATCAACGACAGGTTTTCCAGTCCGCCCACGCCTTGCGCCAGGGTCCACTGCACGAAATCGTGCCAGTTTTCACCGGCGGCGGCCGTGACGAGGATGGTTTCGAAATCCGCCTGCGCCAGGCGCATGCCGCGCGTGGCCATGTGCAGCACGGCGCCGGGAAAGTCGCCCGTGAGCACGATGTTGCTGCCGCCGCCCAGTATCAAACGCGGCATGGCGGAGAGTGCGGGATCTTGCAGCGCGGCCTGCAATTCGGCCTGCGAAGTGATGCGTACGTAGGCGGCCGCATTGGCCGTGATGCCGAAGGTATTCAGGCGCTGGAGGGAGTAATTGTGTTCGATGGTGAGCTCTGCAGACAAGGGATAGCGATTATTTTGCTCGATTATAGAGTGAAACCGACAAAAAACCAGCGCAAGACAAGGGCAGGCCGTCCGTTGTCCGTTAAAATGTCGCATCTTTAACGAGGCTGTGCCATTTTGCAAAGAATGCGCGCGCCCGGCGCGCTGCCAGCGCGCTCGCTCTAACACGAAAGGAACAGACCATGCCGTCATTTGATGTAGTCTCCGAAGCCGATATGATCGAAGTCAAGAATGCCGTCGAGCAATCCAACAAGGAAATCACGACGCGCTTCGACTTCAAGGGCAGCGACGCCCGCGTCGAACACAAGGAAAACGAATTGACTGCGTTTGCGGATTCGGAATTCCAGCTCAGCCAGGTGCGCGACGTGCTGACCAACAAGTTGACCAAACGCAAGGTCGATGTGCGCTTCCTCGACGAAGGTGACATCAAGAAAATCGGCGGCGACAAGGTCAAGCAGATCATCAAGATCAAGAATGGCATCGAATCGGATGATGCCAAGAAAATCGTGCGTGTCATCAAGGACAGCAAGATGAAAGTACAAGCGAGCATCCAGGGCGAAGCCGTGCGCGTCACGGGCGCCAAGCGCGACGACCTGCAGGCGGCCATGGTCATGCTGCGCAAGGACGTGCCCGACATGCCGCTGGAATTTAACAATTTCCGCGATTAATTTCGATGAAGCGCGCGATCCGGCACGCGCTTGCACCGGCATGGTGGCAAGCTGCCCCGGAGAGCCTGCCCGCTTGGGGTAGAATTGAAGCTGCGCACAGCTACATGCGCCCGCGCGCCTGACCGGCTGCGGGCTTGACCGTACATCTGGCTCAGTGATAACCACGGTAGTCTAAGGATAGCAATGAAACGTGTTGATGATTTCCGCCTGCGATTTGGCAAAAAAGAATATGTGCCCATCATGATAGGCGGAATGGGTGTGGATATTTCCACGTCGGAGCTGGCCCTGGAAGCGGCCCGGCTGAACGGTATCGGCCATATCTCCGATGCCATGGTGGAAGACGTGTCGGATCGTCGTTTCGACACCACCTTCGTCAAAGACAAGACGAAACTGTACAAGTTCAACATCAATAATAGCGACAAGGCCGTGGTGCAATTCGACCTGGGCCGCCTGGCCGAAGCACAGCGCCTGCATATCGGCCGCACCATGGAAGCGAAAAAAGGCGATGGCTTGATTTTCGTCAATTGCATGGAAAAGCTGACCATGAACGGCCCCCGCGAAACCTTGCGCGTGCGCCTGAATGCGGCGCTGGACGCCGGCATCGACGGCATCACCCTGTCGGCCGGCTTGCACTTCGGCTCGTTTGCCTTGATGGCCGACCATCCACGTTTCCGTGATGCCAAGCTGGGCATCATCGTCTCGTCCGTGCGCGCCCTGCAGATTTTCCTGCGCAAGAACGCCAAGCTGGACCGCCTGCCCGACTTCATCATCGTCGAAGGTCCGCTGGCCGGCGGCCATCTGGGTTTTGGCATGGACTGGGCCAATTACGACCTGCACACGATTACCGCGGAACTGCTGGCCTACCTGAAAACGGAACAGCTGGACATCCCGCTGATCGCCGCTGGCGGCATCTTCACGGGTAGCGATGCCGTCTCCTTCCTGGAAGCGGGCGCGGCTGGCGTGCAAGTGGCGACGCGCTTTACCGTCACCGAGGAATGCGGCTTGCCAAACAAGGTCAAGCAGGAATACTACAAGGCCTCGGAAGAAGACATCATCGTCAATGGCGTCTCGCCGACGGGCTACCCGATGCGCATGCTGAAAAACACGCCCGCCATCGGCGCCGGCATCCGCCCAGGCTGCGAATCGTATGGCTATCTGCTCGACGCGACGGGCAACTGCGCCTATATCAACTCGTACAACCGCGAAGTGGCGGCCCATCCCGAGCAAAAAACCGTCGTCGTGATGGACAAGACCTGCCTGTGCACGCACATGCGCAACTTCAACTGCTGGACCTGCGGCCATTACACGTATCGCCTGAAGGACACCACGCACAAGCTCGACAACGGCGAATACCAGATCCTGACGGCCGAACACGTCTTCAAGGACTACCAGTTCAGTGTCGACAACCAGATCGCCCTGCCGGAAAAAAAAGTCCAGGGCTGAATATTCTCAGCCTGAACTGAAAATGGCGCAGCCTGCGAAGGCTGCGCCATTTTTTATGCCTGGAGCATTTCCAGCAATGCCCGTTCGATCACGTCGAACTTGGGCCGCCGCAACACTTCTTCTTGCAGGCAAGCTTGCTGCAAAGCCTGCAAGACGGGCAAGGGCGTTGCACCATGCACGACCAACTCGCCCAGCAGCACGCCAAAGGCGCGCGCCTCTATGCCCTGCAGCAAGTCTCCTTGCCGCGAGCCGGGCACAAACATGGACGCCGCGCCAAAATCACCCAGCAGGCAGGCGCCACCATCCGCATGCAGGATATTGTGGCCATACAAATCGCCATGCACAATGCCGCGCGCATGCAACTGGCACACGGCCGAGGCGATGCCATGGGCAATCGCCAGCGCTTGCGGCGCGTCAAAACGCGCACCGTCGGCATACACATCACGCGTGCATGAGGCCAGGCTCGGTGGCCCGGCCAGATTGCCGAAAGCAGCATCGATGAGCGGCATGACGAGTCCAGGCGCCCCTTGCGGATGGCCGTCCAGGGTACCCAGGATGGGAATCAGGCCCGCGTGCGCACCCGCGCCGACACAAGCGGCCATTTCGCTGCGCGGCAAGCCGTCGCTGGTCATCGCCCCCTTGAACACTTTGACAGCGACATCAACTCGCCCATCCAGGCGGGCACGGTAAATCACACCCGATGCGCCCTCGCCCAGCTGCTGCGCCAACTCCAGGCGCTGCCAAGCCACACCTGCCGCGCCGGCATCGGTCAGGGCCGCCAATTCGCGCACTTCCGTGAACGGGTTGCCCGCGTACGCAAGCCAGCTCAGGCGCGGCAAAGACAGCAGGCAGTCGGGCAGCGCCGTAAAACGGTTGGCGGCAATGCGCACCAGCTCCAGTTGGCGGCAATCTGCCAGGGATGCGGGCAAGTGGCTCAGACAATTACCTGCCAGCATGAGTTTCTGCAATTCACGGCATTTGCCTAGCTCATCGGGCAAGAATTCGATGGCATTGTCGGTCAGGGTCAGCCAGCGCAGCCTGGGCGGCAAGGCTGCGGCCGGTACGTGGCGTATGCGGTTCGCCTTGAAGCCTATCATGCTCAGTTCCTGGCAGGAACCCAGCACGCCTGGCAAGGTGGTAAACAGGTTGTCCGAGCAAAAAATGATGCGCAACTTGTGCAGGCGCGGCAAATCGTCGGGCAGGGAAGACAGCGCATTGCCGGACAAATCAAGGATTTCCAGGCTATCGGCCAGATCGAAGATCTCGCGTGGGAAGTCGGTCAAGCCGCAGGACAGCTTCAGACGGCGCACGCCGGCCAGTTGACCAGCGCGTAATTGTTCCAGTGTATGCAAAGCAGACAAGATATCCCTTTCAAAAACCCGGCAAGCGCTGGTATCGCTCAATCCAGCGGACGTAAAAAAACCCCCACCGGATCACCGATGGGGGTTTTTTCGAATAACAAGCCTGACGATAACCTACTTTCACACTGGTTGCAGCACTATCATCGGCGCAAAGTTGTTTCACGGTCCTGTTCGGGATGGGAAGGGGTGGGACCAACTTGCTATGGTC